>NZ_JBIKSE010000009.1:0-48341 GCF_044348765.1 Arenimonas sp.
AGCAGGGCGGTTTCGCCCGCGTCATCGACTTTGCTTAAGTAAGGTTGCAGCAGGGTGCTGCGATTTTTCAGCTGCAGGCGTTTGATGTGCATCAGTGCCGCATCGACATCCTCACGGCCGTAACGTTGGGCGTCTTTCGATCCGGCACCGACCGTGGGCTTGACCACGAATTCGGGGTGTTCAAAGCTATCGAGGAAGTCATGCAGACCGTCCTCGGCATGTTGCTCGGGCTCGATGAAGCGGCTAGGCACGGTATGGATGCCGATCTTGGCGAGCGCGTCGAGATAATGTTTGTCGGTGTTGCTGGTGATGACCTGCAGCGGATTCAGCAATTCGGTCTGCGCCGACACGCGGGCGGCCCAGTCCAAGAACTCCGGCAGTTTTTCGATGTAATCCCAGGGTGAGCGGATCAGCACGGCGCGGTAATGCGACCAGTCCACCGCGGGCTCATCCCAGTTCACGATGCGGTGTGCGATGCCGGCGACGTCCAGTGCTGCCGACAACGGTAGCAGATCTTCATCCAGGGCATGGGCGGCGGCAACAGAGACGAGCGCGAGCATGGCGGGTCTCAGAGGTTCTGGTAGTTCGGACCAGCACCGCCTTCCGGCGTGATCCAGTTGATGATCTGGTACGGATCTTTGATGTCGCAGGTCTTGCAGTGCACGCAGTTGGCGGCGTTGATCTGTAGACGCTTACCGGCATCGTCCTGCGTAATTTCATACACACCGGCCGGGCAGAAGCGCGTGCAGGGGTTGCCGTATTCTTCCGCACATTTCGTGATACAGATATCGGTATTGGCAACCTGAAGGTGAATGGGTTGGTCTTCGTCATGTTCCGTGGCGGCGAAATACACGCCGGCCAATCGGTCACGCGGGGCCAAGGTGCGATCCACATAATCGCGCACCGGACTTTCGGCGTCGCTCAATTTCTTCAGGCTCGACCAGTCCGCTTTCACTTTCAGGGTCCACGGTGAAAGACCACCGGTCAGTGTTTCCCAGCCGGCATTGATCAGGCCGAATAGGCGTCCCTTCTTGAACGCGGGTTTGAAATTTCGGACTTTCTTCAGTTCCGCGACCACCGCCGAAGCGCGCAGTACGGCATCCCAGCCGGCCGGATTATTGTTATTTTCGGCCAGGTATTCGGCAGCCAGCATGCCTGAACGCAGGGCCTGATGCACGCCTTTGATTTTCGGAACATTCAGCAGACCGGCGGCGCAGCCGATCAGCAGTGCGCCCGGCATCTCGACTTTTGGCAGGCTCTGATAGCCGCCGGTGACGATGGCGCGGGCACCGGCCGAGAGAATGCTGCCACCTTCGAGCAAGGGCTTCACGCTCGGGTGGTTTTTCCACTGCTGGAAGGCTTCATACGGTTGGTAATTCGGGTCGGTATAGTCCAGGCCCGACACGTAGCCGAGCGCGATACGGTTGCCGTCCAGGTGATACAGAAAACTGCCGCCATAGGTGGCGCTGTCCGCCGGCCAGCCCATGCTGTGCACGATTTTCCCGGGTTCGCCGACGCCTTCGCGCACCTGCCAGAGTTCCTTGATACCGATGGAATAACTCTGCGGATCGCATGCGGCATCGAGTTTGTAGCGGGCGATCAGTTGCTTGCTCAGATGACCGCGCGCCCCTTCGCCGAGCACGGTAGTTTTGGCCCTGATGTCGATGCCTTGGGTGTAGGTCGGTTTGTGTGTACCGTCCTTGGCCACACCCATGTCACCGATGCGCACGCCACAGACGGCGCCGTCATCGTCATAAAGCATCTCCGCGGCGGCAAAGCCCGGATAGATTTCCACGCCGGCCGCCTCGCAGTGGCCAGCCAGCCAGGCACACAGAGCGCCGAGTGAGACAATGCTGTTGCCGTGGTTGTTCATCTGCGGCGGATTGATCGGTGCCTTGAAACCCCCGGTCTTGCTGAGGAACCAGAACTCGTCGTTTTTGGCCGGTACGCAGATCGGCGGGGGACTACTGCGCCATTCGGGAATCAGTTCATCCAGCGCTTCGGTTTCGATGACGGCGCCCGACAGCGCATGCGCGCCGACACTGGAGGCCTTTTCAATCACGCAGACGCTCAATGCCGGATTCTTCTGTTTCAGGCGCAGTGCGAAGGCCAGACCGGCCGGGCCGGCGCCTACGGTCAAGACGTCGTATTCCATTACATCGCGTTCGGACATGGCATCACCTCGAAAATATCGCTCTATTGTCGCGGTTTCATGCGCTTTGGGCAATAATCGTGGGATGTTCGAGCAATCCGACCCGTCCGCCCTGCGGACCTTACCGCTACCGAGCGCCGATATCGCCTACGCGACCGGGTTTCTGCGGCCAGAGCAAGCGGATGTGCTTTTTGCGCAGTTGCAGCAAGAAATACCATGGCGGCAACCGAAACTCTACATTCATGGCCGGCATGTGCTGACCCCGCGTCTGTGTTGCTGGATGGGTGATCCGGGAGCCGTTTATCGGTATTCCAATACGCGCTTCCTGCCCGAGCCCTGGACGGCAGCGGTGCAGGCATTGAAATCGGCTGTTGAAGCGATGACCGGTAACGCCTTTAACAGTGTGCTGCTGAATTATTACCGCGATGGCCGTGATGCCATGGGCTGGCACAGCGATGATGAACCCGAACTCGGCCCGCAGCCGGTAATCGCATCGGTTAGCATCGGCGGCGTGCGCCGTTTCCTGTTGCGCCCGCGTTCGGGAGGAGCATCATCGGGCATAGCCTTGGCGCATGGCAGTCTGCTGCTGATGCGCGGTGATACCCAGAAAAACTACCAGCACAGCCTGCCACGTACCAGCAAGCCGGTAGACGGACGCATCAATTTGACCTTCCGTAAAATCCATCAGTAATCCGGCTCTGCCGGGTTATCTGGATTTGCTGCGACCGTTGGTCAGGGTAAAGCTGATGATATCCGCGCTGAGGCTGTTTAGACCGCTTTCAAAAGCCTGCACGACATCTGGGATGTCCTTGCTGGCTGATGGCGCGATGACACTGAAGGTTTGAGCGGCGATAACGCGGTTGCTCGGATATTCCAAAACCTTCACATGCATCTGAATGACAGCATCGGGTATCTTCGCGTCCGGTGCGTATACGGATTCAAATTGACGGATATCAACCAACATCGCGACTTCCGCAGGCACGCCACTGTTCTGGCGCGATACCGATTTGATGCGGCCAGAATTTTCGAGCGCCTGCACCAGATTGGCCTGTACCAAATCCGGAAGCGACTCCGACCAGTTTGCACCTTTATAGACTTGCAGCACATTCGGTTCGGGTCGGACGGCAATGCGGTTGGAGTCGAGGAACGCCACGGCATTCGGACGGATGACCGTGAGCGACCAGTTCACGGCGGGTAGAGTGGTGCTATCCGGAAGCTGCGGACGCAGTGCATAGACCGCGATGGGATCAGGTTCCTTAATCAGCGAAATGCAACCGACCAGCGGCAACACCATAAGCAGTGACAGCAGGATGCGCATCGGATAGTTGTTCATGGCTTGAATTCCTCGGTGGTGCTTTTTCCGGAGACCAGGGCATTCGGCCGTTCTTCGATTTCGGCCGCTACTCGCCGCAGCTGTTTCAGCAGGGTGCGTAACTCGGCGATGGCTGGGCCGACCTGGGCCAGACCCTGTTGTGAAAAGTTGTCGATGGCGTCGCCGTTGCTTTCCAGCAGGCGGTTGGCATTACGGCCGAGTGCTTCATATTGAACTAATGTTGTTTCCAGTTTGGCAATTAGATCCGGCAACTGTTCGGCTACGCCGTTGTCAAGTTTTTTAGCGATGCTTTCGGTGCTGGCCAGGGTATTGTCGAGTTTAGTGATAGCCGCGCGGGTATCGCGGATAATTGCACCGATATCGTCGCGTTCGGTGGCAATCGAACTGGAGATCTTTTCGAGGCTGTCCAGGGTCTTGCTGATGTTCTTGATGTTTTCATCGCTGAAAGCCTGGTTCAGGCGCAGCATCACATTGGTGGCAGTGGTGGTGATATCGTCGGTAGAACTGAACAGTTTCGACAGTGCCGATTCCTTGGCATAAATGCGCGGTACCGGCGTATTTTCGCTTGGCACCAACACAGGGCTTTTGGCATTGTAGGATTTCAGTTGGATCTGGGTGATGCCAGTCAGGCCGACAAATGCCAGCTTGGCTTCGGTGTCGACTTTAATCGGCGTATCCGATTTGATCCGCACTCGGACCAGAACCTTGTTGGGGTCGGTCGGATCGATTTCCAGACGTCGGACCTCGCCGACCGAGATGCCGTTGAACTGAACCGCACCTCCAATGCCCAACCCAGTCACAGCCTCCGAAAACACCACATCGTATTCGTTCCAGCTGCTGTCAGAAGCGAATTTGGCGGCCCACAACGCGAACCCGATTAAAAGCGTCAGTACCACCAAGGTAAAGAACCCGATCAGGACATGATTGGCACGAGTTTCCATTACAGCTTCTCCTGGGCTTTTTTGGCGGCCCGTCCACGTGGACCATGGAAGTACTCCTGAATCCACGGATGGTCGAAGGCAGCGACTTCATTGATCGGCGCGTTGACCAGAACCCGGCGGTCAGCCAGCACCGCGACGCGGTCACAGATAGTGTACAAGGTATCCAAATCGTGCGTAATCAGGAATACGGTCAGTCCCAGTGCGCGCTGGATGGACAGAATCAGCTGGTCGAAGCTGGCTGCACCGATCGGATCGAGACCCGCGGTCGGCTCATCGAGGAAAAGCAGTGCAGGGTCGAGTGCCAATGCGCGTGCGATGCCGGCGCGCTTGCGCATACCACCGGACAGTTCGGCCGGCAGCTTCAATGCGGCATCAGCACTCAAACCAGCCAGCTGGATTTTCACCATGGCCAGATCGCGCATGACCGGCTCCGGAAGAGTGCTGTGTTCCTTCAGCGGCACCATGACGTTTTCGAGCACGGTAAGCGATGAAAAAAGCGCAGCATTCTGGAATAGTACCCCGGTGTTGCCTTCGATGAACTCCCGACTGATGGCATTGACCGCGAGTGCATCCCGGCCCAGTACCCGGATGCGGCCCGCCTGCGGTCGGTGTAACGCAAGAATGCTGCGCATGAGAACCGACTTTCCGGAACCGGATCCGCCGACCACACCGATGATTTCGCCCGGACGGACCTGCAGATCCAAGTTTTCGTGCACAACCGAGTCGCCGAAGCAGTTACTGAGCCCGTCGACTTCGATGATGCCGTCGGTACTCACAGGTCGAGCTCCATGAAAAACATGGCGGCCAAAGCATCGAGCAGAATCACTAATGAAATGGACTGTACCACGCTGGAGGTGGTGTGTTCACCGACCGACTGTGCATTGTTTTTCACCTTGAAACCCTCGAGACAGCCAATTAGGCCGATGACCATGGCAAAAATCGGTGCTTTGCTCATGCCGACCCAGAAGTGCCGTGGCGACAATTCATTCTGCAGGCGGCCGATGAACATTTCCGGTGAGATGTCGAGATGCCAGACGCAGACCGCCATGCCGCCGAGCAGCCCGGCGATGGTGGCTAGAAAGGTCAGCAGAGGCAGCGTCAGCAATAGCGCCTTCAGGCGTGGCAGCACCAACAATTCAATCGGATCCAGACCCATGGTGCGGATGGCGTCGAGCTCTTCGCCACTTTTCATCGAACCGATCTGCGCGGTGAACGCACTAGCGGTGCGGCCGGCCAATAGGATGGCGGTCAACAATACGCCGAATTCGCGGAAGAATGCGACACCGACGAGCTCCACGACCCAGAGCTGCGCCCCGAATTCGCTGAGAACCGTGGCGCCCAGAAACGCGACGACCGCACCGACCATGAAGCTGAGCAACATCACCAGCGGCACGGCATTCAAACCGACTGCCTGCATATGGAAGACGATGGAGGTTACCCGCCAATGCCGAGGATTAAAAAAGCTTTCCATCAGGCTGAGCAGGGTGCGGCCGAGGAAGTCCAGAAATACCAGGATATTCCAATATGCATTTACCACCCATCGGCCAATGCTTTCCAGAATCCGAACCATCGAATTTCCGGTCGCTGGTGTTGAGGGTAACGGAGCCCCGGCATTACGGACGGCTTCGATCAGAGTGGCATGTTCAGGCTTGGCAAGTAATGCCGGTGCTGGCAAGCCGAGCTGCGCCATCAGGTTCAGCAGCAGCTTTGATCCGCTCGCATCGAGACGTGTGACGGCACACGCATCCACGGCCTGGATACCTTTGCCGGCACCGGCTATCAGTGCCAACAGGTGCTCAGCTTGGCGGAAAGTCCAGTCACCTGAGGCCAGTAACCGTTCGGTCTGTTGTGGATCCGGACGCAGTCCGGGTTCGGTATTGTCGAGCCATGTGGCCATCGGCATCACGGACATCCTATGGGATGTGCCCAGTTTATCGCAGATGGGCAAACAATAGCAGTTGTCCTACAATGCACTCTGGCCCAGAGAAGCGAATAGGCATGACCAGCCGCATTATCCACGACCGATTCGGTGAGCGTGTCGATTTCGTAATCGAGCTGGCGCGGCACCTGCATACCTCCGGGACCTCGGTCAACCGGCTCGAGGGTGCGGTCGATCGGGTTTCAAGCAAACTCGGCCTGCAGGTCAGCATCTGGTCGAATCCGACCGGATTCATCATCAGTTTTCAGGATCCGATGCTCGGGCCACCGCATACGGTGACTCGGGTCATGCGTCTCAAGCCGGGTGACACCCATCTCGGGCGTTTGTCCGATGCTGATGCCATCGCCGAGCAGGTCATGGCCGGAACCTTGGATATCGCCAGTGGATTATCCCAGCTCAAGGCCATGGACCGCGAACCGACCCCCGGCTACCGTATCGCATCGGTGGCCTGCTTCGGTATCGCTTCGGCGATGGTGGTCAGTCTGTTTCCCCGTACCGGCTGGAATGATTTCGGCATCGCCGCCCTGTTGGGCATGATGATCGGCCTGCTGGCCCACTATGGCGAGCGCAGAACGCAATGGCATGATGCGGTGGAGGCAGTCGCGGCGTTTCTGGTCACTTTGGCGGCATTCCTGATCGGCTGTTTCCTGGCGCCATTGAGTATCCAGCCGGTAGTCATTTCAGCGCTGATCATCATGATGCCCGGCATGATGCTGACTTCGGCCATCAATGAACTCGCCAATCAGCAACTGGTCTCCGGCAGCGCGCGTTTCGCCGGCGCGATGACCGTGTTGATGAAACTGACCTTCGGCACCATTCTCGCAGCACAGCTGGTCCAGCTTTCCGGCTGGCAACTGCTCAGCAACGCCGGATCCTCGGTACTGCCGGTCTGGATGCCATGGGCGATGTTGCTTCCAGGTGCGTTTGCGCTGGCCGTGCTGTTCAAAACCCATTGGCGCGATATTCCGATTGCGATGGCAGCGGTGCTTCTCGGCTATGGCGTGATGAAAGTCTGTGCTCTCCTACCGTCCTTGACCACGGGTGACATTCCGGTGAGTACATTTCTCGCCGCATTCACCGTAACCGCGGTGTCGAATCTGTATGCGCGCATTTTCAATCGTCCGGGCGCTCTGATCCGGGTTCCTGGCATCATCCTTCTGGTGCCGGGAAGTCTCGGCTACCGTACCCTTAACATCGCATTCGCACAGGATTTCGCCAGCAGCCTGGATCTGGCGTTTTCGCTATTCGCGGCCCTGATCGCGCTGGTCGCCGGCATTTTGTTCGGCAACCTTCTGGTTTCATCCCGCCGTTATCTGTAGGCTGTGAGATCAGACGCCAAGGCGCGCCAACAATTCTGATTCACTAATATTTTCAGAGGCTTCCGCGCTGCGGTGACGGTACTCTAGCGTGCCAGCCTGCAGGCCACGGTCGGAAACCACCACGCGGTGCGGAATGCCAATCAGTTCGATATCACCGAACATCGCGCCTGGACGTAGGCCGCGGTCATCGAGGCAAACGCCCAGACCTTTGGCCTGCAAATCGGCATAAAGTTTGTCGGCATAAACACTGACGGCGGAATCATTCTTCGGATTGATCACGCACACGGCGACCTGCCAGGGCGCCATCGCCTCCGGCCAGCGGATGCCGTTGGCGTCGAAGTTCTGTTCAATCGCGGCGGCGACGATCCGGCTGACACCGATGCCATAGCAGCCCATGAACATGATCTGGGCCTTGCCGTTCTGGTCGAGTACGGTGGCATTCATGGCCTCGGCATATTTCTGGCCGAGCTGGAATACATGCCCGACTTCGATGCCGCGGGCGATTGACAGAATGCCCTTGCCGTCCGGAGACGGATCACCTTCGACCACGTTCCGGATATCGGCGACAACATCGGGTTCTAGCAAATCACGATCCCAGTTCACACCCTGTAGATGGAAACCATCACGGTTGGCACCGACGATGAAGTCGGCCATCTGCGCGACTGTGCGATCGGCAATCACGTAAACCGGTTTCAGCGGTTTGACCGGACCGAGAAAGCCGGGCTGTGCACCGAGGTACTCGGCAATTTCGGCATCGTTAGCCATCCGGTAGTCGGTAAGCCCCGGCACTTTCGCCAGTTTGATTTCGTTGACAGCATGATCGCCGCGCACCAAGGCCAGTGTGAAGCCGTGCTCTGAAATGAGTGCGAGGCTTTTGACCGTCCGCGTTAGTGCGACACCCAGCAGTTCAGCAACGGATTCGCAGGTGGTCTGCGATGGAGTTGCTGCATCACATAGGTGCTCTGCGGCTGTTCCGCGTTCGCCGCCAAGGGCGAGAGCTTCCGCCATTTCAATGTTGGCCGCGTAATCCGACGTGTCGGAAAATGCGATGGCGTCTTCACCGGAATCGGCCAGTACATGGAATTCGTGCGAGGCACTGCCGCCGATAGCGCCGGTGTCAGCATTGACGGCGCGGAAGCGCAGGCCGAGACGGGTGAAGATGCGGCTATAGGCATCGAACATGACCTGATAGGTCTGTGCCAGGCATTCCGGGCTCAGATGGAAGGAGTAGGCATCCTTCATCAAGAATTCTCGGGCGCGCATGATGCCGAAACGTGGACGGATTTCATCGCGGAATTTGGTCTGGATCTGATAGAAATTCAGAGGCAGTTGTTTGTAGCTCCGCAGTTCCTGGCGCGCGAAATCGGTGATGACTTCTTCATGGGTCGGGCCGTACACATAATCGGCCTGTTTACGGTCCTTGATTTTCAGCAGTTGTCCGCCGAATTTCTGCCAACGACCGGTTTCCTCCCAGAGCTCCTTCGGCTGGATCGAGGGCATCAGCATTTCCAGGGCGCCGGCCCGGTTCATTTCCTCGCGCACCACCGTTTCGACGTGGCGCAGGACCCGCAGGCCGAGCGGGGTCCAGGTATATAGGCCGGATCCCAGTCGGCGGATCAGGCCCGCACGTAGCATCAGCTGATGGCTGACGATTTCGGCGTCGGCTGGGGTTTCTTTCGAAGTATGCAGATGGAACTGGGACAGGCGCATGGCGTAAATCACGTGTTTTCAAGTGTTTATTGTAAGGGCTAACGCCGGATTGCCCAAGTCATTTTTGGACAGTGGCCGCCGAAACTGGGTAAACTGGGCTCATGGAACCGAATCCCCTGCCGCAAAGTCCCCGCAACAAGCACATTTACCTGTTGCCGAACCTGCTGACCACCTGCGGCATGTTCGCTGGTTTTTATGCCATTCTCGCCGCCGCAAACGGCCGTTTCGAAGCCGCGGCAGTGGCTATTTTCATCGCCGCGGTGTTCGACGGTATCGACGGCCGGGTGGCGCGGCTGACCGGTACCAGCAGTGAATTCGGCGTGCAGTATGATTCGCTGGCCGATTTGGTCAGCTTCGGTATCGCACCCTCGTTGGTGATGTTTCACTGGGCCCTGAGCAGCATGAAACTGGATGGCACTCTGCTCGGAAAGGTCGGCTGGGCCGCGGCCTTCCTCTATGCCGTTTGTGCCGCGTTGCGTCTGGCCCGATTTAATACTCAAGTGGGTTCAGTCGACAAGCGCTGGTTCATTGGTCTGAATAGTCCGTCCTCGGCCGGCATGATGATGTCCTTCGTTTGGGCGATGAATGAATTCGGCTGGCAAGGTCAGGAGCTACGTTACCTTGCATTGGCGATGACCGTTGCATGCGGATTGCTGATGGTGTCGCGCTTCCGCTATGTCAGCTTCAAGGGTTCCGGGCAACCCAAAGAGCGCGAAGACCGCATTCCGTTCGGCATGGCTTTGGTCGTGGTCGCGGTTCTGGTCGCCCTGTTCATTGACCCGGCCCGGGTATTGTTACTGATGGCCGGCTCCTATGCCGTTTCTGGCCCGCTGTATTGGCTGTGGCTGAAACTCAAACCGAAATCCACTTCCGCCTGAGCATGTTTAGCCGTTTGGAACGCGAGCGTCTGCAGGCCATGGGATTGACCGTGTATCAATCGGTGGTGTCCACGTCTTCTGCGCCCTTGGCAACACCCGTCGCTAAAGCGGAATCTGGATTCTGGCAAACCCGCCTCGGCCTGAATATCAGAGCTTACGCGGAAGGTATTGATACCGCGGCCTTGCCGGACCCGGTGCTAGGAGCCGAGGGCAAGAAAATGGTCTGGCGCGCCATCCGGTCCTTGCGTCACGGCCGATGAATGCGCAAAAGGCCAGCGATCCGCAATTACGTCTGATCCGGCAGGCCGATGTCGATGCGGTGATGGCGGTCGAAAACCGTGCATATCCGTTTCCCTGGACGGCCGGCATCTTCCGGGACTGCCTCTATGCCGGCCATGAGTGCTGGATGCTGGAAGGACTGTCCGGGATCATCGGCTATTTTGTGATGAGCTGCGCGGCTGGAGAAGGCCATCTACTTAATCTCTGCGTGGCGCCCGAGCATCAGGGTCATGGACAGGGCCGGCGCCTACTGCGGCAGGTATTCGAAGTATCGCGCTGGCACCGCCTGCAGCGGCTGTTCCTCGAGGTTAGGCCCAGCAATCCGCACGCCATTGCCTTATACGAAAGCGAAGGCTTCAATGAAATCGGCAAACGCCCGAATTATTATCCAGCTGCCAAAGGTCGCGAAGATGGCATCGTGATGGCCATCGAGTTGCAGGGATTCGATTTCGGCACGCTTTGAGGCTGCGCCGAATTCGTCGCCAGGATTTACCCCAGTTTCTGCAGTTGACCGGCCAAGACCGTCTGCTGGGCCTGCCAGTCGGCCAGACGCTGGCGCTCCTGGGCCACCACCGCTTCCGGTGCATTGGCCACGAAGGTGTCGCTGGCCAGCTTGCCGCGGCATTTGCCGATCTCGATTTCAATGCGTTTGAGTTCCTTGCCCAAGCGCGACTTCTCGGCTTCCAGATCAATCAGACCGGCCAGGGGAATGAATACCTGTAGTTCGCCGATTAAAGCCGTCGCCGCGGCCGGCGCTTCGCCGGTAAGTTCATCGATGGATTCCACTCGCGCAAGGAATTTCAAGGCGGTATCGGCATTGGCCAAACGCTTGCGGTCATCGCTGTGACCGGACTGCCACAGCAACGGAATGGGTTTCCCCGGGGCGATGTTCATTTCACTGCGGATACGGCGGATGTTGCCGACCACCGCTTTCAAGTATTCGATATCGGCGACCGCTGCGGCATCGGTCGTACCGAAGTCGCTGACTTTCGGATAGGCGCGGGTGCTGATGGTATCGCCGGCCAAGCCGAGCTTTGGCGCGATGGCGTGCCAGATTTCCTCGGTGATGAACGGAATCACCGGATGCAGCAGACGCAGTGTGGCTTCCAGTGCGAATAGCAGGGTATGACGCATGCTGTCGGCGACGGCTTTATCGTCACCGGCCAGTGCCGGTTTGGCGAGCTCCAGGAACCAGTCGCAATAGGTGTTCCAAGTGAATTCATAGAGCGCCGTACTGGCCAGATCGAAACGGTATTCAGCGAAATGGGTTTCCACCTCGCGGCTGGTTTGGGCCAATTGCGCTAGCAGCCAGCGTTCGGCCTGCGATTGCGCGGCCGGGACGCCCTTGGCGTTGAAATCTTCGCAATGCATCAGCACAAAGCGGGCGGCATTCCAGAGTTTGTTGCAGAAGTTCTTGTAGCCTTCGGCCCGGTTGAGGTCGAACTTGATGTCGCGCCCGTGCGTGGCCAGCGAGGCAAAGGTGAAGCGCAGGGCATCGGTACCGAAGGCCGGAATACCGTCCGGAAATTCCTTGTGCGTGGCCTTACGGATTTTCTCGGCCATCTGCGGTTGCATCAGGCCCTGGGTGCGTTTTTCCACCAAGGCATCCAGCGTAATGCCATCGATGATGTCGATCGGATCGAGGATATTGCCTTTTGATTTCGACATCTTCTGGCCGTCCTTATCGCGCACCAGACCGGTGATGTACACATGCTTGAACGGCACACGGCCGGTGAAATGGTCGGTCATCATGATCATCCGGGCGACCCAGAAGAAAATGATGTCAAAACCAGTGACCAGCACCGAAGTCGGCAAGCGTTTGTCGTATTCCAGTGCGATCATGGCTTTTTCATCCGGCCAACCGAGCGTGGAGTGCGACCACAGCGCCGAACTGAACCAGGTTTCCAGTACGTCATTGTCGCGCATCAGTACAGTGGCTTCGGTAATGCCGTGTTTCAAGCGGACTTCGGCTTCATTGTGACCGACGAAGATGTTGCCCTCGGCATCGTACCAGGCCGGAATACGATGGCCCCACCAGAGCTGGCGCGAAATACACCAGTCCTGGATATTTTCCATCCAGTGCCGGTAGGTGTTGATCCAGTTTTCAGGCACGAATTTCACCGAGCCGTTCTCGACAAGTTCCAAGCCGCGCTTGCCGAGCGTATCCATCTTCACGAACCACTGGTTGGTGAGGTAGGGTTCAATCACCTGGCCGGTACGGTCGCCGCGCGGTACCTGCAACTTATGCGGTTTTTCATCGACCAGCAGTCCGGCCTCGGTCAAGTCGGTCAACACCGCTTTGCGCGCGGCCTTCACGTCCAACCCGCGGTATGTTTCCGGCACGGCATCGTTTAGATGCGCATCGGGCGTCAGGATGTTGATCATCGGCAGGCTATGCCGTTGGCCGACCGCATAGTCATTGAAATCATGCGCCGGCGTGACCTTGACCACGCCCGTGCCGAATTCGCGATCGACATAGTCGTCTGCGATGATTGGAATCTCGCGATCGGTCAATGGCAACCTAAGCGTTTTACCGATGAGATGTGCATAGCGTTCGTCTTCGGGATGTACCATTACCGCGGTGTCGCCCAACAGGGTTTCCGGACGGGTGGTGGCCACGGTCAGGGTGCCACTGTCATCAGCCAATGGGTAGGCGATCGACCACAGGTAACCATTTTCTTCTTCGCTGACCACTTCCAGATCGGAAATCGCGGTTTTCAGCACTGGATCCCAGTTCACTAGGCGCTGGCCGCGGTAGATGAGGCCTTCAGCATGTAGACGCACGAAAGTTTCGATTACCGCTTGCGACAGGCCGTCATCCATGGTGAAGCGTTCACGGCTCCAATCACCGGAGGTACCGAGCCGGCGCATCTGCCGGGTGATGGTGTCGCCGGATTGCTGTTTCCATTCCCAGACCTTCGCGATGAATTTATCCCGACCGAGCGTATCGCGGGTTTCGCCCTGTCCGGCCTGAGCGAGATTGCGGTTGACCACCATTTCGGTGGCGATGCCGGCATGGTCGGTACCCATTTGCCAATGGGTGTCATAACCGTTCATGCGGTGGTAGCGGATCAGTGCGTCCTGCAGGGTGTGCTGGAAGGCATGACCCATATGCAGGGTGCCAGTCACATTCGGCGGCGGCAGCATGATGGTGTACGCCGGGCCCCGGCCCGATGGTGTGAAGCAACCGGTGGTTTCCCAGTGGGCGTACCATTTGCCTTCGAACTGACTCGGATCGAAACTTTTATCCATGACGGGCGACAAGCAAATGCTTGTTTTTAGTAAAGAATGAGAGCTCTAGACTAGCAAATCCAGGGCTTTTCCGAAAGCCGTGCGTCTTCCCTGCCAGTAAAATCAAGCCACTATTGAGCCTTTACCGGGCGACTGCTACGCTTCAGGCTGCCCATTGCCGCCGAGTCCCGCGCTAGATGTTCGTATTCGATGACCGTTTCACCCGTCATTTTCCTGCCGATGCCAACACGGGCCGGCTACCGCGTGTGGTGCAGCAGGCACTGTATGCGCGGGTGGAACCCGAGCCGGTCAGCAACCCCAAGCTGTTGCTGTGGTCTGAGGAAACGGCAGCGTTGCTCGGCTTGCCGGCGGATGCGGCCTTGTCCGACGCGGTGCGCGATGTGCTTGCCGGTAATGCCGTGGTTCCCGGCAGTCGCCCGTATGCAACCGTTTATGGTGGGCATCAATTCGGGCATTGGGCCGGACAGCTCGGCGATGGCCGTGCTATCAATCTGGGTGAAATCGGAACTTATACCCTGCAATTGAAAGGCGCCGGCCGTACCCCGTTCTCGCGCCATGCCGACGGCCGTGCCGTGCTGCGTTCAAGCATCCGTGAGTTCCTGTGCAGCGAGGCCATGCATCATCTTGGCATTCCCAGCACGCGGGCACTGTCGCTCATCGGCACGGACAGTACGGTCGAACGTGATATGTTCTATGACGGTCATCCCGAGCCGGAGCCCTGTGCGCTAGTGTGCCGGGTTTCCCCGAGCTTCCTGCGCTTCGGTCATTTCGAACTGCTGGCCCAGCGCGATGAACGTGTGTTGCTGAAGAGCTTGGTCGATTTCACCCTTGCTGCGCATTTTCCGCAGATTGACGCCGAAGCGCCGGATGCCGTTGCCCGAATGTTCGATCAGATCTGCCGAAACACAGCCGAGCTGGTTGCGCGCTGGATGGCGGTCGGTTTCGTGCACGGCGTGATGAACACCGACAACATGTCAGTGCTGTCGGAAACCATCGATTACGGACCGTATGGCTGGCTGGAAAAATACGATCTGCAATGGACGCCGAACACCACCGATGCCCAAGGCCGGCGTTACAGTTATGGCAACCAGCCGGCCATCGCACAATGGAATCTGTCGCGGCTGGGCAATGTCCTGTATCCGCTGATCGGCGATGTCACGCCATTGCAGGACAGTCTGACGGCCTTCAATCAGGAATTCCATGCTGGATGGAACCGCCTGCTCGCGGACAAACTCGGTTTGTCTGCCGAGGTGCTGCAGGCCAATCCGCTGTGCTACCAGCAACTGGTGCATGTGCTCAGCGCGCTGGAGATGGACTTCAATCTGTTCTTCGATGCACTGACCCGCATTGCCGTCCGGGACGCGGACTGCAGCGAACCCGAATCCGTGCAGGCCTTGCTGGGGTGCAGCTATGCGGAAACCCCGGATGCTGCGCCCTTGCACGCGTGGCTGCAGCTTTACCGGAATCTGCTGGCGGAATCGGCGCTTGCCGACCGCGGGTCTTCGATGCGTGCCGTCAATCCGGTATTCATTCTGCGCAATCATCTGGTGCAGGATGTCATCGATGCGGCGCACGCCGGCAATCTGCAGCCGCTGCAGGACATCTTCATGCGCCTGAAGACACCCTATGCCGATGCCGTCGATGATGCCCGCTGGGTCCGCAAGTGCCCGCCGGAATCGATGCACCGGGCCGGTTGTTCGATGCTCAGCTGCAGTTCCTGATCAAAGCGCCGCGAAGGCATCGCGGCTGATGTTTTCCGGTTCGTCTTCGGTGCAGTGCACTTCGTCTTCGATGCGCACGCCGCCATAGGGCATCAACTGTTCGACCTTGGCCCAGTTCACGACTTTGGCTTCCGGACGGTTTTTCAAATCTGCCAGAAGCATTGGAATGAAGTAGATTCCGGGTTCGATGGTAACGACCATGCCCGGAGCCAGGGTGCGCGTCATGCGCAGGAACGGATGGCCATCCGGGCGCGGAATCAGCATGCCGTTTTCATCGCTGAAGCCGGCCACATCGTGTACCTGCAGACCAATCGGATGGCCCAGACCATGCGGATAGAACACCGAGCTCACCCCTTTCTCCAGCATGCTGCCCGGATCCATATCGACAATGCCCAAATCGCGCAGCACGCCACCAAGGCGCAGATGGGCCTGTAGATGCAGGTCACGGTAATCGGTTCCGGAACGGACCTGTGCACACAAGGCCTGCTGCTCGCTGTCAACGGCGGCAATCAGTTGTTCGTAAAGTTCGAAGCCGTTGCCGTAGGTGCGGGTGATGTCGGCGGCGTAGCCGTTGTACTCGGCGCCGGCATCGATGAGCAAGGAGCGCTGGTGGGCGGGCTTTTTGAAGCTCTTGTACTGGTAGTGTAGGGTCGCGCCGTTCTCGTTCAGCGCCACGATGTTGTTGTAGGGCACATCGCTGTCGGTATGGCCAGCGCCGGCAAGAAAGGCGGCATTGATCTCTGCCTCGGAACCTCCGGCACGGAAGGCCTGCTCGGCGGCGGCATGACCACGCACGGCTTTGGCCTGGGCTTTGCGCATCTGCTCCATTTCGTAAGGTGTTTTATAGGCGCGGTGGTAATGCAGATAGGCCAGCAAGTCTGCCGGGTTATTCGGAATGATTGTGCCGACAGCGGCTTCGGCTTCACCGATGATGGCGCTGCGTGCCGGATCGGGCAGATGTTTGGCAGCCTCACTGGCGTCACCGATGATACGGATATCGAAATGCTCGACCCACTCGCCCTGCGGAGCGCTGGGCGGCACGTGCCAGTAGTCGTCCGGCTGGAAATACACCAGGAGCGGTTTTTTACCGGGGGTGAATGCAATCCAGCTGTTCGGATGCTGGCACAGCGGCAGCCAATACTTGAACTGTGGGTTGGCTTTGAACGGGTAGGTGCAATCGTCAAGGAAGCGAAGCTTTTCGATGCCAGCCGCGATGACCAGATGGTCGTACCCGGAGCGGACCAATGCGGTCTGCGCGATACCGGTAATGGTCTCGAGATGCTGCTTGTAACTATTCAATGTGATATGCCTTTAGATGATGCCTGCCTAGCATAACCCAGGCCGTAAGGGTTTCAAGGGGGTGCAGAATCACTTCGGCAGGTAATTTAGACGCAGGAACAGACTGCGGCCGGGCGTGGCGTAGCCATCCACCAACCGGTATTCATGGTCGGCCAGATTCTCAAGACGTCCTTCCAACCGCCATTGTTTGGACATCGGCCAGCTGACGTTCAGATCGATCCGGCCGTAACCGGGCAGGTCATTGCCGAAGTCAGGCCGTTTGCCGGTACCGCTGACTTCCAGACCCAGTTCGGAGCCACCTTCGAATCGGTAGCGCACGTCGATCAGACCTTTTAACTTGGGCCGGCGCAGCAAGGCCTTTCCGGTGCGCTCATTCACGGCCTGCGTCCAGGTGCCCTGAGTACGCCAAAGCCATGCGCCCGCAGAACCGGACAGTTCCGCCTCGACACCTTCGATGCCGGCTTTCTGGATATTGATGGCTTGATTGTTGACGCCTTCGAAGGCAATCAAATCATCGATGCGGCTGCGGTAGGCCGAGAATTCAGCACGCAGCGCGTTGCTGAAACTGTGGCTGTAGCCCAATTCAAGACTCTGCGAGCGTTCCGGATCAAGATTCGGGTTGCCCCCGAAGCTGCCGAAAAAGCCGGGGTAGTACAGTTCGTTGAAATTCGGCGCGCGAAAACCCTGGCCCCAACTGGCACGCCAGCGGCTCTCGGGGGATGCCTGCATTGCCCAAGCACCACTGGAAGTGACCCGACTGCCAAACTGGCTGTTGTCATCCCATCGCGAGGCCAGCTCGATGGTTTGCCGGCCAAAGCTGCCGTTCCAGACGCCAAACAGTCCATGGTTATGGCGGTTTTCTTTGAACTCCGTTCCACTCCAGCTGTTCGAATACCCCGATTCATTGGAGGCATTCACGCCGAATGCCATCGTGCCCTTGTTAAGCGCCAGCGTATTGGACCAATCCAGACTATTCCGGCGACTGCCATAAATACTGGCGTAGGCGGGGGTGTCGAGCTTTTCGTAGGACTGCCCCAGACTAAGCCGGTGCTGCCACATCGGGCTCAAAGCACCGCTAAGGGCGAGATTCCAGCTGTGATTGTCGGCCTGCGTGCGACCCTGGTCGAACTCGACATCGCCGCGGGTAGCGATACCGGTGAAGTTGAGGTTCTGCGTGCCGAGCACGGTTCCGGTCTGAAGCGCAGCATGTTCATTGCGGTAGCCGTCCTTGTCCGGATCATAACTCCAGAGGTTGTCCGGGGTAGTCGCGGAGAAGCCATCGAAGCTATCAAAACCGGCGCTGATGGCGAAACGGCCGTTATCACCGGCGATGCCGGTGCCTGCATCTAGACCGGCGCGGCGGTAGCTGCCTAAACGCATTTCGGCGTGCGTGCTGTGCGGGGCCCGGGTGAAAATCTGGATGACGCCCGACAGGGCGTCCGAGCCCCAGACTGAAGCGCGCGGTCCGCGCACGATTTCGATGCGCTCGATCAGCGCCAGCGGTAGATGGGCGAAATCGAACAGGCCCTGCGTCGCGGAGTTGACGCGGATGCCGTCGATCAGGATCAGCGCATGGTTGGAATTGCCGCCGCGGATGAAAATCGAGTTCTGCGAGCCGCTGCCGCCGGTACGCACCACATCGATGCCGGTCTGCTTGCCGAGCAGGTCGATCACATCGACGGAGCGGCTGGCCTCGATATCGGCGCGTTCGAGCACGGTGATGCTGTGGCCGGCATCGCCGGCGCCCTGTGCGATGCGGTTGCCGGTGACCTGGACGCGGTCGAGATTACGGGCCGCATCGTCGGCGCTTGCCTGCAGCGTGAATAGAAGGGCGGAGGATATAAAGGTGAAGCAGATCGGAGATTTCATCAAGGTTCCTATTGTGGTGCGCACCCGCGCCGCACAGCGAAGAGGAGCCGACGAAACCATTGCACGGCAGAGCGCCGCAGACAATAATTCGGCCGCGCTGCCCTCCGCAACGTGCAAAAGACGGTGCATGGGCACCGCCGCTGTCTTCAAGCCGGTCTCCGGACTAGTCAGTACCGCCGCCATTCGCCTTCCCAGTTTCCCAGTGGCTTATTGAATGACTTACCTGACTTACCGTTGCGGGGGCAGTGTTGGATTCGCACCAACTTCCCGAACACTTGAAGCATATTTAGTTTAACAAGCGCTTCCGGAATTATCGAGCGGAATTTTCAGTGCAGAAATAAACCCATGACATCATTGGCAAAACGCATACCCAACTCAGTAGGCTTTGCCCGGTCACCCGAGATGTCCAACCAGCCACGTTCTGCGGCTTCATCCAATTGCGTTGCAATCGCTTCACGGCCTAGGCCAGTGCGTAATTCAAAATCAGCCAGCGAAAAGCCGTCCACCAAGCGCAGTGCATTGAGCATGTAATCGAACGGTCGATTTTCCGGCAACACGAATTCGTCGCCGCCGATGCCAGCTTGCGTGCCTGCGCTGGCGATGTAGGTTTCCGGGTGCTTCGGTTTCCAGCGCCGCAGGATGCGTCCGTCGTGCCCGCTGCTGATCTTGCCATGCGCGCCGGCGCCGATGCCAAGATAATCGCCGTAGGTCCAGTAATTCAGATTATGTTGGCAGCGCTGGCCTTCGCGGGCGTAGGCGGAAACTTCGTATTGGCTGAAGCCCGCTTCGGCCATGCGTGCGATGCAGGCTTCCTGCATGTCCCAGGCATCATCCATTTCCGGGATGCCGGCCGGCGGTTTGGCCGCGAACAAGGTGTTCGGTTCCAGCGTGAGCTGATAGTGCGACAGATGCTGCGGATTCAGCGCCAGGGCCTGTTCCACATCATTCAGTGCCATGGCCAAGGTCTGCTGCGGAAGGGCATACATCAGATCGAGATTGATGTTGCTGAAACCGGAGTCCTGAGCGTTGATCACCGCCGCCCGCGCCCGCTCGGCATCATGGATGCGGCCTAGACGCTGAAGGCAACCGTCATCAAAACTCTGCACGCCGAAACTCAGGCGATTCACGCCGGCTGAGAGATAACTGGCGAAGCGGTCGTGCTCGGCAGTGCCGGGGTTGCATTCTAGGGTGATTTCGCAATTCGGCGCGAAGCGTAGTCGCGAATTGGCCATGCTCAGGATGTCGCCGATGGCCGCGCCGGAAAACAGGCTGGGTGTACCGCCGCCAAAGAACACGCTGCTAATCGTGCGTCCCCACACCAGAGGCAGATCCTGCTCCAGATCGCGGGTCAGTGCTGCGATGTAATCGACTACCGGCAATTCACTTTTTTGCCCGTGCGAGTTGAAATCGCAGTAGGGACATTTCTTCACGCACCACGGAATATGGATGTACAGCGCCAGCGGCGGCGGCATCAGCTCAGGCATGCTTGGCCAAGCGCGCCTGCAGCGCGGCCAGGGCGCGAGCGCGATGGCTGATACGGTTTTTGAGTTCGGCCGGCACTTGTGCGGCGGATTGTTTCAGCTGCGGATCCCAGAAGATCGGATCATAACCGAAACCGTTTTCGCCCAAAGGCGCATCCAGAATTTCACCGTGCCAGACGCCTTCGGCGATCACCGGCTGCGGATCCTCGGCATGCGCGAGCAGCACGATGCAACAGTAAAAACGGGCCGTGCACACCGGATTGGAAAGCGCCGCCATCTCTGCCAGCACTTTGCCGATGTTGCCTTTGGCATCGCCGTGCACACCGGCGTAATGTGCGGAAATCAATCCCGGCGCGCCGCCGAGCGCGTCGATGATCAGGCCGGAGTCGTCGGCCAGCGCCGGCAGGCCGGTCTGCCGGCAGGCGTTGCGCGCTTTCAGCAGGGCGTTCTCGACAAAGGTATGACCGGTTTCCTCGGCATCCGGAAACCCGTAATGGCTCTGCGGAATGCCCTCGATGCCGGCCGCTCCCAGAATCGGCAGCATCTCGGCCAGCTTGCCTTTATTGGAGGTGGCGATGACCAGCTTCATGCGCGCCGTTCCAGAAGATCCCAGCGGTTGCCATATAAATCTTCGAACACCGCTACGCTGCCGTAGGGTTCATGTCGTGGTGATTCGCAGAATTTAACGCCACGCTCCAGAAACAGGGCATGGTCGCGTGCGAAATCGTCGGTATGCAGGAAATAGCCGACGCGGCCGCCGGTCTGTTTTCCGATGCAGGCCTGCTGCACATCATTGGCGGCTTGGGCCAGCAGGATTGCGGTCTGCGCGCCCGGTGGCGCGACCAGTACCCAGCGTTTGCCGTCTCCGCGCGGCGAATCCTCGCGCAGTTCGAAGCCGAGCATGCCGGTGTAATAGGCGATGGCGCGGTCGTAGTCATCGACGACCAGAGCGAAGGCGCCGATGTGCGAACTCATGCGTCCAGCGCGTTCTGCTGAAGCGCAAGCAGTTCATCGATGCCTTTGCCGGCCAGGCCGAGCAGGGCATTCAGATGCTCGCGCGAAAACGCCTCGCCTTCGGCCGTGCCCTGCAGTTCGATGAATCCGCCCTTACCGTCCATCACCACGTTCATGTCGGTATCGCACTGCGAATCTTCGGCATAATCCAGGTCCAGCACCGGCTGGCCTTGGTAGACGCCGACCGAAACCGCGGCGACCTTACCGGTGACCGGATTATCGGTGATCAGGCCTTTGCGCTGGCAGTGCGCGATAGCATCGCACAGCGCCACATAGGCGCCGGTGATGGCGGCGGTGCGGGTGCCGCCGTCGGCCTGAAGGACATCGCAGTCGAGGGTGATGGTGCGTTCGCCGAGTTTCTTGCGGTCCACGCAGCTGCGCAGGGCGCGGCCGATTAGGCGCTGGATCTCCAGCGTCCGCCCGCCCTGTTTGCCGCTGCTGGCTTCGCGGTTCATGCGGTCGTTGGTCGAGCGCGGCAGCATGCCGTATTCGGCGGTGATCCAGCCTTCGCCTTTTCCACGCAGGAAGCCGGGCACCCGGTTCTCGACGCTGGCGGTGCACAGCACCTTGGTGTCGCCGAAGCAGATCAGTACCGAACCTTCCGCATGTTTGGTGTAGTTCCGTTGGATGCTGACGGGGCGGAGTTGGTCGGCGGCGCGTGCGCTGGGTCGTGTCATGGGGTTCTGCAATTCGCATCAAAGGGGCAAATAGATTACCATTCTCCTTCATTCCCCAGCTGAAACGGCGCCCATGATCCGCAGCATGACCGCTTACGCGAACACCGAAAGTTCCGGCCCTGAGGGTGTGCTCAGCTGCGAAATCCGTTCGGTCAATCACCGCTATCTGGAGTTGGGCCTGCGGTTGCCGGAAGAGCTTCGCCCGCTGGAGTCGGCCCTGCGCGAGCGCGTCGCCCAGAAAGTGGCGCGCGGCAAGGTCGATCTCAGCTTCCGCTTCAAACCGGCTACCGCCGGCGTGGCGCAGATCCAGCTCGATGAGGCCATGCTGGCCCAGTACGCGACCCTCAGCCATCGCCTGCATGCGGCATTTCCCGATATGGTCAACTCCTTTGCAGACATCCTGCGTCTGCCCGGCGTGATGCGCGAACAGGAGGCCGATGGCGAGGCGCTGTTTGCCCTGGCCAAGACCCAGCTGGAATCCACACTCGAAGAGTTCATCGCTGCCCGTGGGCGCGAGGGCGGCAAACTGGCGCAGACCATCCTTGACCGACTGGACGCCATTGCCGGCATTCTGGCGCAGTTGCGCGGGTGGTTGCCAGAAATCCGGTCCGCGCTGAAATCCCGACTGCAGGCGAAGTTGGCGGATCTGCCCTTGCCGATCGACCCCGGCCGACTGGAGCAGGAGTTGGTGTTGAATATTCAGAAGATGGACGTCGATGAGGAGCTGGATCGCCTCGACAGCCACATCGCCGAAGCCCGCCGGATTCTGGCGCTGCCCGAGGCGGTCGGTCGTCGACTTGATTTCCTGTTGCAGGAATTCAACCGGGAAGCCAACACGCTCGGCTCCAAGTCGGTTGATCCGAAGACCAGCCAGGCTTCGGTCGAGCTGAAAGTGCTGATTGAACAAATCCGGGAACAGGTCCAGAATCTCGAATGATGCAAGGCACTCTCTACATCGTGGCGGCACCGTCGGGTGCGGGGAAATCCAGCATCGTCAATGCGGTGCTCAAGCGTGTGCCCGATGTCGCGCTGTCGATTTCCTACACCTCGCGCAGTCCGCGTCCCGGCGAACGGCACGCCCAGCATTACCACTTCATCGGCAAGGAAGAGTTCGAGCGGATGATTGCTGGCGGTGAGTTCTTCGAGTACGCATTGGTGCATGGCGATTACAAGGGTACGGCCCGGCAATCGGTGCTACCCCAGCTGGAAAAAGGTCTGGATGTGCTGCTGGAAATCGACTGGCAGGGCGCGCGGCAGGTGCGTGAACAGATTCCCGGCGCCCGAAGCATTTTCATTCTGCCGCCCTCGAAACAAGCCTTGGAAACCCGCATGCGCAACCGCGGCCAGGACAGCGAGGCGGTCATCGCCCAACGTCTGGCGGCGGCGCGGGAGGAAATGAGTCATTATCACGAGTTCGATTACGTGGTCATTAATGAGCAGTTTGACCAAGCCGTTCAGGAAGTTACGGCAATATTTACTGCACAGCGCCTGCTTGTGGGGCAGCAACGGCACCGCCATGCGTCGCTCATTGAACACCTGCTGAGCGACTAAATCGCCGTATTTGGCTTTGCCGGGCGTTTCGGCTATAATAATCCGTTCATTTAACTTATTGATTGCCGGAAGATTTGCCCGGTATCCGGAGACTGTATGGCACGCATTACCGTTGAAGATTGCCTGGAAGTGGTCGATAACCGTTTCGAACTGGTCCTGATGGCCTCCAAGCGTGCCCGTCAGCTGGCCAAAGGCGAGCCGAGCACCATCGAACATGCCCACATCGAGCACGAAAAACCGACCGTACTGGCGCTGCGTGAAATCGCCGACCGATCCATCGACAATGACGTCATCAATGCCGTTGACCGCGCCCAGCGCGAACGCCGTGAACGTGAAGCCCTGGAGTGGGCCGCTGCAGAAGTGGTGGATGACGATCTAGCCAAGGCTGGTGACGAATAATCGTCCCGCTTCCGACCCTCGAAAATGCCGGCCATGTGCCGGCATTTTTTTCGCATGGAATTCAGGAAATGCTTGTTCAGTAAGGCATTCTTGCGTAGGATTGAAGTATGAACTCCCCGCTGACACCGCCGCTCGACCTGGATATGCCGTGCCCGGACCCTTGTCCGGAAGTGGTGGCGCAGCTGTTGCAGAAAGCCGGCAGCTACCTGCCTCAGGACATCCTGGATAAAATCTTCCGGGCCTATCAGCTCGGCGCTCTGGCCCATCAGGGGCAGGTCCGCAATTCCGGCGAGGCTTACATCACCCACCCCTTGGCTGTAGCTCAGATTCTCGCCGATCAGCGCATGGATGGCGAAGCCCTGTGCGCGGCGATTCTGCATGATGCGCTCGAAGATACCGCATTGCCACGCTCGTTCATCGCCGACACCTTCGGCGAGAGCGTAGCGGAAATGGTCGAAGGGGTGACCAAGCTCGACAAAATTCAGTTCAACAACCGTCAGGAAGCGGATGCCGAGAGCTTCCGCAAAATGATGCTGGCGATGTCGCGTGACATCCGCGTCATCCTGATCAAGCTGGCCGACCGCCTGCACAACATGCGCACGCTGGACTCCAAGAGCATGGAATCGCGTCGTCGTATTGCCCGTGAAACTCTGGAAATCTACGCTCCGATTGCGCAACGGCTCGGTATCAATGTGGTCAAGGCTGAACTGCAGAACCTCGGGTTCAAAGCCCTGTATCCCCTTCGCTATCAGGTCATCGCCAAACAGCTTGCCAACCAGCCGGTTTTACGGCGTGAAGCGATGGCAACTATCGAGGCGCGTCTGGCCCAGCGCATCGCCGTCGAAAACATTCCATTCCGGCTGGTATCGCGGGTCAAGGGCCCGTGGAGCGTATATTCCAAGATGCGCAACGAGCACAAGAAGTTCAATGAAGTGATGGACGTGTTCGGTTTCCGGATCGTGGTCAAGAAGGTCATGCAGTGCTACCAAGCGCTCGGCGCCGTGCACACGCTGATGAAACCGCTGGACGGCCGCTTCCGCGATTTCATCGCCATTCCCAAAGCCAATGGCTACCAGAGCCTACATACCCTGCTGTTCAGTCCGATGGGTTCGCCGGTCGAAGTGCAGATCCGGACCGAGGAAATGGACATCGTGGCCGAGCGTGGCATCGCCGCCCACTGGATTTACAAGAACCGCGGTGCTGCCAGTAGTAATGCCCAAGCGCGCGCGCAGAGCTGGGTAAACGGTTTGATCAGCAGCGACGACTTTGCCTTGCCGTCACTCGAGTTCTTGGAAAATGTCAAGATTGACTTGTTTCCCGACGAGGTTTACATCTTTACACCGAAAGGCGAGATCCTGGCGTTACCCAAGAACGCCACTCCGCTCGACTTCGCCTATGCCGTGCATACCGATGTCGGCAACCATACCGTAGCTGCGCGCGTTGACCGCCGTCTGGTTCCGATCCGTACCAAGCTGCTCAGCGGGCAGACCGTCGAAATCATTACCGCGCCGTCGGCTAATCCCAGTCCGAACTGGCTGGAATTCGTGGTGACCTCGAAGGCCCGTACTTCCATCCGGCATTTCCTAAAACGCATCGAACACGAAGATGCGGTCAACCTCGGCCATCACATGCTCGACCGCGCCCTTGAGCTGCTGGAAACCTCACTCGATAATGTCTCCGCTTCCCATCTACAGCAGTTTCTCAACGACAACCGCTATCCGCGGCTGGAGGTGCTGTTGGCAGACATCGCGCTCGGCAACCGCATGCCGGATCAGGTCGCACGTGCCTTGCAGCCAAACCAGTCCTCGCTGCTCGGACCGGATACGCAGATCGTGCGTCAGGAGGAGATTCTGATCAACGGCAGCGAACGTGGCGTTCTCACGTTTTCGACCTGCTGCCACCCGATTCCCGGTGATGACATCATGGGGTACCTCACCGCCGGAAAAGGCGTGGTCGTGCACCGGCTTGACTGCCCGAACATCATCGACTACCGCAAGCATCCGGAGCGCTGGGTCCCGATCGCCTGGGACCGCCGTGTGGAAGGCGACTTCCGGGTCGAGCTGCGTTTTGAAACCGAAAATAAGCCCGGTGCTCTTGCCAAGATCGCGGCCGCCGTTGCGGAGTGTAATTCTAATATCGATTCGGTCAATTACAAGGAACGCGATGCCCGCATTTCGGTGATGGTATTCTGCATCGAAGTAAAAGACCGTAAGCATCTCGCCGAAATCATCCGGCGAATCCGGCGTTTGAACGTGGTGTATTCAGTTGAACGCCTCTAACCTCCAGGAAGCACCCATGTCACGTAGCATCATCCAAACCGACAAAGCTCCGGCCGCGATCGGTCCGTATTCCCAGGCCGTGCGCGTCGGCCAGACGGTGTATCTGTCCGGTCAGATTCCATTGCTGCCGGATCTGGGTGTATTGCTTGAAGGCGGTATCGAAGCGCAGACCCATCAGGTCTTCCGCAATCTGACGGCGGTCTGTGCCGCGGCCGGCGGATCGCTCGCTGACATCGTCCGGCTCGGCATTTTCCTGACTGATCTGGACGATTTTTCTGCGGTGAATGCGATCATGGCGGAATACATGCAGGTGCCATATCCGGCGCGCTCCACGGTGCAGGTGTCGGCGTTGCCGCGCGGTGCGCGAGTGGAAATCGATGCCGTGATGGTGCTAGGCTGATTTCCGGCAGTGAAACCTGAATTCGGCGCACAGGCTCGGCAACCGATTTCGGTATTGCATGGGGTCGGCCCGGCCATCGCCCGCAGGTTGCACGAACGCGGCATCGATACTCTGCAGGATCTCTGGCTTCAGTTACCCATTGCCTTCGAGGACCGTACGCAGATTTTCACGTTGGACGCCTTGCAGCTCGGACAGACCGCCCAGGTCGAAGTGCGTGTAGCGGCGGTAGAGCGAGGTTTCCGCTTCCGGCCGATGCTGAAAGTGACCGTGCAGGATGATTCCCTGCGTCAGCTCGGTTTGCGTTTTTTCCATTATTCGTCGAGTCAGGCCAGCCAATTCCAAATCGGCCGGCTGTTGCGCTGTTACGGCCAGGTGCGCCTGGGTGCGAACAGTTTCGAAATGGTGCATCCGAGTTACCGTTTCATTACCGAAGACCAAGCCGGCGTCTGCCGTGATCGTCTTGATCCGGTGTACAGCAACATCGATGGTATCGGCGCCGCCACGCTCGGGAAACTGGTGCGGCAGTCGCTACTGCATCTCCCACCGGAAGCCGATCTCGAGCTGATTCCCCAAGCAATGTTGAATGAAACCGGTCTACCCGGATTCGGTGCCGCGTTGCTGGCTATCCACGAGCCCACACCCAATACCACCTTGACCGAGCTGCGCACGGGCCGGCATCCGGCATTGCAGCGCCTGGCCCTCGAAGAGCTGCTGGCGCATCATCTTAGCCTGCGCAAGCAGCGCCTAGTGGTCAAAGCCAAGGCGGCACGCCGTATCGATCCGCCGCCCTGTGCTGCCGGAGCCTTCCTGCATGCCTTGCCCTATCACTTGACTGCTTCTCAGCAACGGGTGGTCGAGGAAATCCGTACCGATCTGCGCAGCGGACAACCGATGCTGCGTCTGGTGCAGGGCGATGTCGGCAGTGGTAAAACCGTAGTGGCGGCTTTGGCGGCGCTTTCCGCAATCCAGTCCGGTGGCCAGGCTGCACTGATGACGCCGACTGAGCTTCTGGCCGAACAACATGCACGCACCTTCACGGCCTGGATGGCACCGCTGGGCATCGATACAGTGTTCCTTGCTGGTAAGCAGACGGCGGCGGCAAGGCGGCATAATCTCCAGCGAATCGCCGATGGTGCCGGCATGGTGATTGGTACCCATGCGTTGATGCAGGATCACGTGCAATATCGCCGGCTGGATCTTGTCATGGTGGATGAACAACACCGGTTCGGCGTCGACCAACGTCTGAGTCTGCGCGATAAAGGTGAGTCCGATGCCCATTCGCCGCATCAGCTGATTCTGACCGCCACGCCGATTCCAAGGACCTTAGCAATGTCGGCCTATGCCGATCTGGATGTTTCCGTCATCGATGAATTGCCGCCCGGACGGACGCCGGTGCAGACCGTAGCATTGGCCAACAGCCGTCGAGATGAAGTGATTGCCCGTATCCGTGATTATTGCGGACAGGGCAACCAGATTTATTGGGTGTGTACCCTCATCGATGAATCCGAAGACATCCAGGCCCAGTCGGCACAGGCAGCCTACGAACTGATTGCCGGATCCCTTCCAGGTATCGAGGTCGCTCTGCTGCACAGCAAGATTCCGGCTGCCGAGAAAAGTCGCATCATGCGCGAGTTCAAAGACAACCGCATCCAGGTATTGGTCGCCACCACTGTCATCGAAGTTGGCGTGGATGTGCCGAATGCCAGCGTGATGGTGATCGAGAACGCCGAGCGCCTCGGGTTGGCGCAGTTGCACCAACTGCGCGGCCGGGTCGGGCGGGGCTGTACCGCCTCGCACTGTCTCCTGATGTACCAAGCTCCACTTTCATCCATGGCCCGCGAGCGCATCGAGGTGATGCGGCAAACCGATAACGGCTTCCTCATCGCCGAGAAGGATCTGGAGCTGCGTGGTCCGGGCGAATTGCTGGGCACGCGGCAGACCGGCGATACCGGTTACCGCATCGCCGATCTGTCACGTGATGCCAGCCTGTTGCCGGAGGTGCTGCGTCTGGCGGAGCATCTAATGCAGCGGTATCCAGAACAATCTGATCTGCTGGTCGCGCGCTGGATCGGCGCCGCCGCCCGTTTCGCCCACGCCTGAGAGCACGCTATGAACGATTCCATTCCGCTGCTGATTGACACCGACCCCGGCGTCGATGACGCGCTTGCGCTGCTGATGGCTTTCAACAGTCCGCGCCATCACCTGCTGGGTCTTTGCATCACAGCCGGTAATGTCGGACTCGACCATACCGTGGCCAATGCCTTGAAGCTGTCGGAAGTCGCCGGTATCAAGGTGCCGGTTTATCCGGGCTGCGAACGACCGCTGGTCTTTGCAGCCGAAGATGCATCCTACGTCCACGGCCGAGACGGCTTTGGTGATATTGACTATGAGCCGGCACATTTCCAAGCGGAATTAGAACATGCCGCGCTCGCCATTCTGCGGGAATCGCACACGCATGCCGGGAAACTGCTGTTGGTCACTCTGGGACCACTGACCAATCTGGCCTTAGCAGTGCGGCTCGATCCGACATTGCCGTCCCGGATCGGTCGCCTAGTGGTCATGGGTGGTGCGGTCACCGGCAAGGGCAATACCAGCATTGCCGCGGAATTCAATATCGCATTTGATCCCGAAGCGGCTGCCATCGTATTTGAAAGCTTTCCCGACATCATTCTGGTCGACTGGGAGGCAGTACTCCGGCATGGCTTTCGCCACAGTACGTTCGAGGGCTGGCTTGCAGGCGGTAGCCCGCGGGCTGATTTTTACGAGCGGATTTCCCGAAAAACCAGGTTATGGGCCGAGGGCAAGCGGGGCGATCACTGGCACAGCGCCGATGCATTGGCCATGATGGCTGCTTTGCATCCTGAGTATATTATTGAAAAACAAAGATATTTTATACATGTGGAAACTGCTGGCAACCAGTCCCGCGGGGCGACCATGGTGGATTGGCTCGAGCGATCCGGCAGGCCGGCACAGACCGAAATCGTCCTTAAGCTGGACCAGGCACGATTCGAGACCATGATTCAAGATGCTTTAGGCGCACGGGCCTGAATAAAAGTCCAACGCAGATTGCCAGCAAGGGCCGGTTTGGGCTATAATTTTGGTCTTTCTTCACGCACACCCAGTGGGTTCACCATGAAAGCCGATATCCATCCGCAATACAAAGACGTCGTGTTCCAGGACGTGACCTCCAATTTCGCCTTCCTGACCCGTTCGACCCTGTCAAGCAAAGAAACCATCAAATGGGAAGACGGCCAGGAATACCCGCTGCTGAAAGTCGAAATTTCGTCGGCTTCGCATCCGTTCTATACCGGCAAGCAGAAGTTGGTCGATACCAGCGGCCGCGTCGACAAGTTCCGCAAACGCTACGCCAAGTAATTTCTGAAAAACCACCTTCGGGTGGTTTTTTTTCGCCTTTTCGGGCGATGACGCGGTAATCACAGCTGTGCGATAATAATGCGTCCAAGCCAACATGCGCCCTTCGGGCCAATGTCACAGGAGCGAGCCGTGTCCAACAAATCCTTCACCCTGCAAGCCGGCGACAAGACCGTCGAACTTCCGGTGCTTTCTGGCAGCACTGGTGCGGACTGCGTTGATATCGGCAAGCTTTACAAGGAAACCGGCAGCTTCACCTATGATCCGGGCTTCATGTCGACCGCCAGTTGCCGCAGCGCAATCACTTATATCGACGGCGATGCCGGCGTACTGCAATACCGCGGCTATCCGATCGAGCAGCTGGCCAAACACTCCAGTTTCACCGAAGTAAGCTACCTGCTGATGAATGGCGAGCTGCCGGATGCTGGCCAGCTGGCCACGTTCGAGCACGAAGTGACACATCACACCATGATGCATGAGGCATTCCGTACCTTCCTTTACGGATTCCGTCATGATGCCCATCCGATGGCGATGCTGACCGGGATGCTCGGCTCCTTGGCCGCTTTCTATCACAGTGACCTGAACCTTGACGATCCGGAAGAGCGCCGTCTGGCGGCCATCCGCCTGCTGGCTAAAGTGCCGACCATCGCCGCTGCCTGCTATCGCTATTCCATCGGCTGGCCGATTCGCTATCCGAAGAATAATCTCGAGTACGTCGACCGCTTCCTGCACATGATGTTCGAGGTGCCCAGTGAGCCGTTGGTACTCAAGCCGATTGCAGCCAAAGCGCTCGACCTGTTATTCATCCTGCATGCCGATCATGAACAGAACGCCTCGACCTCGACCGTGCGTCTGGTCGGCTCGACCGGTGCAAACCCCTATGCCTGCGTCGCCGCCGGCGTGGCTGCGCTGTGGGGGCCGGCTCATGGTGGTGCCAACGAAGCCGTGCTGACCATGCTCAATGAGATCGGTCGTCCCGAACATGTCGGTAGCGCCATCGCCAAAGCCAAGGACAAGGAGTCCGGCTTCCGACTGATGGGCTTCGGTCACCGCGTCTACAAGAACTTTGATCCGCGCGCCAAAATCATCCGTGAAATGTGCCATGAAGTCTTGAATGAGCTCGGCGTGAACGATCCGTTGCTGGAAGTGGCGATGCGTCTGGAAGAGGCCGCATTGAAGGATGATTACTTCATCCAGCGCAAGCTGTACCCGAACGTCGATTTTTACTCGGGCATCATCTACAAGGCGCTCAACATCCCGACCGAGATGTTCACCGTTATGTTCGCCATCGCACGTACCGCCGGTTGGGTCTCGCACTGGCTCGAGCAGCAGAACGATCCGGAAAACAAGATCGGCCGTCCACGCCAGATCTACACCGGTGTCGTCAACCGCGACTACACCCCGCTGGCCAAGCGCTGATAGTCGCGCAGTGATGAAAAACGCCCCGTAAAGGGGCGTTTTTCATGGGAAACCGAAAGTGGACTCAGAAGATGTCGTAAGCCTGCTCGGTCTGCTGCTGGAAGGATTCGTCGGAGGGAGCCTGCATCATTTCCAGATCGTACTGTTCTTCTTTGAAATAATCGCCGTTCGCCGACTTGATGATTCCTGCTGGCGGATCCATGTTTTTCGGCGGCACCCCATCAAGTGCCACGCGCATGTAGTCGATCCAGATCGGCAGCGCGGCGCGGCCGCCGTATTCGCCATAACCCAGCGGTTTGTAATCGTCTCGACCAACCCAGACCGTGGTCACTAGATTGCCGCCGAAGCCCGAAAACCAGGCATCGCGGTGATCGTTGGTGGAACCGGTCTTACCGCCGATATCGGGTCGGTTCAATACGTTTGCCTCCACTGCCGTACCGCGCCGGACCACGTCCAGCATCATGTCGCTGATCAGAAAGGCGTTGCGCGGATCGATGGTCTGCGGCGCCAAGGCCGTTACCGGCGGGCCGACGAAGGCCGGATCGAACATGCCGGTATTCTGGGCGGTATCGTTTCTGCCGAGACCGTCCGCGCTGAGATCGAAACCATCGACCACCACCGCCTTGCTGACATCTCCGGCCAGGCGTTCCGGACACTGTGCACAGGCCCGTTTCGGATGCGTGTAAGCGAGGACGGTGCCGTCGGTATCGGTGATGCTGCGGATGAAATAGGGATCGACCAGATAGCCGCCGTTGGCGAACACCGTATAGCCGCGTGCCACCGACATCGGCGTCAGCGAGGCGGTGCCCAGTGCCATTGACAGGTTGGCCGGCAGGCTGTCCTTGCTGAAGCCGAAGCGGGTGATGTAATCGCGGGCGTAATTCACGCCGATGCCATCCAGCAGACGGACTGATACCAGATTGCGCGATTGCACCAGTGCTTCTCGCAGCCGAATCGGACCCATGAAGCCGCCGCGGTCGTTCTTCGGGCGCCAGACATTGCCTTTCCGGTCTTTGAATACCACTGGCGCATCCAAAACGATACTTGAGGGTGAATAACCGCGCTCAAAGGATGCAGTGTAAACAAAGGGTTTGAAGCTCGAGCCCGGCTGTCGTTTGGCGCTAGTGGCACGGTTGAAATTGGAAGCCGAATAGGCGAAGCCGCCGACCACCGCACGCAAGGCACCGTCTTCAGGATCCAGTGCTACCAAAGCCGCCTGGGCACGCGGAATCTGGGCGAGGCGCATGGTTTTATTCGTGAGTTCTTGGAGGCGCACCACGTCGCCGGCCTTGACCGCACCTGACAGACTTTTACCCGTGCCATCGGCAGCCGAGGGCCCGAGGCTGAGCGTACGCCCGTCATCCAGCAGGGCTTTCGCCGCGCTCCCATTGACCGACAGCATCAATGCTGCCGGCAGTCCGCTGATACGGGGGCGCTGCCGCAGCGCTTTCAGGAGCTCGCTGTCGGATTGACCGGCAAGAGGAATGGTCGCTTCGGCGCCGCGCCAGCCGTGCCGGCGGTCATATTGCATCAAGCCTTTGCGCACGGCGCTCTGCGCGGCCAGCTGGTCCTTGCTATTGACCGTGGTGGTGACCTTGAAGCCACTGTCAGTGGCTTTATCGCCGTAGCGGCGCACCATTTCGATGCGCACCATCTCCGCCAGATAGGGCGCATGCAATTCGGTGACCTGCTCATGGGCCTTGGCGGTGTTGGATTCGGCCTGCGCCGCACGCATCTCATCCTCGCTGATGAAGCCTTCCTCGGCCATGCGCTGCAGGATATAGTTGCGGCGGATCATCGAACGCTCCGGATTGCTGAGCGGGTTGCCGGAGGAGGGGAATTTCGGGATGCCAGCCAGTGTCGCCGATTCGGCAAGCGTCAGCTCTTCGAGTTTCTTTCCGTAATAGAAGTCAGCCGCTGCTGCAATGCCATAGGCACGGTTGCCGAAGAAGATTTTATTGAGATAAAGGCCGAGGATTTCATCCTTGCTCAATTCACGCTCCATCTTCAGTGCCAGCAGCATTTCCTTGAACTTCCGGAGGTAGCTGTATTCGTTGCTCAGAAAAAAGTTACGCGCTACCTGCTGGGTGATGGTGCTGCCGCCCGGAACGCGTTCGTCACGGGTGGTTGCAGTCAGCCAAACTGCCCGGGCGATGCCACGCCAGTCCAGACCGATGTGTCTATAGAAATGGGCATCTTCAATAGCGATGACGGCGTTCTTGGTTTGCGCGGGAATATCCTCGATGCGGGTCGGGTAACGTCGGTTTTCACCAAACTCCGCAATGAATTTGCCATCGCTGCTGTAAATCGTCATAGGCATCTGCCACTCGATGCGTTTTAATTCTGTGACGTCGGGCAAATTCGGCATGATGCTGTAAAAGGCGATGGTCAGGCCCAGTGCTAGACCAGAAACACTTAAAAAAGTAAAAACAATCAGCCACTTGATGATTTTTAACATGCCATTTACCACAAAAATACCATGATCGGAGGTTCATTGTAGCCTGTCCGGTGGATACCGTGCCGGACAGCCTGAGGCATCCGGGATTTGGGATGATATTCCGTAAAAACTTGCAAAATCCCTGAAATAGCCATATAACAAAGTAGTGTCACGCAATACAATAATAATTGAGTTCTATCGCGTAACTGGAGGGGACTGTGCAATTATTCGGGGAAAAATCAGCACCTTTGATCGGAATTGATATCAGTTCTGCAGCCGTCAGGGTGCTGCAGCTGAGCAAGAACTCGGGTCGCTACCGTGTTGAGCATTACGGCGTCGAACCGCTTCCAGCCAATCCGAGTGGCGACAAGTCCGCGGTGCAGACCGAAGTCATTGGGGCTGCCATTAAGCGCGCCGTCGCCAAGTCCGGTAGCAAATCCAAGCATGCTGCTGTCGCCATTTCCGGGTCTTCGGTTATTACCAAGGTCATTGTCGTGACCGGCGGAGTCGACGAGCAGGCTATGGAAGAGCAGGTCTTTGAGGAAGCCTCAAATCATATTCCCTACCAGATTGAAGAAGTCAGTCTAGATTTTGAAGTGCTCGGACCGATTCCCAATACCGAATCCGTTCAGGTGATGATTGCTGCCGCACGCACTGAAAACGTGGAAGCCCGCCAGGCCGAACTTGAAATTGCCGGGCTTGACGCCAAAGTGGTCGATGTTGAGGTGTTCGCGCTCGAAAACGCATTCAAACTCATTTCCAGCCAGCTTGATATTCCCAACGGCGGTCTGACGGCGGTGGTCGATATCGGCGCTAATCTGACCTCGTTGAACGTGATCAAGGAAGGACGCAGCATTTTCTCCCGTGAACAGGTCTTCGGTGGCAGACAGTTGTCCGAAGAAATCATGCGGCGCTATGGCCTGAGCTTCAGCGAAGCCGGTGCAGCCAAGAAACTTGGTGGTTTGCCAAAAAGCTATGAATCCGACGTGCTCGAGCCCTTCAAGAAAGAGGTTGCCCAGCAGATTTCGCGCTTACTGCAGTTCTTCTATTCCGGCAGTGATTACGCACATGTCGACCAAATCGTCCTGGCTGGAGGTGTTGCTTCTATTTTAGGCCTTGATAAGGCCGTCGAATCGCACATCGGCGTCAGCACCATGACGGCGAATCCGATCGCAAATATGACGGTAAGCCCTCGGGTCCAGGCGCATGCCCTGGCTGCGGATGCGCCGGCATTGCTTTTAGCGTGCGGACTTGCCCTGAGGAGTTTCGACTAATGTCCAAAATCAACCTCTTGCCATGGCGCGAAGATCGTCGAAAATTGCTGCAGCGCCAGTTCAACGGCATGCTGGTTCTGGCTGTCGCGGCTGGCGTGGCGCTAAGCACTCTGATTTATCTCTACTATTCAGGACAGGTCGCCGGACAGAACCAGCGTAACGAACTTCTACGTCAGGAAATCGCAGCAGTCGAAGTCAAAATCAAGGTAATTGAAGGGCTCGACAAGCGCAAGCAAGGCCTGTTGGCGCGAAAGAAGGTCATCGAGGAACTTCAGGGCAAGCGCTATGAAATGGTCAGTCTGCTCACTGAACTAGCTAAAACCATCGCCGATGGCACCCAGATTTCGACTGTCCGTCAAAGTGGCTCCGATCTGGTAATCCAAGGCCGTGCCCAGTCCAATGCACGCGTCAGTAGCTATATTCGAAACATCATGGCGTCGCCGGTCGTTTCCGACCCGGATCTGACCGTGATTGAAGCCCGTGGCAGCGACCGTGCGTTGCCCTATGAATTCATTCTCAATGCCAAGGTGAAAGCACCTGTTCCCGAGGCGGGTCAGAGCAGCGCGGTCGCACCGGCACCTGGGGGTGCGCAATGAAGAATATTAATCTCAGCGACATTGATTTCAAGGCTTCGGGATATTGGCCGAAGGAACTGAAATACGGCGTTTGCTTTTCCCTGGGGTTCCTGGTTCTTTTAGTTGCCTGGTTCTTCATAATTAAGGACAAGCGTGACGAAATGTTGCGATTAGAGTCGGATGAAACCGCATTACGTGCCGATTTTGAAAACAAACAGGCGCGCGCATCCAATCTGGAGCCGATTAAGCAGCAGTTGGTTCAAATGGAACTTATCCTACAGCAGATGCTGCGCCAGTTGCCTAGCAAGAATGAGATGCCTGATTTGATTGTCGATGTATCGCAGCAGGCGCTTGAGAGCGGTATCAGCAATGAGTTGTTTCAGCCGGGTCCTGAAACACTGCGTGAGTTCTACGCCGAGAAGCCGATTTCAATCCGGATGGTGGGAAACTACCACCAGTTCGGCACCTTCATGAGCGGTGTGGCTTCCTTGCCGCGCGTGGTCATCATGACTATGCATGATATATCGTTGAAGCCCCGCGGCACCAACAAAGAACTATTGGAAATGGCTGGCACCATCAAAACCTACCGTTATCTGGATCCGGATGAGCAGGCAGCAGCTCCGCTGGAAGAGGATGGGCCATGATGATATGGATGCGCTATGCCCGTGGGCTTCTGCTTGCGTCCGCATTGCTGACAGTTGCCGCCTGTACCAAGGGTGATTCCGATTTGCGTGAGTGGATCAATGTGGTGAAGAATAGGCCGGCACCTCCGCTGGATCCATTGCCACTGGTGCAGGAACCGCCGGTTGTGGTGTATTCATCGGAAGGTCTACGCGACCCATTTGGCATGCCGCCACTCAACCGTATGTCCAATGCAGGCGGTCCGAGCCCTGACCTCAACCGACGCCGACAGCCGCTCGAAGCCTACACGCTCGATACGCTCAGTATGGTCGGCAGCATCGGTACCGGTCCGGGGCTTTCCGCGCTGGTACTGGCGCCGGATAAAGTGACCTACCGGATTCGTCCGGGGATGTATCTCGGTCAAAGTGACGGTCGCGTGGTCGCAGTTTCGGCCAATCACATCGAATTGGTTGAGCTGGTGCCTGACGGCAACGGCGGTTGGCTTGAAAGACAGGCAGTTATTGCGTTGAAAGAATCAAATAGTGGGGAAAAGAAATGATAAAAATTTTCAACAGCAAACCGCTGGGCTTTGGCTTCAGGTCCGGGTTGCTTCGTACCGCACTCTGCCTTTTGTTCGCACAGACTGCTTGGGCCGATAATATCCTCAAGGATGTTAAAGCAGAAACGCAGGCAGATGGAAAAACAGCCATCACGCTGCAGTTTGCTGAACCTGTCGGGGACATTCAGGCCTTCAGTACTGATAATCCGCCTCGGGTTGCCATTGATCTGCCGGATACCAGTAATGCTTTTGCCCAGCGCAGACTTCAGCTGACAAACGGTATCGCTAAATCGGTGAATACCGTCGAGTCCGGTGGCCGGACCCGCGTCGTAGTCGATCTGGTTAAGAACGCCCAATACCGCACACAGGCCTTTGGTAATACTCTTGTGCTCACGCTCGATTCGAAATCCGCGGTTGGCCATGCCGTTAGAGTTTCCGCCATCGATTTCACGCGTGGCGATAAAGGGTCCGGCCGCATGATTGTTCGTTTCGACGGCGCCAATGCTGTACCGGTCATGAAAGAACAGGGTTCCGAGTTGGTCGTGGACATTGCCAATGCCAAACTTCCAGCAGATCTTCGCCGTCAGATGGATGTGTCCGGCTATGCCACGCCAGTCATGAACATAGATGCCCGTGATATGGGTGGTAAAACTCGTTTGGTGCTAAACACCAAGGGCAAGGCCGACATGATGGCTTATCAGACCGGAAACGAGTATGTTGTCGAAATCACGCCGAGAGCCTCTGCAGTTGGAGCGAAGACTGATCTTGCCCGAACCGGCGCCGTCTCCAGCGGTAAGAAAACCTCTGGCTATGCTGGTCGTCCGGTCACCTTTAACTTTCAGGATGTGCCGGTGCGTACCGTGCTGCAATTGATTGCCGATGAGTCCAATCTCAACATTGTCGCAGCCGATTCGGTCGGCGGAAATTTGACCCTGCGCCTGGTCAATGTGCCGTGGGATCAAGCGCTGGAAATCGTGCTGCGCGCCAAAGGTCTTGATAAGCGAAAGGACGGCAATGTCATCTGGATTGGTCCGCAGCAAGAGCTCGCCTCCTATGAACAGGCCAAGGAAGATGCCCGTATCGCTATCGAAACTCGAGAAGAAACCATCAGTGAGTACATTCAAATCAATTATGGCAACGCCGAGGCTATTGCCAAGCTGTTGACCGAGAATAGCAAATCCGGTGGCGGTACAGGTGTGGGTGCAAGTGCAGGCGCAAGTGTAGGCACAGGCCAACAGCGCGGCTTCCTGTCGCCGCGTGGCAGTGTCAGTTTCGATCCGCGTACCAACACGCTGTTGCTGATTGACATCCCCAAAAAAGTTTCCGAAATCAAGCAACTGCTCTTGATCCTTGACCGTGCGGTCGATCAGGTCATGATTGAGGCCCGCATCGTTGTTGCACAGGATTCCTTTGCCCGTGAACTCGGCGCTAAATTTGGCATTAACGACCGATACGGTATCGATGATACCAATCCGGGCGTGACCCGCGATTCCGGTTTCCAGGTCAATCTGCCGCTGAGTAATCCCGCCGGTATTCTGAATTTCAGCATCCTTGGCGCCAATACTTCCCTGGATATGGAGCTGCAGGCGCTGGAAACCAAAGGCAGGGGCGAAGTCATTTCCAATCCACGTGTAATCACATCTAACCAGAAAGCCGCGGTCATCCGGCAGGGTGATGAAGTCGGCTACGTGACCACTCAGGCCTCCGGTAGCACCACCGTTCCACAGGCCACCGTTGAATTCAAGGAAGTTCTGCTGGAACTGAAAGTCACTCCGACGATTACCCAGGACGGCCGTGTGTTCCTGGATCTAAGTGTCAAAAAAGACGAAATCAAGGATTTTCTATCGACTCCGACAGGTGACGTACCGCAGATTCAGAAGCGTGAAGTCAGTACGGCTGTATTGATTGATGATGGTCAGACCGTGGTCATCGGCGGTGTTTATGAGTTCAAGAATCGTGATGATGTCAGCAAAGTTCCATTTCTGGGCGATATTCCGTTCCTTGGAGCGCTGTTCAAGAAATCCAGCAAGGACATGGAGAAAGCCGAATTGCTGATTTTCGTGACGCCACGCATCTTGAAGCCGGCGCCACGCATCAACTGATCGCTTGCCACACCTTACTCTCGGAAATGGCCGCGAAAGCGGCCATTTTCTTTGCTGGCGAACCGGATAAATCGGCTTTCGGGTAAAATAGTGTATCCCCGCATCCGAGCTGCCCCATGAGCGCATCCCGTACCGAGCTGGCTAACGCCGTCCGATTCCTTGCTATCGATGCCGTGGAAGCGGCTAAATCCGGACATCCAGGCATGCCGATGGGTATGGCCGATATCGCGGAAGTGCTCTGGAACAAGTATTATCGTCACCATCCAGGCAATCCGGAATGGCCTAACCGCGACCGCTTCATACTGTCGAACGGCCATGGTTCGATGCTGCATTACGCGTTGCTGCATCTGTCCGGATATGATCTGCCGATTGACGAGCTGAAACGTTTCCGGCAATTGCATTCGCGAACCGCCGGCCATCCGGAAGCTGCGGAAACGCCCGGCGTGGAAACCACTACCGGGCCACTTGGCCAGGGCTTGGCCAATGCCGTTGGCTTCGCGTTAGCCGAAAAAGTTCTGGCACAGCGATTCAACCGTCCCGGATTCGAAGTGATTGATCACATCACCTGGGTATTCCTTGGCGACGGTTGTTTGATGGAGGGCGTCTCGCATGAAGCTGCTTCATTGGCCGGCACTTGGGGGCTGGGCAAACTGATTTGTTTCTGGGATGACAACAAAATCTCAATTGATGGCAATACCGACGGATGGTTCACCGACGATACCGCTGCCCGCTTCGAAGCCTATGGCTGGCAAGTTATCCGCCATGTCAACGGCCATGATCCGGTGGAAATCGACCAGGCCATCCGTACCGCGCAGGCCGAAACCGGCAAACCGACTTTGATCTGTTGCCGGACCGCGATCGGTTTTGGTTCGCCCAACAAGCAGGGCAAGGAGAGTGCACATGGCGCGCCTTTGGGCAAGGACGAAATCGCGTTGACCCGCGCCGCGCTGAACTGGCCGTACGCACCGTTCGAGATTCCTGCTGATGTTTATGACGGTTGGCGTGCGCTGGATGCCGGAATCGAGCGCGAAGCCGCTTGGAATGCTTTGTTCCAGGCCTATGCCAGCGCACATCCGGAAGCGGCCTCCGAGTTGCAACGTCGTCTGTCCGGAGCGCTGCCGGAAAACTTCGGCGAAGCCGCAGCCGACTATATCGCCAAGCTGCAGTCCGAGGGCCCGGTAGTAGCTTCGCGCAAGGCTTCCCAGATGGCCATCGAAACCTTTGCGCCGCTGTTGCCGGAACTGATCGGCGGTTCCGCCGATTTGGCGCACTCCAACCTGACCTTGTGGAAAGGCTCAAAGTCGGTCGCCGGCTCCGATGCCGATGCCAATTACGTGTATTACGGCGTGCGCGAATTCGGCATGAGCGCCATCGCCAACGGTATGGCGCTGCACGGCGGGTTTATTCCTTACGATGCGACCTTTCTGGTGTTCTCCGACTATTCGCGCAACGCGTTGCGCATGTCGGCATTGATTCCGGCCAATGTCATTCATGTGTTCACCCATGACTCCATCGGGCTTGGCGAAGACGGCCCGACCCATCAGCCGATCGAGCACATGGCTTCGCTGCGTTACATTCCCAACAACGATGTCTGGCGCCCCTGTGACGCCGTCGAATCGGCGGTGTCCTGGGCCGAAGCGATCAAGCGCCGTACTGGTCCGAGCTGTCTGATTTTCAGCCGGCAGAATCTGGCACACCAGTTGCGCAGTTCGCAGCAGGTCGCCGATATCGCGCGCGGTGCTTATGTCCTGTTTGAATCCAAGCCCGGCTTCTGCGATGTCATTCTGGTTGCTACCGGTTCGGAAGTGGAGTTGGCCGTTCAGGCCGCGAAGCAGCTGGCTGAGAAAGGCGTGGCCGTGCGTGTGGTGTCGATGCCGAGTACCACCGTGTTCGATCGTCAGGACGCCGCTTACCGCGAATCGGTGTTGCCATCCGCCTGCAAACGCCGTGTGGCTGTTGAAGCCGGTACGCGTGATTTCTGGTACAAATACGTGGGCCTGGAGGGTGCCGTCATCGGCATGAACTCCTTCGGCGCTTCGGCACCGGCAGACCAGCTGTATGTGCACTTCGGCATTACCGTGGATGCGGTGGTTTCGGCTGTTGAACATCTGAAGTGATGCGCGGATTGCATGTGTCCTGCAACTAGCTGAGCAGCAGTTTTCCGGCCGCTATCGCCAACACCACCGCCAGACTTTTGCGAAGCCGTTGTGCGGGCCAACGGTGAATACCGAGCTGTGTGCCGAGCACCGCGCCCAACGCAACTGCCATCAACCACAACGGCAATGCTTCTGGAAAGCTCTGATTGCTGCGTAACAGTCCGAGTATGGCCGCCAGCGAGTTCAGCCAGACGAAGGCGACCGACAGTCCGGAGGCCTCGCGCGTGTGCGCCCAGCCCATGGCCAGGATCAGCGGCGTCAGGAAGATCGCACCGCCGGTGCCGGTAATGCCTGATAGACTGCCGATGGCTGCACCAGCGGCCAGTGCGGCAGGCCATGGCACCGGTTTCGAGGACATGGATTCCCCAGTCTGCGCCAACTGCTGGCCGCTGCGCCAGGCGCCGATGGCGGCGGTCAGGAGTAGGGCGCCCAACAGCAGGCTATAGGTTTCCTTGGGAACTTTCCATTGCGCCGCCAGGAAAGCCATCGGAATCGAGGCCAGCACGAAGGGCAGTACTTTCCGCCAGGGCACCAGGCCGGCCCAGTGGAAGCGCCATAGACCAATACCGCCGACTAAAATATTCAGTGCCAACGCGGTCGGTCGCATCTGCTCCGGGGCAAAGCCTAGCAGTGTCATCGCGGCCAGATAGCCGCTGGCACCGGCATGACCCACCGAGGAGTACAGGGCGGCGACCAGAAAGAACAGGCCGGCGAGGGCGAGGATGTCTAAATCCATGGCATACCCAAGGAGATGCAGTCAGCTGCCATGATACGGCATCCCCCGTTTGCCTAGCCCAGTGCTCTTGCAAACTTTGCTAAAATAGCGCTTTCACCGCCCTTCGGGAGTCTGTAATGACCATCAAAGTCGCCATCAACGGCTATGGCCGCATCGGCCGCAATGTAATGCGCGCCCTCTATGAATCCGGCCGTACGAATGAAATCCAGGTGGTCGCCATCAACGATCTGGGCGATGCTGAAACCAATGCCCATCTGACCCAGTACGACACCGCCCATGGCAAGTTCCCGGGTACGGTCACCGCCGAAAGCGGCGATCTGATTGTCAACGGCGACCGCATCAAGGTCTATGCTGTGCGTAACCCGGCCGAAATTCCGTGGGGTGCGCACGATGTCGACGTGGTCCTGGAATGCACCGGACTGTTCACGTCCAAAGCCAAGGCCTCGGCGCATCTGGCCGGCGGTGCCAAGAAAGTCATCATTTCCGCTCCGGGCGACAAAGACGTCGACGGCACCTTCGTTTACGGCGTCAACCACCAGCTGCTGAAGGCCGAGCATACCGTCATCTCCAACGCGTCCTGCACCACCAACTGCCTCGCGCCGCTGGCCATGGCATTGCATGAGAAAATCGGCATCGTGCACGGCCTGATGACCACCATCCATGCCTACACCAATGACCAGGTGCTGACCGACGTGTTCCACAGCGACCTGCGCCGCGCCCGTAGCGCCACCATGAGCCAGATTCCGACCAAGACCGGTGCCGCTGCCGCAGTCGGCCTGGTGCTGCCGGAACTCAATGGCAAACTGACCGGGTTCTCGATGCGTGTTCCGACCATTAACGTATCGGTCGTCGATCTGTCATTCGTCGCTGCCCGCGAAACCACCAAGGAAGAAATCGATGCGGTGCTGAAGGCCGCTTCCGAGGGTCCGCTCAAGAATATCCTCGGTTACAACAGCAAGCCGCTGGTGTCGATCGACTTCAACCACAATCCGAACAGCTCGGTCTATGACAGCACCCTGACCCAGGTCATGGGCGGTACGCTGGTCAAGGTCTGCTCCTGGTACGACAACGAGTGGGGCTTCTCCAACCGCATGCTAGATATGACGGTCGCCCTGATGAATGCCAAGTAAGCACAATAAGACGAAGCAAGAAAAAGCCCGCGATTGCGGGCTTTTTCATATTGAAATGAATTGATTGTGGTGGGGTGTGCTAAATTGCTACTTATTGCTAATCTAGTTATAAGGTGTCAACAGAGAGCTAAAAAATGAAGTTTCCATTCATCGAAAAATTCAAAAATAGAATCGGGTTGCACTTTAATTCCCCATTACGCAAAGGTCCGAAACGGGAGTTCATTTTCATTCACATTAATAAGACCGCTGGTACCAGTATCGTCAGTTATACCGGAAAGCCTTTTAGGAAGCACCTAACGGCAAAGGAAGTTATCGATGTCATTGGAAATGAAAAGTGGAATGCCGCCTACAAGTTTACGGTTGTTCGGAACCCGTGGGATAAAATGTTCTCGCACTACAAACATAATATAAAGACTAAGCCTAAGACAATGATGAAAAATGGCGGAGTTGAGTTTATTTCATTTTCCGAGTGGTTAAAGTTTACATTAGGGCCGGATAAGGATAAGAAATTCTATAATCGCCCTCAGCATTTTTTGCCTCAGGTTGAATGGCTGAAAGATTACAATGGCCAAATCAAGATGGATAAAATAATCCATTTTGAAAATTTGGCGCACGAATATAAGTCAGTAGCAGATGATTTAGGGTTTCCTGAAGAACTTCCGCATTTGAATTCAACTTTAGCATCCACATACCATAAATTTTATGATGACTTCAGTGCGAAGTTAGTGGCAGATTGGTTTCAGGAGGACTTGAAGGAATTCGGCTACAGTTTTGATAGTCAACCGTAAGACTTTCAACGTTAACTGCCGGCGCCAGCTAGGGCGCGTTTGATGCGGTCATTCACCGCCAACCAGTCCGGTCCGGACGGGGGTTGTTCGATCAAAATGCAAGTGGCGTTTTGTGCGTCCAGTTGACGCAGGGCGGCATACAGACCTTGGGCATAGAGATCGGCATCAGCCGGCAGACTGAGCCCTTCCGTGCCGGCCGGAAGGGCTGTCAATGCCAGCAACAGGCAACGAGGACGGGTATCTTTGGCTTGGGTCAGGGCTTCGCGCGTCAACATACGCATCGGCGTGCGAGGTGCATAGTGCGCGTCCAGGCTACCTGAAACCCGTGGGCTGGTGTTGCCGATTTCGTTTTTAAGTTCGGGTAGAAATGGCAGCAATTGCGCATGCCGTATGTGGCCTTCACGCAGAATGCGTGGCGGACTCTGGCTCAGATCGATGATAGTGCTTTCGATGCCGATAGTGCAGGGACCGCCATCGAGGATTGACGGAGTATCCGCAGCGAACTCCGCCCTGACATGCGCGGCCGTGGTGGGGGATATGCGTCCGAAGCGATTGGCCGAGGGTGCGGCCAGGCCGCCGCTGAAGGCCGTCAGCAATGCAAGTGTCAGCGGGTGGTCCGGACATCGCAGGCCGACCGTATCCTGGCCACCGGTCACCACATCCGGCACGTCCGCACGTTTTTTCAGGATCAAGGTCAGTGGGCCGGGCCAGAAGGCGGCAGCCAGTTTGCGCGCGGCTTCGGGAATGGCCGTGGCCCAGTCATCGAGCTGGTCGGCGTCTGCGATATGTACGATCAGGGGGTGATCCGCGGGTCGGCCTTTCAGGGCAAAGATTCGCGCAACGGCATCGACATTGCGGGCATCGGCGGCCAGCCCGTAAACGGTTTCGGTCGGAATCGCTAAGAGGCCGCCGCCCTGGAGCAGATCGACGGCTTCGGCAATCGTTGGTGACGACGGGTTGTCTGGCATGCGAAGGACCCAGGGGTTCGGGCTATTTTCGCATACATAGCGTGGCCCGACACCCTGATAGCAGCGGATTAAATCCCGGTCGAAAAGGGAGGCTTGGCTTATGTCCGATATCCTAAATGCTCCCGCTCTAACAGGCTTTGATTCAAGTCAAAGGATTGGGAAATGCCCTGAAAAATGCGAGAATAGCTTTTATATTCAACAGGAAGCTAAGCCATGTCCGTACTCCGGATGACTGACCTCGATTTGTGCGGCAAACGCGTGTTGATCCGTGAAGACCTCAATGTTCCGGTGAAAGAGGGGCGGATTACTTCCGAGCAGCGGATCAAAGCCGCATTACCGACCCTGCGCTTGGCCTTGGAGCAAGGTGCGGCGGTGATGGTGACCTCGCACCTGGGCCGACCTCTGGAAGGCGTCTGGTCGGAAGCCGATTCATTGGCGCCGGTGGCGGCACGTCTGTCGGAACTGCTCGGCCTGCCGGTGCCCCTCAAGCGTGACTGGCTGGATGGCGTGGAGGTCCAGCCGGGACAGCTGGTGCTGTTGGAAAACTGCCGGATGAATGTCGGTGAAGGTGCCGATGATGCGGTCTTGTCCCAGAAGATGGCCGATTTGTGCGATGTGTATGTCATGGATGCCTTCGGAACCGCGCATCGCGCACAGGCCAGTACCCATGGTGCGATCCGTGCCGCGAAAATCGCCTGCGGCGGTCCGCTGCTGATGGCGGAGCTGGATGCCCTGGCCAAAGCCCTGCAGGCGCCGCAGCGGCCCTTGCTGGCCATCGTCGCCGGCTCCAAGGTCTCGACCAAGTTGGCCCTGCTGGCCAATCTGGTCGGCAAGGTCGATCAACTCATCGTCGGTGGCGGCATCGCCAATACCTTCATGGCCGCGGTCGGTCTGCCGGTTGGTAAATCCCTTTGCGAACCGGATCTGCTGGACACGGCCAAGGCCATTCTGGCCGATGCCAAGGCCCGTGGTGCCGACATCCCAATTCCCTCCGACGTGGTTGTCGCTAAAACTTTCGCAGCCGATGCTAAGGCTACGGTGAAAGCCGTCGCGGACGTGGCGGCGGACGACCTAATTCTGGACATCGGGCCGGACACGGCGGCGGGTTATGCGGTCCTGATTGAAAAGGCTGGGACCGTCATCTGGAATGGCCCGGTCGGCGTGTTTGAATTCGACGCCTTCGCCAAAGGCACCGAAACCCTGGCGCTGGCCATCGCACGCTCCAAGGCTTTCTCGATTGCCGGCGGCGGGGATACGCTGGCAGCCGTCGATAAGTTCGGCATCGAGGCTGATGTCGGATACATTTCAACCGGCGGCGGCGCTTTCCTCGAGTTCTGCGAAGGCAAACCGCTTCCGGCAATCACGGCATTGCTCGAACGCGGCGCATGAGCGCTCGTCCCCTCGCGCGGCGCAAACGTATGCAGATGCCTTCCCGAAGCGTGCCGGGTCAAACTGTGTCAAGCTTGAACGGCTTTCCTCAAGCCCTGCCACTGCGCCGCCACTGAATCCGCATCGCCACCCCGAAACGAGAACCAAGCCCGATGACCGCCACCAATTTCCGACGCACCAAAATCCTCGCCACGCTCGGCCCGGCGACCGATCAGCCCGGCGTTCTGGCGCAGATCATCGAAGCCGGCGTCAACGTGGTGCGCATGAACTTTTCGCACGGCACCGCCGAACAGCATGCCGAGCGGGTGACCCGCGTGCGCGAGATTGCCGCCAGTCTCGGTCGGGAAGTCGGTATTCTGGCCGATCTGCAAGGTCCCAAGATCCGCATCGAAAAATTCGCCCAGGACAAGGTCCATCTGGTTAACGGTAGCGAATTCCGCCTGGTCTGCCGCGCGGATGCGCCGCTGGGCGACGAAACCCAGGTCGGTGTCAGTTACCTCGGTCTGGTCAAGGATGTCATGCCCGGCGACACCCTGCTGCTGGACGACGGACTGGTCGCGCTGATGGTGAAGACCCTCGACGGCGACACCATCGTCACCGAAGTGTTGGCCGGTGGCGCGCTGTCCAACCGCAAAGGCTTGAACCGTCTCGGCGGCGGGCTTTCGCTCGATGCCCTGTCCGAACAGGACAAGGAACACATCGCCATCGCCGCCAAACTCGATGTCGATTTCCTGGCGGTCTCATTCTGTCGCAGCGCGGCCGATATCGAATTGGCCCGCTCGATTGCGCTCAGTCACGGATCCTATGCCCACATCGTGGCCAAAATCGAACGTGCCGAAGCCATCGAGCGCTTGGTGGAAATCACCCAGGCCAGTGATGTGGTCATGGTCGCCCGCGGCGATTTGGGCGTGGAGATCGGCGATGCCGAGCTGCCCGGCCTGCAGAAGCTGATCATCAAGACTGCGCTGGAATGCAACAAGGTGGTGATCACCGCGACCCAGATGCTGCAATCGATGGTTGATAATCCGATACCGACGCGTGCCGAAGTGCTGGACGTCGCCAATTCAGTCATCGACGGCACTGATGCCGTCATGCTGTCCGCCGAGACCGCCTCCGGTGCCTACCCGGTCAAGGCCGTGGAAGCGATGAACCGGATCTGCCTCGGCGCCGAGCGCCAGTTCAAGCACGACACCGACTTCGAAGCGGCGCCGCGCGATCTCGAGCGCGTCGATCAGGCCATTGCGATGTCGGCCATGTTCATCGCCGAGCATATCCAGTTGCGCGGCATCATCGCCCTGACCGAATCCGGCGGCACTGCGCGCTATCTGTCGCGTTTCCGCGCCAATGTGCCGCTGTTCGGGCTGTCGCGTTTCGGCTACGCCCGCCGGCGCATGGCCTTGATGCGCGATGTCGCACCGGTCAACTTCGATTCCGAAGGCCAGTCCATGCGGGTCGCTGCCCGCAAAGCCATTAAACAACTGTTTGATCTGGGCTATCTGGCGGTCGGTGACCGCGTTCTGATCACCAGCGGCGACCACATGGAGCAGCACGGTGCCACCAACACCCTGCGCCTTCTGGCGGTGGGCGAGGGTGGCAGAACCGAGGGCCTGGGGGATTTGTAAATGTCAATTTACATCCAATATTTAAAAACGCCCTATGGCGAGTTGGTTCTGGGTTCCTTCGACGAGCAACTTTGCCTGTGCGATTGGCGCTACCGGAAAATGCGCAGCACAGTAGATGGACGAATTGCGCGTGGCTTAAACGCCGAGTTCATCGAGGGCGAGACGGCTGTACTTTCTGAAACCAAGCGGCAGTTGGACGAATATTTCCGAGCGGAACGAAAACGCTTCGAGCTGCCTTTGTTGCTGGTCGGTAGCGATTTCCAGAAACGCGTTTGGGATGCATTACTGGGCGTAGCGTATGGTGAAACCAGCAGTTACCTCGGTCTTGCCGAGAAGGTGGGCAACAAGAGCGCGGTCAGGGCGGTGGCCAGTGCCAATGGTGCGAATGCCATTTCAATAATCGTTCCCTGCCATCGAATTATCGGCAGCAAGGGTGAGCTAGTGGGCTACGCGGGCGGCTTGAGAGCCAAAGAAAGACTGCTGGCTTTGGAATGCGGCTTGTTTGCCTTGGTCTAGCCGTTGGGCAGTCTGTGGTCATGGGTTATAATATGGTCACCCCAACCACCCCCGGATCGCCCTCATGAGCATCGACCAACTCCCCGAAATCGCCCAAGCCATGGTTGTCCGCGGCAAAGGCATCATCGCCATTGACGAGTCCAACGCCACCATCAAGAAGCGTTTCGATACCGTGGGGGTGGAA
>NZ_JBIKSE010000036.1:0-16435 GCF_044348765.1 Arenimonas sp.
CGAAACGACGGGTACGATCGGCCAGCACCTGCTGCAGAACCACATCGGTGACCTCACCCTGCTCCGTGCCTGCTACCTCTGCAGCGATTTCGAGCAAGGTCAATGCCCGTCGGACATCGCCGTCAGCGGCTAGTGCGATGCTGCGCAATTGGCTCTCGGAAAATAGGATAGTGCCATTCAATCCTCTCTCAGAATCAACCAGAGCCAGGCGGAGTGCGGTCTCGATGGCCTCAACCGACACCGCATCCATCACGTGCACCCGGCAACGTGAGAGCAGTGCCGAGTTGAGTTCGAAGCTCGGGTTCTCGGTAGTGGCGCCGATGAACACGACGCTGCCTTTCTCGATATACGGCAGAAAGGCATCCTGCTGGACCTTGTTGAAGCGATGCACCTCGTCAACGAAAAGCACGGTCGCCTCAGCACGCAGAAAATGCTGCTCGGCCTCGGCCAGCACTTTGCGGACTTCCGGCAGGCCGGACATCACCGCCGAAATCGATATGAACCGCGCTTTGGCATAGTGTGCGACCAGCAACGCCAATGTGGTCTTGCCGCAGCCCGGCGGTCCCCACAGAATCATCGAATGGATGCGGCCGGACTCGATGGCCTTGCGCAGGGCCGCATCCTCGGACAGCAGACGGTCCTGGCCGACCATGTCGGCCAGATGACGTGGGCGCATGCGTTCGGCCAATGGCTGCAAGGCGGCATTGGCGAACAGATCACTCATCCCGCTTTCGGATAAACCAGACCGGAGCCTGGGCCGAGATCCCAACCCATGAACACCCATAAGGCAAACAGCAGGGACCAGCCGATTAAGAAGGTAATTGAATACGGAATCATGGTTGCAACCACTGTTCCGATGCCGGCCTTCGGTTCATAGCGCTGCAAAAAGGCAATGATCAGGGCGAAGTAGCTCATCATCGGAGAGATGATGTTGGTGACCGAGTCGCCCACACGATACGCCGTCTGCGTCACTTCCGGCGAGTAGCCGAGCAACATGAACATCGGCACGAACACCGGGGCCATCAGCGCCCACTTCGCTGAGGCCGAGCCCATGGCGAGGTTTACCGTGGCGGTCAACAGGATGAATCCGAGCAACAGCGGAATCTTCGGGAGCCCCAGGGCTTTCAATGCTTCCGCACCTTCCACGGCGAAGATCAGCCCCAGCTGCGTCCAATTGAACAGCGCCACGAACTGTGCCGCGAAGAAAACCAGCACCAGATAGCTGGCAAGGGTCGCCATGGATGCAGACATGCCATTGATGACATCGGTATCGCTTTTGATTGTTCCGGCACCGATGCCGTAGGCTATGCCAACCAAGGCACCGGCGAAAAAAATCAATGCCACGATACCGTGCAGAAAGGGCGCCAACGCTTTGAGAATATCAGGCTCATCGGCAATGCGTAACACTCCGTTTTCCGGCACGGTTGCCAGTAAAATAAGGGTCGAAAGCACGGCCGTGGCAATGCCCGCCCAGAGCAATCCCCGCTTTTCAGAGCCGGAGAGCGCCTCAATACGCTCATCACCCTTGCCGTAGTTACCGTCTGGGAAACGACGGGCAACGATTTTCTCGGTCACGAACCAACCCAGCAGCGTGATGATTGGTGTTGAAACCTGCATGAAATACATGTTGGCTGCCGGACTGACCGTATAGGTCGGATCAACGATTCGCGCCGCTTCCTGGGACAGCCCTGACAACAGCGGATCAATCGTTCCGAGTAGCAGATTGGCGGAGTAGCCACCGGAAACCCCTGCAAACGCAGCGGCAATCCCCAGAATAGGATGCCGGCCGGCAGCAACAAAGAGCAATCCCGACAAGGGCACCAACAGAACGTAACCGATTTCACTGGCCATGTTCGACATCACGCCGGCAAAAACAATGATTGGTGTCAGCAGGAAGCGCGGCGCATTCAGAACCACAATGCGTAGGCAGGCGCCGATGAAGCCGGAATGTTCGGCAACACCGATACCGATCAAGGCCACCAGAACCGTTCCTAGAGGGGCGAACCCGGTGAAATTGCTGACCAGACCCGACATGATGCGCTGCAGCCCATCGGCACTGAGTAGGTTGACCGGACTCACAAGCTCACCCGACTTGGGATGCGCCACGGAAATATCGAATTGACTGGCCAGCCAGCTGGCAATCACCACAAACACGGTGAGCAGGAAAAACAGCGTCGCCGGATGCGGCAGCATATTTCCTGCACGCTCGACGATTCCCAGAAAACGGTCGACCGGGCCTACACGGATGGAATTACTCATGAATGATCTCCAGAATCATTGAACAGTTTCGACCCCTGCAGGCGCCGTAAAGCGAAATCTACTCTCGGGAATAAAGGCGTTGCGCTTCCAGGTACCGAAGTTGAATTCGGAAACCTGCCCGAGGTTGTCGAAAAGGCGCAGACTTCTCAATCCGTTGTCGTCAAATCCAAGCCATGCCTTGTCGAACGGCGAGCTTTCCGGGCGTTTTGGCAGGAGCTGTAACCATCGGATACCTCGTTTTTCGGGTAACTCACTAACCGTGTAATAGCGGTCCAGCACTTCCGGCGAGGACAAGGCACTGAGCGGATTATCCTGGTTGAGCGCATCCTGAGGCTTGACCGTGACCTGTTTCAGATCCGGTTCGTAAACCCAGACTTTTTGGCCATCGGCCACGATTACCTGAAGATCCGGCTTACTGTACTCCCAGCGAAACCGATTGGGTGATTTCATCTGCATCAGGCCTTGTGAGGCCTGGATCTTTTCCCCATTCGGGCCGGTCACGACCTGCTGGAATGTCGCCGATGCCGTTTTCAGACCACTGGCAAAGAGGTCCAGCTGTTGACGCGCCGTCTGCGCCTGAAGGGGAAAGGCGATCGCAAGCAAGAGGACTATCATCAGTCGTTGATGCATATCAGCCCTTGACCGGGGGCGGCGCCAATACGGATCGGTCGCCGTTGTGCTCCGGTTTGGAGACAATGCCGGCCATTTCCATGGCTTCAACCAGGCGCGCGGCTCGGTTATAGCCGATTTTAAGTCGGCGTTGCACACCGGATATCGAGGCGCGGCGGGATTCCGTAACGATTTTGACCGCCTCATCGTAGAGCGGGTCGGATTCATCCCCGCTGCTGCTGGCTTCCGGCAGGCCCGTGGCACCAACTACGACGCCGTCCCCCATCATCTGCACTTCTTCGAGAACGCCCGGAATGTATTCAGTACCACCGCCATGCTGCTTGAGATGCTCGACCACACGGTGTACTTCCTCATCACTGACAAAAGCTCCGTGGATGCGCTCCGGCAAGGACGTTCCGGGCGGCATGTACAGCATATCGCCGTGACCCAGCAGCGTTTCGGCGCCGGATTGATCAAGAATGGTTCGGGAATCGATCTTGCTGGAAACCTGGAAGGCGATGCGGGTCGGAATATTGGCCTTGATCAGGCCGGTAATCACATCCACGGAGGGACGTTGCGTTGCCAATATCAGATGGATTCCCGAGGCACGCGCCTTCTGCGCGAGTCGGGCGATCAGTTCCTCGACCTTCTTGCCGACGATCATCATCATGTCGGCGAATTCGTCGATGATGACCACGATGTAGGGCAAGGCCTCGAGTGGCCGTGCCTCGATACCAAGCTCAGGATTGGGCTTGAACAGCGGATCCATGATCGGCTGCCCGGCATCGATGGCGTCCTGTACCTTACGGTTGAATCCAGCCAGGTTACGAACGCCAACTGCACTCATCAGCTTGTAACGGCGTTCCATTTCGGCAACGCACCAACGCAGACCGTTGGCGGCCTCCTTCATGTCGGTGACTACCGGCGCCAGCAGATGCGGGATGCCCTGATAGACCGACAGTTCGAGCATTTTTGGATCAATCATCAGCATCCGCACATCCTTGGCGCTGGCCTTGTAGAGCAGACTCAGCACCATGGCATTGACCGCCACGGATTTACCGGAACCGGTCGTACCGGCTACCAGCAGATGCGGCATACGCGCCAGATCGGCAACACTGGGTCGCCCGCCGATATCTTTACCGAGGGCGATGGTCAGCGGACTATTGGATTTGTCGTATTCCTTCGAGCGCAGCAGTTCCGAAAGATAGATCATTTCGCGCTGGGTATTCGGAATTTCCAGACCGACCACCGACTTTCCAGGAATGACATCGACCACGCGCACTGATTTTACGGAAAGGCCACGTGCGATGTCCTTGTCGAGCGAGGAAATCTGACTGCCCTTCACTCCCGGCGCGGGCTCCATTTCAAACCGGGTAACTACCGGTCCGGGATAGGCCCCGACCACCTGAACATCAATCCGGAAATCCTTGAGCTTGAATTCAATCTGACGGGACAGGGTTTCCAGCGTTTCTTCGGAATAGCCCTTGGCCTGCGGCTTGGGATCATCCAACAGCGACAGCGGCGGTATTTCGCTGACCCCACCGGCATTGAACAAGGGAATTTGCTGTTCGCGTTCCGCACGATCGCTTTTTTCAACCAGCGTCGGCGCCGGCGCGGCGATTTTAATCGGTTCACGTTTGGCGCGGCGTTCGCTCTCGGTTTTACGGACTTCTTCGCGCTCGGAACGGATGGCGCGGGTGCGACTCCATTCCGCCGCCTGATCGGTCTTGGCCGAAAAGCGGCCGATCAGAGCCAACACCCCGGCACCAATCCAATCCATGACCACGAACCAGGACAGGCCCGTTGCCAGGGTAACCGACAGCAGGAATACAGTCAGAAGGAATAGATTTCCGCCCATGCCCCCGAAAAGCATATCCATGCTCCGGCCGACCATATCGCCGATGAAGCCACCGGACTGTGCCGGCAGAGCCGGCGCCGGACCACCGATGAGATGGCATAGGCCGGTACCGCTGACCAGAAAACCGACAATGCCAAGGAGCCGAAGCGCCGGTCCGAAATCAACCCGGCCGTCACCATCGCTATCCATCCCAAACAATCCGATATAAGCCACGCCGGTAAGCACCAAGGGCACGGTGTAAGCCATATATCCGAACAACCAGAAGCTGATATCGGCCAGATATGCACCGACCAGTCCGCCGATGTTATGCACGGACCCATCCAGACTGCCGGTGCGCGACCAGCCAGGGTCCTGCGTGGAATAGGTGACCAGACTGGCCAGCAGGTAAAGCAGAATCGGGGCAATGGCGACCAGCGCCAGCTCTTTCCACAACTTCTGGCGTTGCTGGTCCGGCGATGAAGTATTTTTGACAGTGGTTCTGGCCACAGGCAGATTACCCGAATGCAATAAGCTCTAGTTTAACGGTTAAAACATCGGATTGCGCGTCTTTCGGGCCGGATTGCAGGCTTTTTTGGCTGCGGCACAGGCTTGATAAATCGCGGTGCAAGCCCCAAGCTATGGGTCTGTCCAAATCGGTCTTAGCCATGTCCTCGCCCAAACACTGCCAACTGCTCATTCTCGGCTCCGGTCCCGCCGGCTACACCGCTGCCGTCTATGCGGCACGGGCCAATCTGAAACCGGTGCTGGTCACAGGCTTGCAGCAGGGCGGTCAATTGATGACCACCACCGAAGTGGATAACTGGCCTGGGGATGCACACGGTCTGATGGGCCCGGATCTAATGACACGTATGCAGACGCATGCCGAACGTTTTGAAACCGAAATCCTCTTCGATCACATCCATACCGCCGACCTGTCCGAACGGCCGTTCAAGCTGATGGGCGACTCCGGCGAATACCATTGCGACGCACTGATCATCACTACCGGCGCCAGTGCCAAATATCTCGGAATTCCCTCGGAACAGAAATTCATGGGCAAAGGCGTTTCGGCGTGCGCCACGTGTGACGGGTTCTTCTTCCGCGATCAGGATGTAGCGGTCATCGGTGGCGGCAATACCGCCGTGGAAGAAGCGCTTTACCTGTCCAACATTGCACGTAAAGTCTATCTGGTGCATCGTCGCGATCGCCTGCGCTCTGAGAAAATCCTCCAGGACAAGCTGTTCGCCAAGGCCCAGGCCGGTAAAGTCGAAATCATCTGGAACCATGCCGTGGATGAAGTGCTCGGAGACGAGACCGGCGTTACCGGAATGCGCATCAAGGATGTGCAAAACAGTGAATTGCGCGAAATCGACCTGCAGGGCTTTTTCGTGGCCATCGGTCACACCCCGAATACCTCCCTATTCGAAGGCCAACTGGATATGCGCAACGGCTACCTGAGCATCAAATCCGGACTGGAAGGCGGCGCTACTGCAACCTCAGTACCCGGTGTATTCGCCGCAGGCGATGTCGCCGACCAGGTTTACCGACAGGCCATAACCTCTGCAGGATTCGGATGCATGGCGGCACTCGATGCCGAAAAATTTCTCGACAAAGAAGCCTGATTCGGGCCGCTGGAGATGCGGCGGCGATGACCGGATTCCGCATATGTTCGGCGCTTTCTGATATCCCATCCCTACAGTGGGATGCCCTGCATGATGGCCGTAATCCATTTCTTCGGCACAGCTTTCTGGCAGGTCTTGAAAGCACCGGTTGCCTGCGCCCGGAATGGGGTTGGCGGCCTTGCCATTCCACGCTCTGGCGTGGCAGCGAACTGGTAGCGGCAGCACCCGGTTATCTGAAGGACAACTCACACGGCGAATTCGTTTTTGATCACGCTTGGGCTAACGCCTACGCCCGTTGTGGTCTGGACTACTATCCGAAATGGCTGATTGGCGTTCCCTACAGCCCGGTCACCGGACCACGCGTGATGGCACCGGACGACGACATGCACCGTCTAATGCTCGATGAAATGATTGCCGAGACTCAGCGCAAGGGATGGTCTTCATTGCATGTGAACTTTTTGGCGGAACAGGAGACCGAGTCTTTCCCAGCGGACTGGCTGGCCCGCATCGATGTGCAGTTCCATTGGCGCAACCGCGGTTGGAAGGACTTCAGTGAATTCCTGGATGCCTTGCTCCCGAAAAAACGCAAGAACATCCGGCAGGAACGCGCGAAGGTCCGTGAAGCCGGCTACAGTTTTCGTCAGGTTCATGGCGATGAATTGAGTGAAGCCGAACTGCAGGCGATGTACATGTTTTATGAGCGGACTTTTGATGCCTACAGCAATGCCGCGGCGCTGACACCGGATTTCTTCCGGCATCTCGCCAACACCATGCCGAGACAAATGATGGTCGTTCTGGCCGAGCGCGAAGGCCGCATCCGTGCCGGAGCACTGTTTCTGCGCGGCAATGACACTCTGTACGGACGTTATTGGGGCAGTGATGAACAAAGCCCGGGACTGCATTTCGAAACCTGTTATTACCAAGGCATCGATTATTGCCTTCGCGAAGGATTAAGCGCATTCGAACCCGGGGCCCAGGGCGAGCACAAAATTGCCCGTGGCTTCCTGCCAACAACCACCTTTAGCCGGCATTGGATCGCCGACATACGCTTTCGCCCTGCCCTGCAGGCCTGGTGCAGTGCCGAGCAGAAGGCAAAAGAACACTACGGCCTGCAATTAGCGGCTTTGAACCCCTACCCATGAATCCGATCCGAATTCCCCAGCTGTCAATGCACAATCCGGGCGTTTTCCCGCCGGCTGCTAAGGCATTGCAAGATCCGGACGGCTTGTTGTCCTGGGGTGGCGGCCTGGGTCCGGAATGGCTAATCCCAGCCTATCAGCAAGGTATCTTTCCTTGGTACCACCCCGACCAAGCGATCCTCTGGTGGTCTCCGGAACAGCGCTATGGATTCATCCCGGGCGCCGTCCATTTGGGGAAAAGCCGACGTCGTCAACTGCGTCAAACCGCATGGACCATAAGCGCGGATACCGCCTTTTCCGAAGTCATCCAAGCCTGCGCCGACTGCCCCCGGGCCGGACAATCCGGGACGTGGATTGGCAGCGCCATGATTGATGCCTATACCCACCTGCATGTCATGGGTATCGGCCATAGCATCGAAGTCCGGGATGGCGATATCCTGATAGGTGGGCTGTATGGTCTGGCACTTGGTCGTGTATTTTTTGCCGAAAGCATGTTCAGTCGCTATAGCCAAGCGTCGGCAGCAGCCCTTTATGCGCTGAGCGAGACCCTGCATGATTGGAAGTGGCCGTGGCTTGATGCACAGATGGAAAACCCTCATCTGGCACTATTGGGCGGCAAAAGCATGCCGCGGTCGGACTATCTGCAGCTATTGGCCAAGGAGTCGATCATAACCGGTCCTGAAGGGGCTTGGACGGCTCATTTCCCGAACCGGAATATCGCCGATTATCTGGCCAAAACCCGCATGGCGTAGGGCTTTCTTTGCACTTCGGGGCCAAACCTGTCAAAATAGCGCCTTCTCAACCGAAGCACCCATTCTGCATGTCCAAAGACGATTCAATTGAATTCGACGGCACCGTTCTGGAAACCCTGCCCAACACCATGTTCCGAGTCAAACTGGAAAACGGACATGTCATCACGGCGCACATTTCCGGCAGAATGCGTAAAAACTATATCCGCATCCTCACCGGCGACAAGGTCAAGGTCGAAATGACCCCTTACGACCTCAGCAAAGGTCGTATTACCTACCGCGCCAAATAAGCCTCAAGGCTCGACCGACGCCGGCAGCAGCCGTTCGGGTTCGGGCAAGGCATTCACCTGCAGACCACTCTCGCCGACCGTCACGCTGGCACGGCCGCCGTTGACTAATGCGCCGAACAACAGCTCGTCCGCCAAAGGCCGTTTGATACGGTCCTGGATCAGGCGCGCCATCGGTCGCGCTCCCATCTGGGCATCGAAACCGTTTTCGGCAAGCCACTGGCGAGCATCAGGACTGACACTCAGCACCACATGTTTTTCATGCAGCAGCGCTTCCAGTTCGATCAGGAATTTGTCGACTACGCGCAGAATGTGGTCCATGCCCAAGGCCTGGAACTGCACGATGGCATCCAAGCGGTTGCGGAACTCGGGGGTGAACTGCTTGCGGATGGCTTCCATGGCATCGGTGGTATGGTTCTGCTCGACGAAACCCATGGAACGGCGCGCGGCAATCTGGGCGCCGGCATTGGTGGTCAGGACAATCACGACATTCTTGAAATTGGCTTCACGGCCATTGGTATCGGTCAGAACGCCGCGGTCCATAATCTGCAGCAGGATGTTGTAAACATCCGGATGCGCCTTCTCGATCTCATCGAGCAGCAACACGCAATGCGGCGTCTTTACGATCTTCTCGGTGAGCAGACCGCCTTGGTCGAAACCGACATAGCCCGGAGGCGCGCCGACCAAGCGACTGACCGAATGCGCTTCCATGTATTCCGACATGTCGAATCGGACCAGCTCAACACCCAGCTGCATCGCCAATTGCTTGGTGACCTCGGTCTTGCCGACGCCGGTCGGGCCTGCGAACAGGAAGCTGCCGATCGGCCGATCAGGATGGCCGAGGCCGGAGCGCGCCAGCTTGATGGCGGACACCAAGGTTTCGATGGCCGGATCCTGGCCGAAAATCAGCATTTTCAGATTGCGGTCGAGATTGCGCAGCACATCCTTGTCGGAAGCAGACACTTGCTTGGCCGGAATGCGCGCCATTTTGGAAACAATCAGTTCGATTTCCTCGAGATCGATGATGGACTTGCGGATATCCGGTGGCAGCAAACGCTGGCGCGCGCCGGCCTCATCGATGACATCAATGGCCTTGTCCGGCAGCAAACGATCATTGATGTGCTTGACCGAAAGATCGACGGCGGCTTGGATGGCATCACTGCTATAACAGACTTCATGATGGGCTTCGAAACGCGGCTTCAGACCGTTGAGGATGGCCACCGCCTCGCTCAGCGTAGGCTCACTGATATCGATTTTCTGGAAACGCCGCGCCAATGCGCGGTCTTTTTCGAATACCCCGCGGTATTCCTGGAAGGTGGTCGAACCGATGCAGCGCAGTTCTCCGTTCTGCAGCACCGGCTTGATCAGATTCGAGGCATCCATGGTGCCACCGGAGGCGGAACCGGCACCGATGATGGTATGGATTTCATCAATGAACAGGACGGCATTGGGCTCCTTTTTCAGCTGGGCCAGTACCGCTTTCAGGCGCTTTTCGAAATCGCCGCGGTATTTGGTGCCAGCCACCAGAGAACCGAGGTCCAGCGCCCAAATCACCGCCGTGCGCAGAACCTCCGGCACCCGGCCTTCCACAATCCGCCAGGCCAGGCCTTCCGCGAGCGCAGTTTTACCCACACCCGGATCACCGACATACAGCGGATTGTTCTTGCGTCGGCGGCACAGGACCTGGATGGTACGCTCGACTTCCTCCTCGCGGCCGATCAACGGGTCGATCTTGCCTTCGATGGCGAGCTCGTTGAGGTTGACGGCGAATTCGGCCAGTGCATTGCCCTTGGCTTCCTCGGCCGCCTCCGGTCCGCGGCTGTCTTCGGCCGGCTCTTCGGACGGTTCGCTACTGCGCGCCACGCCGTGCGACAGGTAATTCACCACATCCAGCCGGGTGATGTCCTGCTTCTGCATCAGATAAACGGCGTGCGAGTCCTTTTCGCTGAATAGAGCGACCAACACGTTGGCGCCGGTTACTTCTTTCTTTCCCGAGGACTGTACATGGTAGACCGCACGCTGAAGTACGCGCTGAAATCCAAGCGTCGGCTGGGTATCGCGATTGTCGTCTTCAGTAAGCATCGAAACATTGTCACTGATAGCCTGACGCAGACCCTTGCCAAGCTCGTCGATTTCGGCGCCACAGGCGCGCAGCACGGCGAGCGCCGAGGCGTTTTCAAGCAAGGACAGCAACAGGTGGTCGACGGTCATGAATTCATGACGTGACTCACGGGCATCCTTGTAACATTGACCGATGGACACTTCGAGCTCTTTACTGAACATAGCCTGCTCCTGATACCTTTATTACAGCGGTTCCATCATACTTAACAGAGGATGGTGGTTCTGGCGTGAAAATTCATTAACCTGGTTTACTTTCGATTCAGCGACCTCCCGCGAGTATACGCCACCGGTTCCGCGGCCACGGGTATGGATCTGCAGCATGACCTGGGTGGCCTTCTCTTGATTCATCGCAAAAAATTCTTGCAATACGAAGACGACGAAATCCATCGGGGTGAAATCATCATTGAGCAGGACCACCTGGAATCGGCCGGGAGGCCCGACTTCGGCGCGCACCGCATCAAGCAGGGCATCGCCACCGTCGCGCTGGTCTGGGGTTTTGTTTGCACTCATGCCTTATAAATAGGGCATCCCCCATTAAAATACAAGGGGCGGCAAATCGGTGATAATGGCACTATTGATAAACAAGGATTTAAGCTCCACTTGTCCCCCATGAGCTACCGCACTGGCACATTCTGGCAACCGGACGTCACCGTCGCGACAGTCGTCGCGCGCGCAGGACAGTTCTTGATGGTCGAGGAGCGCGTCAGCGGCCGCGTGGTATACAACCAGCCGGCCGGACACCTCGAGCCGGATGAATCGATCCTTCAGGCAGCGGTCCGCGAAACCCTTGAGGAAACCGGCTGGAGGATCAGTCTTACCGCATTCATCGGCGCCTATCAATGGAAAGCTCCCGAGACCGGTCAGCAGTATCTACGCATGGCATTCGCCGCCGAACCGCTGCAGCATGATGCCGGGCGAACGCTCGATGAAGGCATCGTTGCGGCACACTGGATGTGGCCGTCTGAGATCGAAGCTTTGACCGATCGGCACCGCAGTCCGCTGGTAGGCCAGGTAATCGCCGACTACCTGAATGGCTCGCGGCATCCGCTGACCCTGTTGCAAAGCCTGTGAGTGCACGATGAAGATCATGTTGGGCGTTTCAGGCGGTGTCGATTCTTCGGTGGCCGCGCTGCTGCTGAAACAGCAAGGGCATGATGTCAGCGGCCTGTTCATGCAGAACTGGGACGAAGAGGACGATGGCGAATGCCGCGCCGAAGAAGACCGCAAGGATGCCCTTGCCGTCTGCGGAAAACTGGGCATTCCGTTTTATTCGCGCAATTTCGCTAAAACTTATTGGTCGGAAGTATTCACCTATTTCCTGTCGGAATACCAAGCCGGTCGCACGCCGAATCCGGACGTGCTGTGCAACCGCGAAATCAAATTCAAGACCTTTCTCGACGAAGCCAAGACGCTGGGGTCGGATAAAATCGCGACCGGCCATTATGCGCAGGTGCGCGAATGCGATGAGGGATTCCAACTGATACGTGGGGCCGATATCGGCAAGGACCAAACCTACTTCCTGCATCAACTCGGACAGGTGCAATTGGCCGCCACGCTGTTCCCGATCGGCCATCTGCCGAAATCCGAAGTGCGTATGCTGGCCGCCAGCGCCGGCTTCGGTACCGCCACCAAGAAGGACTCCACCGGCATCTGTTTCATCGGTGAGCGTGATTTCAGGGATTTTCTCGGTCAATATATTCCAGCCAAAGCCGGCGAAATACACAGTGTTGATGGCCAGATCGTGGGTGAACACGCCGGCGTGTTTTATTACACCTTGGGCCAGCGCGAGGGTCTGCATATCGGCGGAATCAAAGGCCGTCCGGCGGCGCCCTGGTTCGTGGTCGGCAAGGACATCCTGCGAAATATCCTTTATGTCGATCAAGGCATCGAATCGCAGTGGCTGCACTCCCGCAGCTCACGTACCGAAACCGCACATTGGGTAGCCGGCACGGCGCCTGCAGCCGAATTCCGTTGCACCGCCAAAACCCGCTACCGCCAGCAGGATGTCTACTGCACCGTACAGGTTCTTTCCGATGGCACTTTGGAGGTGCTTTTTGATGAGCCGCAACGCGCCGTGACCCCCGGACAATCGCTGGTATTGTATGCCAACGAGGTCTGTCTCGGCGGCGCCGTCATTGCTGAAACTGATGCCCCTATGGAAATTCGAATTCGCCAGGAAACCACCGCATGAAAGACCGCGCACTCGCCCTTGCCGCCTTGCTGCAGGCCGTCGAACAAGTTCAGTTGATGGCCAATCAAGGCCAGACCCAGACCGAACCTCTGGGCACCTGCATCAATAGTCTGTTCGTATTCGATGCTGAACAAACCGAAGATATTTATGGCAACCGGCACCAGCTCAAGCCGGGATTGAAGCGCCTACTCAATCAACTGCAGGGCGAATCGACACGTGACAATGCCGTCATCCGTATCGCATTGAACGTGCTGCATCTCGAGCGTCAGTTCAACCGCAATGCGCAGGCGATGCAGACCGTGCATGCCGCACTGCAGGACATCAAGCTGCAGGCCGAAACCTCGGGAGCGACGCATCCGGATGTCCTAGCGGCGCTTGGAAAACTGTACGCCGATAAAATCAGCCCACTCGGGCCGAAAATCATGGTGCAGGGCAATCCGGTGTACCTGGCCCAGGCCCAAGTCGTATCCGAAGTCCGTGCCGCGCTGCTGGCCGCCGTGCGTGCCGCCCTGCTCTGGCGCCAACTGGGCGGCAGTTACTGGGATTTCTTCCTGTCGCGCAGCCGGATTACCGAAGCCACGCGTTCGCTGCTCGGAATGATTTAAGCATTCAACGCAGCGCGAATGTCGGCTTCGATATCTTCCGGCTTGTCCGTCGGCGCATAACGCTTCAGCACGGAGCCGTCACGGCCGATCAGGAATTTGGTGAAATTCCATTTGATGGCGCCGATGCCGAACAACCCGCTCTTTTCTTTCTTCAGCCACTGGTAGAACGGATGCGCTCCGCTACCGTTGACTTCAATCTTTCCGAACATCGGAAAACTGACGTCATAGCTCAGCGAACAGAAATTCTTGATTTCTTCGGCGTCACCCGGCTCCTGATGGCCGAACTGGTCGCAGGGAAAGCCGAGCACGGCAAAACCCGCATCCCGGTGCTTGCGCCAGAGCGCTTCCAAACCGGTGTACTGCGGGGTGAAGCCGCATTTGGAGGCGGTATTGACCACCAACAGCACCTTGCCCTTGTAATCGGAGAGGGAAACATCCTTGCCATCGATGTCGGTGGCGGAAAATTCATAGGCAGTGCTCATGGTGGACTCCATATCGGTGACGAAACTAGGATAACGCAAAAGAAAATGATAAATGTCAGGCTGATATTTTATATTCTTGAATAAGACCATGATTTCATTTTGCCATTTTCATAGGGCATGACCCCATGGAATTGGCGCGGATCATCATCGAAGACCAAAGGCAGGAACTGGCGGTCCCCGTCCCACATCGGCAGCTCCATGATCTTGTCGACATCGACCCAACTCAGATCACCTTCGGGATTGGCACTATAGGGCGTTCCACTAAAACGCTTGACCAGAAAAATCAGGCCATACCAATGCTCGCCGTTCTTGCCGAAAAACGGCCAGGAAATACTGCCGCGCAGACAGATATCCTCACAGACGATACCGGCCTCTTCCATCACTTCCCGGCGCACGCTGGCCACCACATCCTCATCGTCCTCGACTTTGCCGCCGAGCCCGTTGTATTTGCCCAGATGTTCATCGGTGTCCCGGGCATTACGGTGGATGAGCAGCACCTGGCGGCCATCGGGTGAGAGCACATAGGCCAGCGTGGCGAGAATGGGGCAATAGGGCATGGTAACGGCAATTCCTCTAAACTGAAGGCACATTATCGCCGGATTCCGCATGATCACCGCCACCGCACCGAAAAAAATTGCCGTGATCGGCGGCGGGCCTGCGGGTTTGATGGCGGCGCAGACTGCCGCTGAGGGCGGCGCAGAAGTCCATCTGTATGAACGCAAAGCCTCGGTCGGCCGGAAATTCCTGATTGCCGGACGTGGCGGCCTGAACCTGACCCATGCCGAGCCGATGGAAGATTTCAGCATGCGTTTTCGCAACCAAAGCACCGCGGTAGCGACCTGGTTGGCATCCTTAGATAACACCGCCATACGCCAATGGGCGGAACAACTCGGCATCGCCACCTTTGTCGGCAGCTCCGGCCGGGTATTCCCAACCGACATGAAGGCGGCACCCTTGCTGCGGGCCTGGTTGAAACAGCTGCGTGCCCTAGGCGTACAATTCCACGTCAATCACCGCGCCATTGCCTTCGAAGGCGACCGGCAACTGCGGCTGCAGACCACGGAGGGTGAGATTAGCGTCGGCGCCGATGCCTTCATTCTTGCGCTGGGCGGCGCCAGCTGGCCGCAGCTGGGGTCGGACGGCAGCTGGCAGACCGGCCTGTTGCCGGAAGGTCTGGACATCGTCCCGCTGCAAGCCGCCAATTGCGGTTTTGAAATCGCCTGGTCGGATTTCTTCAAAGACAAATTCGCCGGTGAACCGCTGAAACCCCTGAAGATACGATTGGCTGATCGCGATGCTGCCTTGCAGGGGGAATGCGTCATCAGCGAATACGGCCTCGAGGGCAGCCTGATCTATGCACTCAGCGCCGATATCCGCGAAACCATCGCGCGCGACGGACGGTGCACGCTGCTGCTGGACCTGCTGCCGGATCATGACCTGCCCCGTATCACAGCGGCGGCCGGAAAACCGCGCAACGGTCGCAGTCTCAGCGATTTCCTGCGCCGGCATTTCAAGCTTTCCGGTGTGAAAACCGCGCTGCTCTACGAACTGGCCGACCGCCAGCAGCTTGCCGATCCGCAGGTGCTGGCAAAGCTGTTGAAAGCCCTGCCCTTGACGCTCACCACACCGCGCCCCATTGCCGAGGCGATCAGTACCGCCGGTGGCGTCGCACTGCCGCAACTCGATACACACTTGATGTGGCGTCGTCATCCCGGCCTGTTCTTTGCCGGCGAAATGCTGGACTGGGAAGCGCCGACCGGCGGTTATCTGCTGACCGCCAGCATGGCCAGCGGGCACAAGGCCGCCATCGGGGCCATGGCCTATCTGGCGCTATGACGCGGTTCAGCGCACATCGTGAATCGGAATCGAGAACTGCAGCATTAGACCGGCCGTACCCAGCAGGTTCAGCTGGGAGTGGAATCCGCCCTCGCTCTCGTAACCGAGCATCGGGAACACCCCCGGCGAAAAGCCGTTGTAGACGAACGGCACCTTGTCTTCGTAGGGCTCGACATAACCATAGGCCAGACCGGCATTCCATTTGAAATACAGGCCGTCGATTCCGGCCAGATCGCGGTATATCTTGCCCCATGGGTAGTAATACACGCTCGGTTGCCCGAATGAATTCGAGAAATAGGCGAATCCGGCCACGATGCCGGTGCTGCGCTCGCGTTCGAAGCCGGCCAGCCAGACGTACTCGTGATACTCGTCGTAACTGAAATGGACGGTATACGGGGATACCTTCAGGTAATAGCGGTCGCCCTTTTCGGCCATGAAGTTGAAGCCGTCCCAGTATGGCGAGGGCTTGGCGTACTGTTCGGCCGACGCGGCCAACGGGAACAGCAGGAGCAGCACATGCAATGCCCTGCGCAGACATGGATAGTTCAAAGGCTCACCCCGGCAAACGTTCAGTAGGTTTTGATTGAGCGGGCAGGATGCCTCGCCTTTTTATTCTAAATTTTGCTAATCGGTAGTTTGTGAAGAAAAACAAGCAATTGCATGAGTGGCTTGTTTCTTGCACCAAAGGCAGACGAGGGCAT
>NZ_JBIKSE010000064.1:0-4527 GCF_044348765.1 Arenimonas sp.
GCCTTTCTTCAGGCGACGTACGAACACTCCGGCAATCTGCGGGCGTTCATCGGCTTTGCCGGTCTCTTTTTCGACAATCGAGGCCAGGGTGAGAAGTTCATCCGGGGATTTCAACGGAAGACCAGAGAAACGTCCGTTCCAGCTTGCGGCCAACGCAGTATCCATGGCCTCGGCTGCTTGCCGCAGCAGATCGCTACGTTTTCCGGATTTCGGTACGAAGTAGGTATCGGGCAGGAAACGGCCTTCGGGATGCACGCCCTGACGGCCTAAAAGCGACATGATCTCGCTATCAGATTTTCCGGTGATGTCGTCATCGAGATCGGACAAGCCTGCCAACTCGGCGCGCATTTGCCGGAAACTGCGCCCCTCCACAAGAGTGTATTTCACCCGAGCGGTGTCACCGCTGGCCAGCATGGCCAGCACATTGGCAGGGGTCGTGCCGGTCTTGAATTCATAATCGCCGACATGAATCCGACCGGCCATATCCATTTTCAGCGCCAGCACTTTCCATTGCCAATCCCAGCCCTGGGTGATTCCGGAAGCACGCAGCTTCGGAAGTATGCGGTTCAGGCCATCGCCTTTGGCAATCGTCACCATCGCCGTTGCCGGAATTTGAAGGGGGGTCTGTCCAAAGTCACGCAAACGCAGATAGCCGAACACGCTGAACGCGATTGCCAGCAGCCCGGTGAGAAAAAAGTATTTGCGCCAGCGATTTTTCTTGGCCATGCCTTACTCGTTAGCAAAAAACGGATGGACGTCGAGAAAGCGCTGCTTTAGCGCATCCAAGGCCGCGTGGCCAGCAACCGGAACGGATCCGACCTGGTGAACCGCCATGATACCGCGAACGGCATTGCACAGAAAAACGGCCTCGGCGTTTTCCAGTTGCGGGCGGGTGACCGCGCTGACACGGATATCTGGCAGAAGGGTCAGAAGCATGGCGCGTGCGATACCGGCAATGCCACATTGGGAAAGATCAGGAGTGAGCCAGCAGCCGTTAACGTAAAGGAACACATTGGCGGCGGTTGCACAAATGACATGACCATCACAGTCAGACATCAGCCCTTCGGCATGTCCGGCATCCGTGCACTCACGGCGAGCCAGAACATTTTCAAGGCGGTTGAGATGTTTCAGACCGGCCAAAGCCGGTTGCCGAGCAACCGCTGTGGTGCACCAATGCAGACTCAGCCGCCCCGGCATTGCCGATGGCAGCGCATGGCTACTCAGAATGCACGTTCCAGGACCTGCTACCGGTTGATAGCCACGCCCCGACTCTCCTCGGGTCAACACGATCTTGAGCACCTGCGGGCGCCCATCAAGCAACTTCTTGGCCGCATCGTGAATCAGCGCCTCGTCGGGTAATTGCAAACCCAGCCGAAGCGCGCCTTCCTGAAGGCGCCGCCAATGCAGAGGCCACCAGGGCAAATCGGCAGCACTGGCGCGCAGAGTTTCGAATAATCCATCGCCATACATCAGGCCACGATCCTGCGACGACAGAATTTCGACGCGGTCATTTCCCCGGAAAATCACGGCACTCATTCCACGACTCCAATCGCCCGCAACAGACCTTTGGCTTTAGCCCGGGTTTCCTGTAGTTCATTTTCAGGCTTTGAATCGGCGACGATGCCACCGCCAGCCCGTAACTGCAGCTCATCGCCCTGCAGCCAGAGGCTGCGGATCAGAATATTCAGATCCATATCGCCATTACCATCGACATAGCCAAGAGCGCCAGTATAAGGGCCACGCCCGCTTTGCTCCAACTCCGCAATGATTTCCATGCAACGTATTTTCGGGCAACCGGTGATGGTGCCGCCCGGAAAAACCGCGGAAATGACCGAGCCGGGCGTGATGTCCGACCGAAGCGTACCGGTGACATTGGAAACGATATGGTGCACATGCGCATAAGTTTCCACACTCATCAGCTCATCGACCTTGACCGAGCCGGGTTCGCACACGCGCGACAAATCATTACGCTCCAGATCAATCAACATGACGTGTTCAGCACGTTCTTTCGGATGTCCGATCAATTCACGGATCTTCGCGGCCTCGTCGTCGCCGGGCATTCGCGGGCGCGTCCCCGCAATCGGCCGTGTCTGCACGCAGCCATTCTTGACGCTGACCAGACGCTCTGGAGAAGAACTGAGCAATGCCCAATCAGCAAAACGCAGCAGACCGGCAAACGGTGCCGGATTCATTCGGCACAGACGCTCGTAGAGTGCTTGCGCATCGGCGCCCGGAAAGCTGCCGTTCCAGGCCCGCGATAGATTGACTTGGAAGATATCGCCGGCCTTCAGATACTCCAGAATGCGCTCGACACTTGCGATAAATCGCGCCGGCTCATCCTCTTGGCAGTCCCCGACTATTGGCCAGACCGGCACCGGCGGCAAAACGCTCGCATCGGCGATATCGGACGCAATAACCGATAGCAGATGGCCATGACCGGGCTCTGCCACGGCCAAACAGCGGTTTTCAAGACGGTCGAAAAGAATCGCCGCTGGACAGCGCAGCGCCAGTGCATCCGGCAATGGGCCGGCGAATGCCGGTAAATCGAGCGAGGTCTCAATCTGGCCAGCGACTTCATACCCGAGATACAGCGCCCAACCACCATGAAAGGGCAGCTCATCTTCCGCTTCAGTATGGGATTGCTGCCGGAATGCCGCATCGAAGACCTCAAGGAATCCGCCCTCATACGCCGCACCATCGAGCCCATAAGTCTTCCCATCACGGCTATAAAGACCTTCGCCATTACCGATGAACAAGATGTCCCAACGTGACAGTGCATTTCCACCGGCGACGCTTTGTAGCAGCAGTGGATAACGCCTCCTATCGAGGCGCTGCAGCCCTACTAGATCGACGGCGACGGACAGATTCTTAAGGTAAGTGGCCATGAAGGCCCTCAGAGCTTGCGGAACACCAAAGTGCCGTTGGTGCCCCCGAAACCGAAGCCGTTCGACATCACCACGTCGAGCTTTTTCTCACGGGGTACATTCGGTACATAATCCAGATCGCAACCCTCACTGGCGTTTTCCAGATTGATGGTCGGCGGTACGATGCCATGCTGCATGGCCAGAATCGATAGTATGGCCTCGACACCGCCGGCAGCGCCGAGCAGGTGGCCGGTCATCGACTTGGTCGAGCTGACCAGGGTTTTATAGGCATGATCGCCCAAGGCCAGTTTCATGGCACTGGTTTCGGCCAGATCACCCAGCGGCGTGGAGGTGCCGTGTGCGTTGAGGTAATCGATCTGCTCGGCATTGACACCGGCATCCTTCATCGCCATGACCATGCAGCGCGACGGACCTTCGCCGGTATCGCTGGGCGCGGTCATGTGGTAGGCATCCGAACTGGCTCCGAAACCAGCCAATTCACAGTAAATGCGGGCGCCGCGGGCTTTGGCGTGCTCGAATTCTTCCAGCACCAGAATGCCGGCACCATCGCCGAGCACGAAGCCATCGCGTTCACGGTCCCACGGGCGGCTGGCACGCGTAGGTTCGTCGTTGCGGGTCGACAGCGCCTTCATGGCGCAGAATCCGGCAACAGCCGTCGGCGTGCACCCGTGTTCGGCGCCACCGGCAACCATGATGTCGGCATCGCCGTATTGAATCATGCGCATGGCCATGCCGATAGAATGATTGGAGGAGGCACAGGCCGAAACCGCCGAAAAATTCGGCCCTTTGAAACCTTTCATGATGCACAACTGGCCGGAAATCATGTTGATGATGGTACTCGGCACGTAAAAGGGCGAAACCTTGCGCGGGCCGCCCAGATGCAGATCGACTGCAGTCTCCTCGATGCCGCGGATACCGCCGATACCGGAGCCAACCAGCACGCCGGCACGCTCAGCATTGGCTTCGGTGATTTCAAGACCGGCGTCCTGCATGGCCATGAATGAAGCAGCCAGCCCGTAATGGATGAAGACATCCATCTTCTTGACGTCTTTCGGGGAAAACCAGGCTTTCGGGTCGAAATCCTTGACCTCGCCGGCGATATGGGTCGTCATGGCGCTGGCATCGAAATGGGTGATGTTGCCTATACCGGAACGTCCGTTGATCACGGCATCCCAGTTACTGGCCAGGTCGCTCCCGAGCGGAGACAAAATGCCCATGCCGGTGACTACAACACGACGCTTCATAAACTGCACTCCAAACCGTTAAAACGCGTAGGGCCGCAGAAAGCGGCCCTAGCGGAATGCACACCGAGGCGATTAGGCCTTGACGTGGGCTTTGATGTAATCAATCGCTTGCTGGATCGATGTGATTTTTTCAGCTTCCTCGTCCGGAATTTCGCATTCGAATTCTTCTTCGAGTGCCATCACCAGTTCGACGGTATCGAGCGAGTCGGCGCCAAGATCATCCACGAACGAGGCGTTGGCGGTGGCTTCTTCTTCCTTCACGCCCAGTTGCTCAACCACAATTTTCTTAACGCGTTCTTCAATAGTGCTCATGAAACTGTCTCCTCCCGAGGAGTAACGATTTTGGGCTGTGGAATCATGCCGCCGGCGCTTGGCCCAAACCACGCCGGACAGGATTT
>NZ_JBIKSE010000096.1:0-4490 GCF_044348765.1 Arenimonas sp.
AGTTGATGTTGAGACGCCGTTGACTAAGACCAAAGGGGTAAAGCTATCCAGCCCACAACCAATCATCGTTCCAGTTCTTCGAGCAGGCCTTGGCATGCTCGAGGGAATGATGAAACTACTGCCTACGGCAGAAGTTGGCTTTCTCGGCATCAAGAGAAACGAAGAAACTCTAGAGCCATTTACTTATGCTGAAAGATTGCCGGATGATCTAACTGGTCGACAAGTCTTTATCATCGACCCAATGCTTGCTACCGGTGGAACACTAATTGACTCAATCAACTATGTCTTCGAGCGTGGAGCAACCGATGTGACAGCTGTCTGCTTACTCGGTGCTCCCGAAGGACTGAAAGCAGTGGAAGCTGCCGTAGCAAATAAGAACGTGTCAATTGTTCTTGGAGCCCTGGACGAAAAACTAAACGACATCGGCTACATCGTTCCAGGTCTTGGAGATGCTGGCGATCGCCTCTACGGCCTAGCTGAATAAATGTCGGAGGGCTCCGACGGCAACAACATTGATCAGCTCGCGCTGATTGAAAAAATCAGCTCGCAGGTTCTTGAACTAATTGACCGCGGCAACCAAACACCAATAGTTCTTATCGATGGCCGAGCGGGATCGGGCAAATCAACTTTCGCGGAAGCGCTTCAACAACAACTGTTCCGAGATGGCGAATCAGCCCCAAGGGTGATTCACATGGACAACATCTTCGAGGGCTGGGATGGGTTGGCTTTAGGTTCTGACTACATGGTGCGATTTATCCTGCAACCGTTGGCAAGACAAGAAACAGCATCCTGGCAGGACTGGTCCTGGGTCAAAAACCAAAGGTCTTCTTGGCGGGAATTCTCTGGCGGTACACCATTGATTGTTGAGGGGTGTGGATCACTTACCGAGCGCAGCAAAGAACATGCAGACATTTCCATTTGGCTAGAAGCCAGCGAGGAAACTAGGCGCGAGCGCTGGATCCAAAGAGAGCGGCACCTGGAGAAGTTTGATTTCTGGGCAGCCCAAGAGCTCGATTTCTACGCTCGAGAGAAATCCCATTCCCTAGCGGATCTGGTCATTAGGACCGACTGAGGAGCCTTTAGAGCTTGGTTGAAAGCGGTGCCATTTTGGCACTCTTGTTGTTTTTGTACCAAGCGCGTATGCCTGCAACCAAAGATGCTGCGATAAAAAACACCGCTAGGAAATAGCTGATGTTTTTTACCAGCGGAATGCTTGCTGCGAAGTACCCGGCCACGGAAAGACCAAAACCCCATAGCACTGCGCCAACTAAGTTAGCCGAGAAGAACTTGTAGTAGTTCATCTTGCCGATACCTGCAATAACCGGAATCAAAACTCTTGCGAAGGGAACAAATCTTGCAACAACAACAGCCCACCAACCCCAGGCCAGATAAAACTTCTCGGCATTAGCAATTGCTTTGGTGAGAACTACCCCTTGGCGCTTATCTAGGTAAGGTCTGCCGTAGTGCCGACCAAGGGTGTAGCCGACTTGATCGCCCAGCCAAGCAAAGATTCCAATTCCAATTGCCAACACCCAGATGTTGATTACATCTGGGAAGTTGGCTGCAACTATCCCTGCTGCAAAGATCAAAGAGTCGCCGGTGATAAAAGGTATAAAGGCGCCGACAAGTAAACCAGTACCTGCAAAAACCAATCCCCAAACAACTGCAACAAATAGCACTGGCCCAAACTGGGCATACCAGGACGCTAATTCAGTTGCAAAGGACATAAACCAAGCCTACGGCTTGCCGTGCAGCACTATTTCAGACAGATCGAGTCTGGTTCTAGGGGCAATCTCGCGAGCGAGTGCTTCTCCTTCAAATTTTTCTGGGACATCTTTTTTGCCAACTGAAATAACCACCGCAACTTCTAGATCAGCCGGTAGGGCAAGGGATTTGTGTAGTTCAGCGTGCAAGATGCCACCCATCTGGTGGGTGTAAAGATCAAGCGCCTGAGCCTGAATGCTCATCTGGGCAACAGCAAGACCTGTGTCATAGAAGTTTCCCTTGCTGGATTCGCCTGCATCACTTCTTTTGATCGAAATCACAATAAGTGCAGCTGCATCAGGTGCCCAAGACTGGTTGAAGCCAGTAAGTCCTGCAACTACCTTTTCGTGCAGCTCGGTGCCGCGCTTGGCAACAGAGAAGCGCCAAGGCTGGCCGTTGTTGGAAGATGGAGCCCAGCGACCTGCTTCCAAGATGGCAAGGACCTCTTGGTCTGATATTTCGTAGCTCTTGTCGTAAGAGCGTGGGCTCCAACGAGAAGCCAATAGCGGGGTCAACGGGGCTGAGGTTTCAGGGATTTTAGACATGTTGTATCCAACTAACTTGCTTGTGGTTTTGTTCCCGAAGGAATTACTTCAGGGCTTTCTTTAGTGCTTCCAGTAGGCCATCAACATCAGAGGTGCTGGTGTCCCACGCACACATCCAACGGACCTGGCCGGTGGCCTGGTTCCAAACATAGAAGCGGTAGTCCTTCTGCAGCTTCGCAGTGACCTTGAGGGGAAGGATTGGAAACACAGCGTTTGCTTCGGTGGGGTTTGGAACCCTAACTTCTTTGTGCTTTTTAGATATCTGCAGCACACCTTCATAGAGCCTCTTGGCCATTGCGTTGGCATGCCGAGCATTCGTTAGCGCAACTCTGGCATCGTCTTCAAAGAGGGCAAGCAGCTGAGCTGAAACAAAGCGCATCTTCGATGGCAGCTGCATTGATGTTTTTCGCAAGAAAGGCATCGCCTTAGCAAGCTCTTTACCGCGAGCTGACTTAGCGTCTGTGACGACAACTGCTTCTGCAGCTAATGCACCAATCTTGGTGGCACCCAGTGAAACCAGATCAACGCCAACGTCTGTGGTGAACTTCTTGAAAGAAAGACCAAGGGCAGCAGCAGCATTGGAAAGTCTTGCACCGTCCATGTGAAGAAGTAGGCCGTGTTTGTGAGCGCGGTCTGCTAATGCTTTGATTTCTTTTGCTGTGTAGATCGTTCCCATTTCGGTGGTCTGCGTGATTGAGACAACCCCCGGCTGGGCCCGGTGAACAAAGCCCATGTCGAAAACTTGAGTATCCAGTAGCTCTGGGGTGAGCTTGCCGGTAGGAGATGGAACAGTCCAGAGCTTGATGCCGCCCATCTTCTCGGGGGCGCCACCTTCGTCAGCATGGATGTGTGCTGACTCAACACAGATCACAGCTTCCCAGCGCTTTAGCCCAGCTTGCAAGGCAACAACGTTTGCACCGGTGCCATTGAAGACTGGAAACCCTACTGCTTTAGAACCAAAGAGTTGCTTGACTAACTTGTTGAATTCAGCGGTGACAGTGTCATCGCCGTAGGCGATTTCATGGCCTTGATTGACAAGCACCATCCGCTTGATAACTTCTGAATCAATGCCTGCGTAGTTATCTGAGGCGAAGCCTCGCCAAACTTGTTGAGCCATGACTGATCACTTCCTTAGACCAAGACAATACTTGGATTAGCCCTTAGGCAAAACATCGAGTTCCGTGGTGTCCGTTGAAACAGCAGAGCTTAGCTTGGAGCCTTTGTTTTTCTTGGGCTTGACCTCATGACGCTTCCCGGCGAACCAGCTCCCGACCAAGATCAGCGGGAAGCCAATGAGCAGTCCGGTTGTGATCGGCTCGTTCAAAAACACCACTCCCAGAACCAAGGCAACCAGAGTGTTCAGGTAGGTAAGAAGTGTTGCCCTTGCTGCTCCAACTTCTTTGATCAGAGCAAAGAAGATGATGAAGGCAACAGCTGAGCAGATCACACCAAGAACAAGCAAAGCAATCCAGGACTCGATTGCTGGTCCAGCAGCTATCTCTGCTGGAAGGGTGAGAGCTGCGGGAACTGCATAAATCACTCCAACGATCACCATCGACAAGCTGATAACCCCAGCAGTTGGAACAAAGCCAATCTTTTCTGCAATTAGAGCCGGTGCGATGGCGTAGCCAACAGCTGCCAAGATCACTGCACCCACCCAGAGCGGATCAATAAGACCTCCGAAGGAGTCAACCCCAACCAGGGCAACAACCCCTGCAAAGCCCAGCAGTAGTCCCATGATGGTCTTGGGGTGCCGAACAGATTTATCTCCCATGATGGTTGCAAACAGCACAGCAAAGAAAGGTACCGTTGCAATCAAAAGGCCAATCAGGCCAGAGGATAGATGTCTACCGGATTCAGTAATCAACCACCAAGGACCAGCCATCTCTAGCAGGGCAAAAACCAAAACCCAAGGCCAGTGCTTTAGGGCCAGCTTTAGAGCCCCTTGCTTCAAGGCAAGGGGAACTAGAACCATGGCCCCGATGATGACTCTAAATAGCACAATCGAATAGGTCGAGAAGTCCTCAACGGCTATCCGGATGAAAAAGTATGGGATACCCCAAGCCAGGCCGGCAGCAAGAAAGAGCCAAAGGGCTTTACGGGACATGATTACTAGCCTAGGGGCTAAAAACTAGTCCCTCCTGAGGTGTTCGTTTAAGCGAACCAAGGGTGGAAACCCGA
>NZ_JBIKSE010000116.1:0-4460 GCF_044348765.1 Arenimonas sp.
CACAACGGTGATGTTCAATTTTTTGATGAAAATATAACGTTTAGTTTAGAAAATAATTAGTATGAAAAATACTGGATTAAAAAATGAGGTTAATGTAGGCAGAATACTTGTAAGTGGTTCTTTGGCGTTAAAACCAAAAACCGATACCGGTGTTTATATCTTTGAAAATAAAGACAAGGATGGCGGCGTAATTTCTGGTAAACTAACTAAACCAAAATATGATGAGGATGAATTATTAAGAGCAATTGATACAACGATTATCGAATTAATTCCACAAGAACCACCACCGGTTGAAGATACAGTACCTAGAAGAGTTTATAATCCGGTAACGCAATCCGTAATCGATTTAACTGCAGAAGTAACTCAGTTAAATAAAGAAATAGATGATTTAAGAGCAAAGGTTATTGAATTGGAAATTGTAACCGAAAGCTTACGAATAGATGTAGATAGAGAAACGATAGCATCATCAACTGCACAGAATGAATCATTTCAATATGGAACAAAAGTCCAATCTAGTATAGTTGATTTACAAAATGCTATTCAAAAAGCAACATCGGAAGCGATTCAGAGAGTTTCATTGACGGCAAGAGTTGCTTCGTTGGAAGAACAAAATAGAGCATATAAAGAACAATTGGAAGGTAAAGATGCTAAATTGGCAGAAGGTTCAAAAGTTGGTATGGATATATCTTTAAAAGTTCTTAAAAAAGGACAAGAAGGTGGTGAAGATATATTATTTAATTCAAGAGCAAATGCAAAAGGTGAAGTTACCTGGATAAATGGTCCGGATGTGGAAGTATATAATTTCTCTGCAGAAAGTGTAAACATATCATTTGAATCAACCGGAGAAACTGGAGATACTTTAGAAAAAGTAGATTCTATCACATTAGAACCAAAAGCGAAAAAGGTAATAATACTTGCGCCAAATAAAGGAGCAGTGAGGGATAAAGTACCTGCAAAGGCGATAGGAGCAAGTAGAGATAAATTATATAAGGGTTCATTTATAGCAAAAACAACTTCATCAACGGTAACGTTGACGGTTGGTTTGCAAAAACAAAGAGGAAATAAATTTGAAGGATAATGGCAATAAAATCATTTAAGGATATTATTGATAGTAAGGGGTATCGTATAAACACCGATGATAGAATGTTATTTGAATCGGGTAATATACAATCGTTTTTTGGATTTAGTAAAACCGATTGTATTGAATTTGTTTTATACGATGCAAACGATAATCAACTACCACAACAAAACTATGGATTGGTAAGATATTTGCCACTAACTTCCGAAAATATAAGAGATTACTTTTTAGTAGCAGAGGGAACTATTTTTCAAAAATATCAATTTCCAACTGAATATTTTATTGATGCGGAAAGACTTATAAATGAGGCCGGATATAACAATGGTATTTTTAAAATTCAAATTACACTATTAAATAAAAGAGTGGGTAGTGAGGGTATGTTTGATAAATTATGGATTTCAGAAATATCACCATCCAGAACTGAAATAAGATTGTTCCCACATAGTGAAGGGAGTAAATTAAATCCTGAATTAAAAACGCGTTATGGTATTTTTATAAATGACGGTTCATTCAGAGAAGATGTTGTTAGATATGCAATTTCATTTGTTGAAAAGATTAGTCCAAATTATATAGCATCTTATTTAAAAACAAACTTTTCGGAAAGTTGGTTTAATTTATTATTAAGTGAATATCAGATTAAACAATTTGATTCATTTGCAACAACTATGTATAACAAATTTGTTGAAGCAACGATATATGAATTTACAAATAGAATTTCCGATATAAATGATTTGAATTACGGAAAGAAGAAAAATACTCCAGAATCTATTCAATTATCAAAAGAATACGTTAAAGACAAATGTGAAAAAATATTAATACAGGTTATAAATAAATTTTTATTGAATCCTGTTGTAAAATTTGGTTCAAAATCTAATGATACATTTGAAAGTTATGATGCTCCGGAACGTATTTTAGAAACAAAAACATCGGATTTAGATATTATGACAAATCCACCATTAATAAAAGAGGCAACTATTATTAAAACAAAAATACCTTCGGTTTTACAAAATGCAATTACAGCCGAAGTAAAAGCAAAAGAAGTATTGGCTCCAACGCAAGTTATTTTACCAGATGTCGATATGAATTTACCATTAACTAGTCCATCTGTTTTAGAAACCGAAACTGCATTTGAAGTGGGTAAGCCGAGAGGTTTATTTGCGAAGCTTAGAATGAAAAAAGGTGAAAAAATACAAAACGCTGGTAAGTTATTTAAAAAAAGAAAAAATACGGATACTCCATCTACACCCGCTGAAAGTTTAACTAAAAAGCTATTGGGTAGTGGTGATGGTAGTGTTAATACACCTTCGAGAGCTAGAGGTATGTTTGGAATTAAAGGAAGAGGTGTAGTTTTAGGAAATATGGGCACCGGAAATGTATCGGATGCAGCAACAATGGTTACAAATAATACACCGAATAATTTATCAGAGCTATAATTATAAAAGATGCCTAGATTTACACAAGACCAACCATTTGATTCTGAATTAAATAAAAATAGTCAGGATTCATTAAGACAGAATTTACTTTCTAATATTGAAAATGTAAGTCCTGTTGATGGTGTTATTTTGCCTGGTGGCGATATTGGTATTATTAAAAGTGAAAATGTAATCATACCTATAAAAAAAGATTATGATTATGCGGGTACAATTAATCAGGATGGATTTTTAGCTATTAATATTAATGCAAATGCTGATAAGTGTCTTGTAAACATAGATGGACAACCTTCATATAGAACAACACCTACTAAATTTGTATTCTCAATATCAGATATAATTGGCGTTGGAACAAAAACTATTTCATTAACCAAAGAAGGATATGAATCAAACGAGCAATATAATATATCAATAGTTCAAAATCCTAATTTTATTGATGATGGATTTAGTAATTATAGAAATACTATTACAAATTATGATGGAGTTTTGGGATTACAACCTGAACAAAAAATATTTACAAAATCAACTCCATATGTTTTTAGAATTGAAAGAGTTATAAATGGTGAAGTTGTATCAACCGATGCATCGGATTCTCCGAATGATATAAAAGAATTGTTATTTGAACTTAAAAAGCAAAATCCAAAAGATAATGCTAAAATTATAGTTCCAGAAGTTTCTACCTATAACGTAACAATAAATTTAAAAGGACCAAACAATTCTGTAAATTTAACAAACGTAAATACTTCTGAAAATATTAAACTTACAAACGAAGTAACTACGTTTATAGTAGAAACTGGTACGAATTTACAAATTGTTTCTGTAAACAATAATCTTTATAAAATATCAAAAATAACTGCAACTTCTCAAGGGTTAAAACCTAGAGTATTAGAAGCATTAAATACCGATACTTTATTTTCAGAATATACAGTAGACAATAATACTGTAATTGATATTGAAAGTGAAAATATTACTATCGTACAGCAGGCCTCAAACCCTGTAATAAGATTATTAACTCCTGATGAAAATAGAAAATACAATAGAAATTCACAGGAAGATTATCCTATTATATTGGTTACCGATAATATTAATCAGATTGTAGCATATGTAAAGGATAAAACTTTTAATTTTGACATAAACTCAACTATAAATAACGCGGTAGGTGCCGCGATAGGTGGGATAGTTGCAAATCAAACTGAAAGACCTCCAACCGTAATCAGTATTCCTAAAACTGCATTTGATTCTTTGGGTAATTATAAAATTTATCTAGTTGGTAAAAATGCAGGTATAGAACTGCCACCGATTGAATTCAAACTTTCAGTTGTTGACGAATTTTTTGTTGGTGTTCCTGATATAGAATCAATTACATATCCAAAAGAATTAATAGGTGGAGATTACGTTGGTACTGATGTTGATTTTGAAATATCATACAAATCAAGAGATACGGATTTTGTAAAAATATTTGTAAATAATTCGGCAGGGTTTTATCAAGAAGGACCAAATGCTAGAATTACATTAAATGTACAAAAATTATTACAATTTAGTTCTTATACTGGCCCGAATGATGTTATTAAGCTAAATTTAAAATTAGTTCCGTACAACAATAGTGGTAATAAAGAAATTGTTGGTAAAGAAGAATTAATAACGGTTACATTTAGAGCTGGTGATTTAACAATACCAAAAGAACTTGCAATTAATAGAATTGCATCGGCATTTACGTCACAATTTGATGAATCTATTTTTGGAGATGAATCTTCTAAATACTTAAACCATTTATTACATTTAGGCGATGGTGATAGTAAAGTTGTTACTACATGGACTGGTAGTTTTGATTCACTTATATTAAAATTATACGAACCATTAGAAACAACTGTACAACCAAATCAACAAGTTTGGATTTCTAAATTACAAGCTGACCCAATAGTTGAAACTATAACAATTAGTGGTGTTGATAC
>NZ_JBIKSE010000095.1:0-4393 GCF_044348765.1 Arenimonas sp.
GTTTAAGTATTCTTCACCAATTGTTGCTGACCAGTATTCAGTAGTTAATGCGTTAGCTTTTAACATATCTAAAATTTCTAAATCAATCTCTAAAGAGATGTAATCAGATAACATAGAAGTTAATTCAGCTTCTGCATCAATTGAATGATAAGCGTTTAAGTCTTGCGCTAATTCAGGAGTCCATACTGCTTTCAACTTACGAGTCTTAGCAACGATAGCCTCTGATTTTAATTCAAGATCAATTTCAGGAATATCTAATGCAGTTGTTGTGTTACCTGCACTGTTAGCTGTTTGGTCTTCGAAGTCACCTCTATCGTAAGATACTGGTTGCTCAGAATAAACAACAGTTGAAGTAGAGATTGTTACACCGTTAGATGCAGAAACAAACAATACTACGTTGTTAGAAGATACATAGTTAAATTCGTTGATGTTTGAATTTAAAGTACCAGCACCGATAGCAGTAACGTTGAATGAACGAACTGCTTCAGAATCAACAGTTGTAGGAAGTTGGTTTGCACCACCTGCTTTAGAAACTGTTAATTTGATGATTCTACCAGCTGCTACTGAAGCAGAGATTGAAGCGTCAAATCCTACATCAGCCCAAGAAGCTGTAGCTGCAGTTGTAGTTAAAGAAGCTGCAGATGCATCGTTTACAGAGTAGCCATATCTAGCTTCACCATAAAGACCATTTTCAGCTGCATTAGTTCTACCAAAGTTAGTTGCAGAACCAGTTACGTTAGTACCACCAAAAAGTGATTTACCAGCGAACTGACCGTTAGCACCTTGAGAAGAACCATATTTGAAATCCAAGAAGAATACAAGACCAGAAGGTAAGTTCATTGGTTGTACGCTTACGAATTCTTTTGCTGCGATTTCACCGAAGATTCTTCTTACTAACGGTAAAGCCACACCAGACCACTCTTCAGAACCAGTAGAAGTACCAGTTTGAGTTGCCTCATCAAGCAATTGCTTTGCTTGGTTTTCTAACAATACAGCCATGCTGTGTTGTTCTCTTTCTTTTAAACCTTCAAGAAGACCAGTTTTTTCCCATTTGCTTTTTAACTGACGAGTTTCAGCTAACATTACTGCTTGTGGGTTTTTGCCTTCCATAAGTTTTCCTAAATCAAAATTTGCCATTTTATTTTATTTTTTTATGGATTGTTTATTTTACGATACCAGCTAATTGCTTAAAGCGGTTAGCTAATTCGTTTGAGCTTTCAGCGATGATTTCTTTTGCTGGAGCTGTTGTAGCTTGTGGCTTAGAAGCAAAACCTTCGGTCATTGTCTTCTTAGCTGCTACTTTTCTTTCAGTACCAGTAAACTTCATGCTTTCTGCTAAAGTTGCGTAAACCAATTTAACTTCTCTTACAGAAGATGTTCTGTCTAAATTCTCAACTACTTTTACTTTTTGTTCGTTAGTTAAGTTGTAAGAACGGAACAATTTGTTTGCGTAAAGTAATTTTGCGTTTAACAAATTTACTTCGTTAATAGTGCCTTTTAAAGATTTGATTGTAGAAATTGCTTCTGCCAATTCTGCTTGAAGTTTTTCTTTTTCTTCATCATGCTTTGGTTCTTCAGCTTCTTCAACTTTTTCTTCATCATCACCATATCCCATTTCACGTAAGATTTCATCTAAATCGATTTCTTCTTCATCGTGAGCTGGTTCTTCAGTTGGAACTTCTTCAGCTTCAACTGCAGGTTCAGCAGCTACTGGTTCTTCAACCGGTGCTTCTTCACCTTCTACTGCTGGTTCTTCTTCGTGATATTCATCACCTTCTTCACCCGCAATTTGTGCTTCTAATTCTCTAATGATTGATTCTAAATCTAATTCGTCTTCGTCATCAGATTCTTCGTCATCACCAAATTCAGGAGCATCTTCACCTTCTGATTGGTATTCAGCTGCATCTTCTGCTTTATCTTCTGCAGAAGCTTCATCTTCAACTTCATTAAGGTCTTTAACTTTATCGTAGTCTTCTACTTCACCACCTACTTCCGCAGATTGGTTAGCAATACCACTTAGGTCAGTGTCATCGTTGTTTGCTTTATCAGCTGGTTGTTTGTTATCACCACCACCAATTTCGCTTGATACATCATTGTTTTCTTCAACTTTATCTTCAACTTCTTCATCATCAGCCATTTCTGCCTGAAGTTTTTTAGAAAGGATAGATTGTAGTCTTGGAGTAAATGCTTCTTCAAGAGCGATTTTAGCGTTAGCAATAGCAGTTTCACGAACAGCTTTAGCATCAGCGATGGCTTCTTTCAACAATTTTGAACTTGCCATTTTTTCCTTATTTGTTAGGATTTCTTAAGCTATTGTAATGTGAGCTTAAATAGAATTATTAATTGGCGTTTTGGTCACTACTCATAGAACGAGAGTATTCATTTTACCAATAAAAAAACGTATATAAAATACGTTATTGTATCAATAAATATATAAAAATTAATAAAAACGTAATTTTCTAAAGAATTTTTTAGAAAAGATAAATATAAGATGGGTGTTTATCATCTTTTAGTTTTTGACGGATTCTTTCATCCGAACACCCAAAATGTTCTCCGGCCTCTTTAAGAGAGCAGAATTGAATTCCTTCACACTCAATTATTGGAAGGTGTATTTTTATTTTTGAACGTAATTGTAATTCGTTCATTTCATCGTAACTGATATCATTACGTTCAACTTTTTTCCAATGACGATATACTGGATTATTTGATTCAAAGTAGTTTCTAGCTTCCGATTCTGATATTCCTAATTTATCCGCCACCTGTTTTGGGTTCTCAAAAGGAACTCCATCTATTTCGTATTTAATTGTTGGATTAGTTTCTTCACCAATGATTTGCCAATCTTTGTATTTTGATTTAGTAGAACGGCATCTTCTCTCAACTTCACTTGCCACCAATTCATTTGGACTAATATCAATTGCAGCTTCTCTAAAACTTCTATAAGATTTACCATCAACCACACATTTAAACGTATCACCGTTTACAATAGATTCGGTTGCAATATCAGGATTGCCTTTTACGAATACCAATATGTTTTGATGAACCGATGCCACTTTGCGATTTCTTTCAAAGTATGTATCAACAACTCTTGATGCTTGGTGTTGTGAATTAAATAGAATCATATCGTTGTAGAAATGTAATCCAGCTTCTTCACATGCTCTAATTGTTTTCCAGACCAAACCTTTATACTTTCCAATCTTATAATTTCCTGTGGTTGATTGTTCTCTTACTTCCGATACAACTACTGCAAAGAAACGATTATCTTTTAGTTTTTCCGCTGCTTTTCTTAAAATAGAATAATATTTTTTATCAAATGAATCTTCATCCATATTTGAAAGGTCAGCTGGGTTGTCTGTATATTTTTCTAAATCATAATAAGGTGGACAAGTAAATACAAAGTCCTGAGTCTTATTCTGAATAGAATCTATTACCCACTCACTATCTCCTTGTATCCAATTTGGTTTTGATGATTGTTTTTTATTTGCTTCTATTTGTTCATCCGAAAGGTCTATACCATTATAGATGTATCCCATTTCAGTTGCAACTATACCTCTAACACTACCACCTGCAAATGGGTCCAATACTCTACCTTCCTCTGGACAAAACCATTCATACATCTTTTCACAAAGTGTAGCATCAAATATGGAAACGGTATTATCTTCCCAAAAACGGGCTCTACTTTGGGTATTTTCTCTACCCAATTCTGATTGGATATTGTAGGTGTTAATCCACCATCTTTTACGTTCTTGCCATTGTTTAGAACGAGTATCTAAAATAGAGAAAGGTTTAATCATAACACAAATATACAAAAAAAGTTTGGAATTACCAAACTTTCTTTATACTTTTTTATTCGAAATCAGGACTTTGTTCTACGTCCTTATATAAATTATCAATATATTTTCTTTCTATATCTGCCAAATTTCTTCTATACATTTCCAATTGATTAGTTCCCTTTTTCAAAAGTGGCATCATAGCTTCCTTTTTCTTTGGGTTCTTTTCAGCAAAGTATTTAGCACCCATAGCTCTTTGTGCATCTTCCAATTCTCTAACTTTCTTTTGTACCGCTAAGTATTTTACATACATTTTAGGTACACCACCATATAAACCAGCTTCATTTACTACTCCTTCCGGTACACAATTTGGAACTTGTCTACCACCCTTATTTTTCATACCAACTTGCTTATATCCTTTCCAACAAGGTGAATCTTCTTTTATTGACTCACTTTTAACAACTTTACCTTTTTGTTTAAAAAGTTGTTTGATATTATCTTGTGCAGTTGAGTCATTATTTTTCCACTTTTTAATTAAATCAAATAATTTTTTTTCATCAGAACTATTCAATGAAGCAATTTTACCTCTACCACTTCCTAGTGCCATACCATTTTTGTACCAGTAT
>NZ_JBIKSE010000010.1:0-45801 GCF_044348765.1 Arenimonas sp.
TTGCGGTAGACGATGCCTTTTTTATACAGACGGGTGAACATCAGCTGTTCCCAGCGGTAATACTCCGGGGTGCAGGTCGTCAGCTCGCGCGACCAGTCGATGGCATAGCCCAGGCTCTGCAGCTGGTTGCGCATATGATCGATGTTGGCGTAGGTCCACTTGGCCGGCGCAGTCTTGTTTTTGATCGCGGCATTCTCGGCCGGCAGGCCGAAAGCGTCCCAGCCCATCGGCTGCAAGACATTGAAGCCCTGCATGCGTTTGAAACGGGAAATTACATCGCCGATGGTGTAATTGCGCACGTGCCCCATATGCAAAGCGCCGGAAGGGTAAGGCAGCATTGACAGGCAGTAGTACTTCGGAAGCGCCGATTGCTCGTTGACCTCGAAAGCACGTTGCGCCCTCCAGAAGTTCTGGGCTTCTTTTTCAATGACTTGTGGCGGATACTCGGCGTTTTCGACAGTGGCGGACATGGGCGGATAAGATTTATGGGCAGTCCCCATAGGTTACCGCATGCGTCTGATTTTAGACAGTAAACCCTGAGCTTTCGCCATCTGAAATTCCGGTAAAGGACCGTGTCGTATACCGGAATGTTATCCAATACTCAGTCCGGCATAGTCGGATAATCGGTATACCCTTCCGCACCGCCACCATAATAAAGCTCCGGACGGCCGGGATTGAGGGAATGCCCTGTGCGCAGACGCTCCGGAAGGTCCGGATTGGCGATGAACGGACGGCCAAAGGCCACCGCATCGATCAGGCCGGCAGCCAGTAAGGGTTGTGCTTTTTCCACAGTATAATTACCGGCGGCAATAATGACGCCCGGAAAGGCTGCACGCATTTTTTCACGGAACTCGATACTCAGTGCCGGACCCCCAGCCCAATCCGGTTCCGATAAGTGCAGATAGCCCAGACCGCGATTGGCGAACTCGGCAGCCAAATAAAGCCCCATCTCCTGCCCGGCCAGATCATCCAGACCATTGAAGATGCCCAGTGGCGAAATGCGGATACCGATATGTGCGGCATCCCATTCGTCGATGATGGCATCAACCACTTCCAGACACAGACGCGCGCGGTTTTCCAGACTGCCGCCGTATTGATCGGTGCGGAAATTGCTTTCCTCCGACATAAACTGGTGCAGTAGATACCCATGTGCGGCATGGATTTCAACCATATCGAAACCGGCCTCACGGGCATTGCGGGTGGCTACGCGATATTCCTCGAGCAGGCGCGGGATTTCATCGGTTCGCAGCGCGCGCGGGGTACTGCAGGCGGCACGGATCAGATTGCCGTTGGCATCCTTGATGGTGGTGCGGTTCTCATATGGTTTATCGGAAGCCGACACCGGCGCCTGACCGTCGATCTGCAGACTGGTATGCGAGACGCGGCCGACATGCCAGAGCTGCATGCAGATCAATCCGCCTTCGGCATGCACGGCTGCCGTACTCTGCTTCCAGCCCTCCGTCTGCGCCGTGTTGTAAAGTCCAGGTGTATCGGCATAACCCTTACCTTCCGGCGAAATCTGGGTGGCTTCGGTAATGACCAGGCCCGCACTGGCACGCTGGCGATAGTATTCGGCCATCAGTGCGGTCGGAACATCCCCGGGCTGGCCGGCGCGCATACGCGTCAGCGGTGCCATCAGCACGCGGTTTTTCAGGGTATGCGGACCGATGCGCAGGGCATCGAACAACGTGACGGACATGCAATTCTCCAAGAATTCGACCCAAGGGGATAAAAACGGTACACTTTTTTCATTCTCCCATAATCTTTAGGCAAAACCATGAAAATCAAGGCCCAGATTGCATTAACCCTCGGCGCATTATGCATGACGCCGGCCGTCATGGCTGCAACACAGGCCCTGCAGTGCGGCAAGCTGTTCGACTCGGCCTCGGGCCGGATGAACGGCGCCAGCACCATCGTGGTTGAAAATAACAAAATCAGCCAAGTGCTTCCCGGGACCGTCAGCGTTCCTGGAGCGAGCTTGGTCGATCTTCGCAGCCAGACCTGCAGCCCGGGCTTCATCGACCTGCACGTGCATCTGAGCCAGCAGTCCAGCCCGCAGAGTTATTCCGAGGGCTTCCGCCTCAATCCCGAATACACCATTCTGCGCTCGGTCGGTTATGCCAAAAAAACCCTGCTTGCCGGCTTCACCAGTGTGCGCGATCTGGGCGGCGAGAATTCACTGGCCTTGCGCGACGGCATCAACCAGGGCTTGGTTGATGGACCGCGCATCTGGGCCGCTGGGAAAGGTATTGCCACCACCGGTGGCCATGCCGATCCGACCAATGGCCTGAACCACATTCTGGCCGATGCGCTCGGTACCCCCGGTCCGGCCGAAGGTGTCATCAACAGTCCCGAAGAAGGGCGTGCTGCCGTGCGACAGCGCTATAAGGACGGCTCGGATGTCATCAAGATCACCGCTACCGGCGGCGTGCTCAGTTATGCCAAAAGCGGTGACGCGCCGCAATTCACCATTGATGAGGTGCGGGCTGTCGTTGAGACCGCCAAGGATTACGGCTTCCGAGTGGCCGCACATGCGCACGGCAAGGAAGGCATGAAGCGCGCCATCCTCGGTGGCGTCACGTCCATCGAGCATGGCACCTACATGGATGATGAACTCTTCAAGTTGATGAAGCAAAACGGCACCTGGTATGTGCCCACGGTCACCGCTGGAAAGTTCGTGGCTGAAAAAGCCAAGATCGATGGGTTCTATCCGGATGTGGTGCGCCCGAAAGCAGCCCGTATCGGCTCACTGATTCAGAACACGTTCGGCAAGGCCTACAAAGCCGGCGTACCGATCGCTTTCGGTACCGATTCTGGTGTCAGTTACCACGGCGATAACGCCCGGGAGTTCGGATTCATGGTTGAAGCCGGCATGCCAGTAAACACCGCACTGCAGACCGCAACGTTCAATGCCGCAAAAGTCCTTGGCGCAGATGACATCGGACAAATCAAACCTGGCTTTTTCGCCGATATCGTGGCCATGCCGGGAGATCCGGGTGAGGATATCCGTGTCACCGAACGTGTGGCCTTCGTCATGAAGGATGGCGTCATCTACAAGCAACCCTGATGGACCATGACGGATTCATGCGCCAGGCCATAGCTCTGGCACAACAAGCCCGAGGCCGCACCTGGCCGAACCCCATGGTCGGCTGTGTCATCGTCAAAGACGGCCGCATCCTTGCTGAAGGCTTCCATGCCAAGGCCGGGCAAGCGCACGCAGAAGCCGATGCACTCGCCCGCGCCACCCAGTCTGTAGCCGGCGCGACATTGTATGTGAACCTCGAGCCCTGTTGCCACAGCCATAAGCGCACCCCGCCCTGTGCACAGGCCCTGATTCGGGCCGGTATTGCGCGCGTGGTCATCGCCAATATCGACCCCAATCCTGAAGTTTCCGGCGGCGGGATGGCATTACTAAGACAAGCGGGTATCGAGGTCATCACCGATGTTTTGGCCGAAGACGGCGAACGCCTGAATGAAGTGTTCTTCCACCGGCAACGTACCGGAATGCCCTTCGTACATTTGAAATTGGCCAGCACCTTGGATGGCCGTATCGCCATGCCGGATGGCCGCTCACAATGGATCACCGGTGAGCAGGCGCGTGAGCATGCGCATCGCCTGCGTGCCGAACATGACGCTATCGCCATCGGTGCGGGTACGTTGCGTATGGACAATCCACATTTGACAGTCCGACTTCCCGGCTTCGACGGGCCACAACCCCTGAGGGTCATCTTCAGCCAAGGCGGTCAACTCCCCGACACCGCCCATGTATTCTCCGAGGGTGGCGCTGCAGGCACGCGGGTGTTCATCGGCACCCCATTACCAGAGGCCCTCGCCACTCTGGCCGAGGACGGCGTCTGCAACCTGCTACTGGAAGGCGGCGCCGGTCTAGCCGCGGCCTTCCTGCAGGCCGGTCTGGTCCAGCGCGTCAGCCATTACCTGAATCCCAGCTATCTTGGCGAGGGATTACCGGCACTGGCCACTTACGGTTTAACCGAATTAAGTCATCGTCTTCACCTAAAACACGTAGAATATAGCCCTCTTGGCGATGATTTGGTCCTCACCGGCCGGCTTTAACTTTATGTTCACTGGATTGATACAAGCCGTCGGCCGCGTTGGCCACTTGACGAGCAACACCGTTGGCACCCGCCTATACATCCACTGTCCAGATTTGGCCGGAGGCATCAGCGTAGATGACTCCATTGCCACCAATGGGGTCTGTTTGACTGCAGCCTCAGTGGATGCGGAGGGCTTCAGTGCCGATGTCATGCCGGTCACCCTGCAAAAAACCGCGCTGATTGATCTGGATGTGGGCGCTCGAGTCAATTTGGAGTTGGCATTACGGTTCGGTGACCGGCTTGGCGGCCATCTGGTGCAGGGTCATGTCAACGGGATTGGTCGTATCCGTAACATCGAAATAACCGGAGACATCTGGTGGATTGCAATTGACCTTCCGGAGTCCCTGCGACGCTATCTTGTTCTGGAAGGCTCGATTGCCGTCGACGGCATCAGCCTCACCATTGCCGCAATCGATGCAGATGGTCTGAGTGTTTCCATCATTCCGCATACACTGGCCAATACCAATCTCGGCACCCGCAAGATCGGTGATGCGGTCAATATCGAAGTCGATGTGCTGGCGAAAACCATTGAAGGCCTGCTCCGGGCCGATCCGACACTGCGCAAGACATGGTCCCATCTGGAATCCAAGACATGAACGATACCGCCTTGAGCACCATCGAAGAAGCTTTGGCCGAATTGAAACAGGGGCGCATGCTGATCGTGGTCGACGATGAACACCGCGAAAATGAAGGCGACCTGCTAATGCCGGCCGAATGCGCGACACCGGAAGCCATCAACTTCATGATTCGTTACGGACGCGGCTTGGTGTGCGCACCGATTACCCAGGGACGCGCAGACCAACTGGATTTGCCCTTACAGGCGGCCCGTAACACCGAAGCGATGCGCACCGCATTTACCGTCAGCATCGACGCCGCTGAAAATGCCAGTACCGGCATCTCCGCCACGGATCGCGCTCTGTGCCTCAACCTGCTGGCCAATCCGGCCATCGGTGCTTCCGCCTTCAACAAACCGGGGCATATTTTTCCACTGGTTGCCCGGGACGGCGGTGTATTGGTCCGACAGGGCCATACCGAGGCCGCAGTGGATCTGGCGCGTTTGGCGGGATTCCATCCGGCGGGTGTCATCTGCGAAATCATCAAAGACGACGGCGAAATGGCGCGCTTGTCCGATTTACGAGAATTCGCTGCCGAACACAGTCTGAAAATCATCACCATTGCAGATCTGGTTGCTTGGCGTAAACGCCATGAGAGCCTCATTAGTGCCGTCGAATCGGCTCCGATGCCAACCGATTCCGGTGACTTCCATTTCTACGTTTTCCGTTCGGAATTGCTCGGCGAAGAACATATGGCCATGATGAAAGGGCCACCGGAACGCCTCACAGAGCCCGGCACTCTGGTGCGCATCCATTCCGAGTGCTTTACCGGTGACGTGCTTGGCTCGCAACGTTGCGATTGCGGCAGCCAGCTGCAGGATGCCATCGCCCGCATAGAAGCGGCGGGTTCCGGCATCGTCATCTATCTACGCCAGGAAGGCCGTGGCATCGGACTGTTCAACAAAGTGCGTGCCTATCAGTTGCAGGATGCCGGCCTGGACACCGTGGAAGCCAATCTGCGACTCGGCCTGAAAGCTGATGCCCGCGACTACACTATGGCCAACCAAATCCTCGTCCACTTCGGCATCGATGACCTACGTTTGCTAACCAACAACCCCGACAAGCTGGATGCATTGAAGGGGTTCGGAAACCGCCGGATCGTCCGCGAAGAACTGTCGATTCCAGCCAATGGCAACAACCACCACTATCTACTGACCAAGTGCCGTAAATTCGGCCACCAGATCGAAATACCGCCCGCCATCGAGAGCATGTCATGATTTACCAAGGATCCCTGAACGGCGCCGCGCTGCGCATTGCCGTGGTTACCGCCCGCTTCAATGATTTCATCACCGAACGACTACAGACCGGCGCAATGGATTGCCTGAAGCGTCACGGCGTGACCGAGGACGCCATCGATACGGTCGCCGTACCCGGTGCTTTCGAGCTGCCGCTGGCGGCATTGACCTTGGCCGAAACCGGCCGTTACCAAGCGGTCATCTGTCTGGGAGCCGTCATCCGTGGCGATACCACACATTACGATTATGTGTGCAACGAAGCCGCTAAGGGCATTGCTGCGGCCGGAATGAGGACTGGCATCCCGGTCATTTTCGGTGTCGTCACGACCGAAAATACCGAGCAGGCCATCAGCCGTGCCGGCGGTAAATCCGGCAACAAAGGTTGGGATGCGGCGATGACCGCCCTTGAAATGGCCAATCTGCTACCACACATCAAAGCCTAAGCCCAACCGGAAATCACCATGAACGCCTTTGTCTTCGATGCAAAACTGGACAGCTTCGAACAAGATGTCATCAACGCTTCCAAGGAAACGCCCGTAATGGTCGATTTCTGGGCGGAATGGTGCGGTCCGTGCAAACAGATCGGTCCATTGTTGGAAAAGCTGGCGCTCGAGTTCAACGGCGGCTTCCTGCTGGCCAAGGTCGATGTCGAGAAAGAACAGCAGTTGGCCGGCTATTTCCAGATTAAATCGATTCCCACCCTGATGCTGCTGAAGGACGGGAAAATCGTGGACGGATTCTCGGCAGCACTGTCGGAAGCGCAGCTGCGTGAATTCCTCAATCACCACCAGATCACCGTCAAGCCACAGCTGGTCGAAGCCGAGGCGGAACTTCCGGTTCCGGAAGCACCGGATCCGCACCAGGAAGTCATCCGGCTTCGCCATGCCCTTGCCGAAGCCGCCGATGATGATAGCCTGAAACTGGAGCTCGGACTGGCACTGACGGCGACACAGGCCTATGCCGAAGCCTTGGCGCTTTTCGAAGGACTTCCGGCCAATCTAGCCATGGACCACCGGATCACCAAAGCACGGGCTCGTATCGATCTTGCCGAACGGGTCAAGGATGCGCCGGCTATAGAGGTATTGGTGACTGCGATTGCCGCCAAACCCGAGGATTTCGAGGCGCACCGCCTGCTCGGTCTGCAGTACCTGGTCCAGGGTCGGTCCGAAGCGGGTCTGGCACAGCTGCTGGAACTGCTCCGAATGAACCGTGACTACCAGGACGGACTGCCGCGCAAACTGCTGATCGAGGCGTTCAATACGGTCGACGACGAAGACCTGGTCCGCCTGTACCGCCGGAAAATGGCCAGTCTGCTGAACTAAGCGTTTATACTGTCGGCATGAACCGACTTCAGGCCTACTTTCTCACCGGCTTACTCACGCTGACTCCGATCTGGCTGGTCATCATCGTCTTCAAATTCGTATTCGGGCTGCTGTCCGACATCAGCCAACCGGTTATCGGACCACTGAGCGCACATCTCTCCGGAAGCAATCCCGCCATGTTTGGCTGGCTCGATGAGCCCTGGGTGCAGACAGGCATCGCCATTGGCGTGACCGTCGGCTTCATTCTCGCAGTCGGGTTTATGACCCGGCGCGTACTCGGCCAGCGCTTCATCGGCTGGTTCGAAACGATGGTGAATAAGGTTCCTCTGGCAAAGACCGTTTACGGAAGTGCCCGCAAACTACTCGACATGCTGCAGACCAAGCCGGACGGTACTCAACGCGTGGTGCTGATCAACTTTCCGCACGAGAACATGAAGTCGGTCGGTTTCGTCACCCGTATTCTGACCGATGAGAATACCGGGGAAGAACTGGCGGCAGTATACGTACCGACCACACCCAATCCAACTTCCGGCTACCTGGAAATCGTGCCGGTCAGCCAGTTGATTCCGACCGATTGGACTGCAGACCAGGCTATGTCTTTCATCATTTCCGGTGGCGCGGTATCGCCGGATAAAATTCCGTTTTCGAAGGCTTGAACGATGCATCTGGACAAGCCGCAGCGTCTGTATGTATTTCTCGCCGCATTTTTCTGCGTCACCGCGGTTCTGGCTGAGTTCATCGGCGTCAAAATTTTTGCCCTTGAAGCCACCCTCGGCATCGCTCCGTTCCAGTGGAACCTATTCGGTCAGACTGGATCGCTGAATTTTACTGCCGGCACCCTGCTCTGGCCGATTGTGTTCGTGATGACCGACATCGTCAATGAGTACTTCGGTAAACGCGGTGTACGATTCATCAGCTGGACTGCGATTGCCCTGATCCTTTACGGCTTCGGCTTTGCTTATGCCGCTATCCATCTGGCGCCGGCTGATTGGTGGGTCGGAGCCAATGCCAATCAGGGCGTACCCGATCTGCAAGCCGCCTTCGCCGCCATCTTCGGCCAGGGATTGTGGACCATCTGGGGTTCGGTCATCGCTTTCGGTCTCGGACAGCTGATCGATGTCGCGGTTTTTTCACGTATCCGCCGCTTGACCGGCCCGCGTATGGTTTGGCTGCGCGCTACCGGATCCACGGCGCTATCCCAACTGATCGACAGCTTTGTCGTGCTTTACATCGCATTCGTACTCGGACCGCAGCAATGGAGTTATGATTTATTCTTCGCAGTCGCCACTCTGAACTATGGCTACAAAATGCTGGCTGCCATCCTCATGATTCCGACATTGTATGGCGTACGTAAACTGATTCACTGGTATCTCGGCCATGAACATGCCGAACTGCTGCACCGCAATGCCCATTCGGAAACCCTCTGAAGGAATTCCCATGAAACTGCGCCTCTCTTGTTATCGCCATCGCCCTAATCGCCAGTCTCGGCGCCTGCAATAAAACCAATGAAGTACCGGCCACTTCGAGCGCGATCTCGGCTACGAATTATGAACTCAGGGTTTTGGCAGATACAGTAGCGGATCGACCGGTTTACCATTACGGCGAATTTCAAAATGCAGCATGGTCCTGACCGAGCCGGTCTGACCCATTTCGGCGATATGCTGGCCGGCTTTGACTTTGACTCCCTCGGAAACCAGCCGTTTGCTGTTATGCGCGTAGGCGGAGATCCACTCATTACTGTGCTTGATGATCAGCAGCTCGCCATAGCCGATGAGACCGGCGCCGGAATAAACCACGGTACCATCGGCGGCGGCAGTGATGTCCTGGCCATTTTTGCCGGCGATATTGATGCCCTGCTGGGTTTTATCGCCCGCGATGAACCGACCGATGATTTCACCCTTTGCCGGCCACTGCCAGGCAATGTTCGACAGCACCGGAGTCACCGGCTTGACCGGCACCGGCTCGCCGACCGGAATGGTTTTGCTCAGGCCCATGTTCGGATTGGGCAGTGCCGGTGCGTTCTTGGAAGGCTTGGAAGCTCTGGTCGTTGCAGGAGGGCTAAGCCGCAGCTTCTGACCGACCTGGATGGTGTAGGGTTCTTCGATGCCGTTCCAGGCTGCAACATCCCGGTAGTTTAGACCGGCACGGAAGGCAATACCAAATACCGTATCACCAGCCTGTACGATGACGGTGCCGGACTCCTGTGATTTTGGAGGCGCCTGTAGCGCCGGCTTGGCTGGCTTGGTGGACGTGCGCTGACGGTTCTGGGTGGTTTGATAACCAGACTGGCAGCCCGCAAGTACAATGACAAGGATGGCCGTAACCGATCGTTTCACAATCAAGGTCATCTCCACAGCAGGTAGGCAACGGCAGCGACAGCCACGATTGCCACCACTAGCCATCCCAAACGTTCGATATTCCGCCGCAGGGACTCTTCAGCACGCGCTCCACCCCATCGTATGGCAGCCGCCAACAGATACAGGCGTTTGCCACGCCCCACGGCCATACAGGCCAGATAAGGACCGATCGGGATGCCGACAATACCGGATGCCCAAGCCACCACCTTCATCGGAATAACCGGCTGCAAGGCTGCGACGACCAAAACGCCCAACAGAGTGAGCCAGTGCGCATTCATCTGCTCACGCAGGGTCTGCACCCAAGCATCGATTCCGGCACGCATGCCCTCACTCAGCAAAGGACTGAAAAACTCATAGGCATAATGACCGAAAGCGTAACCGAGCAAGGATCCGCCCAGACCGCTTATCAGACTGATGGTGGCATAACGGTAGGCTTCTTTCGGTTTGGCCAGAGACATCGGCGCCATCATCACTTCCGGGATGACAGGAAAAAAAATCGCCTCAATGAAGCTCAGAAACCCCAGATACCATGGGGCCTTGGGATGTGCCGCCCAGAGAATGGCGCGTTCGTACAATCCTTTGAACAAGGTCATCAGAACACTCCCGGAAGCAGCGGAACGAAGCTGACCGGACCGAGATCCTGCTCGCTGGTTGCACCATCGGCTTTGATGATGCGTAATAGTTTCTGTTTTCCGGCATCCGTACCGACCGGAGAAACCAATACCCCCGGCTCAGCCAGTTGCACCAATAGCGGCGTCACCAGCGCCGGAGCGGCACAGGTCAGCAGGACTGCATCGAACGGAGCATTTTCCGGCCAACCAAGATTTCCATCATCATGTTTTGAGCGGATCTGCTCGTGAAGCTTGAGGCTGCGGAAGCGCGGACGTGCACTGCGCAAAAGCTCCTCGATGCGCTCGACCGTAAACACCTGAATCCCGAGCGCGGCCAATACGGCGGTCTGATAACCCGAGCCGGTGCCGATTTCCAGAACCTTTCCGGGCATACCGGTTTCTATCAATGCTTCGGTCATCCGCGCCACCACCCAGGGCTGGGAAATGGTCTGCCCGTTACCGATCGGCAGTGCGGTGTCCTCATAGGCACGTGATGCCAGACCTTCATCGATGAAGGCATGGCGCGGCAATGCACGCATGACATTGAGAACGCGCTCGTCACGGATACCCTGTTCGCGCAGCCGCTCGACCAGACGGTCACGGGCACGTTGCGAGGTCATGCCCAAGCCTTTGCTTTCCGGGCGCAACTCGATTCGGTTCATGCCGACAGCACTTTCGAAAGGTCTTGCGCCCAACCGGATACCTTCTCAAGCGCCTGATAGCGCGTCAGGTCGACATGAATGGGGGTGATTGAGACAAACCCGGTTTTAACCGCATGAAAATCGGTACCCGGTCCACCGTCCTGCTCAGGTCCGGCCGGACCAATCCACCACATCGGACGTCCGCGCGGATCAATCTGCTGCACACAGGGCTCTGCCCGGTGGCGATGCCCAAGGCGGGTGACCTCAAAGCCTTTGATTTCGGCCCATGGTAAATCCGGAATATTGACATTCAGGATGGTGTCGGCAGGCAAAGGATCGCTGAGCAGTCGTTCGATCAGCAGTTGTGCAACCCGTACGCTGCTGTCGTAATGACGGGGTTTATGATCGGGACTGGCGCAGCTCAGCGCGATAGCCGGAAGGCCGAGGCAGCGACCTTCCATGGCCGCGGCCACAGTACCGGAGTAAATCACGTCATCGCCCAGATTGGCAGTGTTGTTAATGCCTGATAGCACGATATCTGGATCATCCGGCAGCAGCCCGGCTAACGCAAGATGCACGCAATCGGTGGGGGTGCCGGTGACGCTCACCCGGTTATCGGAAAGATGGCGGGCGCGAATGGGCGAACCAAGCGTCAGGGAATTGGAAGCACCGGATCGGTCGCGATCGGGGGCGACGATGAAAAGCTCGTGCCCGGCGGTACTAAGGCCTTGCGCCAAGGCGATGATGCCCGGCGCCTCGATGCCGTCGTCGTTGCTGATGAGTATGCGCATGCAAATATGATACCCGTATTCGCACCAGAAACGGGACAAAACTGGGGATCCTGGGCAAGTCTCTAAGTGCAACGACTTTGCTATCATGGCGACATGAGCAAGAAAACGCCGCCAATCAGCCCCGAGGACAGCGAGCTCTTTCGAGAGGCCATCGGGCCGGTCATCGTGCATCGGCATACCGAAAGCCGGCTACAGAAAGCTAAGCCGAAACCGCGCGCAGGCATGTTCGAACGCGACGAACACGACGCCCTGCTCCAGTCCCGACGCATGAATGATGCCGAAGCGCTGCTCTTGGGCAGCGAGCCTCTGTTATTCCAAGGGCCAAAAGTCGATGGCCGACTGATGCGCAAACTCAAATCCGGCAGTATCCGCGTGGATGGCGAATTCGACCTGCACGGCATGACCGCCATGGATGCCGAACGTTGGCTCAAGCAGTTCCTCAGCCAGGCCTCTAAGCAAGGATTACATTGTATCCGCATCATACACGGCAAAGGTGCACGCTCGGAAGCCGGACCGGTACTGATGAATGTCGTCGACAAAGTGCTTCGCCATCAAGGACGGGTGCTTGCCTTCTGCAGCGCCCCCGAGAACCAAGGCGGCGCCGGTGCCGCTTTGGTGCTGATCGAATAACCCTGATCACAAGGAATCCTGCTATGCCCCATCGCCATACGGAACGTCATAGAACCGAACATATCGGCTGGTTACGTGCCGCGGTGCTGGGCGCCAACGACGGCATTGTCTCCACGGCCAGTCTGATCATCGGCGTTGCCGCGGCCAATGGCGGAAAGCAGGCGGTACTGGTAGCCGGTGTGGCCGGCTTGGTCGCCGGCGCGATGTCCATGGCGGCCGGAGAATACGTCTCGGTGCACTCGCAGACCGATACCGAAAAAGCCGATATGGCCAAGGAAACGCGCGAACTGGAAACCGACCCCGATGGCGAGTTGAAAGAACTCACGGCCATTTACGTGCACCGCGGCCTGACGCCTGATCTGGCCAAGCAGGTTGCCCTGCAATTGACCGCATATGATGCGCTGGGTGCACATGCCCGCGACGAGCTAGGCATTACCGCAAATTTCAGTGCCCAACCTGTGCAAGCGGCATTTTCATCGGCGGCCAGTTTCGCTGCCGGTGCCGTTCTGCCTTTGGCGGTGGCATGGCTGATGCCTGCAGCAGACATGATGTGGGCCGTTGCGATCAGCACCCTGCTCTCCCTCGGCGCACTGGGCGCACTGGCCGCCCGTACGGGCGGCGCTCCCGTGCTCAAAGGTGCGGTACGGGTGCTGTTCTGGGGCGCTCTGGCAATGGCTGCTACCTGGGGCATCGGCAGCCTGTTCGGGGTCAGTACCGCTTAATCGAAGCGGCCGAGCTCGGCCAGAACCGAGGTCGCATAGGTCCCGGGCGGCAATTCGAAGCGAAGCTCTAAGCTGTGCTCATCGATGAAGCACCATGACAGATCTTTCGGAAGCAATCGCAAAGCCCGCCGCTCCTGCCGCAGATCGGCCTGCTCCAGCCCGTGACACAAGGCCGGCTGCAAAACCGGAAGTTGGCATTCCAGATCAAGAACGGCCAACGAACTGCGTAACACACCCGCGCCCCATAACGGCCCGGTCGGGTGGATATCGAATGCCGCACAGCGCGCAGCAATCTCGTCACTCAACGGCTCGGGACCAAAAATGCTTTGGGTGCCTTCCAGCATCCACACTTCCCCGTCCATCGCGGTGTTCCAGCTGCCCTGTTCGACACGCATCGCCAGCACTTGGTTGAATAGATAGGATCGAGCCGCAGAAAGGTAGATCGAGCGTTTGGCGCGGTCCACCCGACGCCCTTCAAACATAGCCAGCGCTTTGCCGACATTAGCATGCTCGGTACCGAAGCGCTGTTCGCCGAAGTAATTGGGGACACCCTGCGTCGCCAGAAGTCGTAGCGCAGAATCCAGGACATCGCGATCACCCTGGAGTTCACGCAGTGTCAGGGTAAAACGATTTCCGGCCAGAGCGCCACGCGCCAATTTTCGGTTATGCCAAAGCGCTTCAAGCACGTTGCATTCATCGTTACTCAGCAATGTGACATCAGGTGCTGACTTCTTCGGCAACCGTACCGAGAACCGCTGGGTGGTCACAGCATGCCGGTCTTTCATTCCGGCATAGGAAACATCACGGATATCGATGCCGGCCCAGCGGGCAATGCGCTCTGCACAGAAAACCGTGTTCATGCCGCGCTTGCGGACCGTCAACAGTAGGTGTTCGCCCTCGCCGGTTGCTTCAAAACCCGGAAGTTCTTCGACAATGAAGTCCTCGGGAACGCAGCGGATGCGCCCACTGACCGGCGCTGTGGCCAGAGCGCGCGGCAGGTTCACCGTGTTTCCAGAAGAACAATCGCCTGTACGGCTATGCCCTCGCCACGCCCCGTAAATCCAAGCATTTCGGTGGTCGTTGCTTTGACAGAAATGCGTCCGATGTCGCACTTCATGACTTCGGCCAAACGCGCCCGCATGACGGCCACATGGGGGTTGATCTTCGGAAGCTCGCAAATCACGGTGGCATCAAGGTTGCAAAGTTGGTAACCCTTGTCACACACCATGGCCATGCACTGTGCGAGCAGGATTGTGCTGTCGGCATCCTTCCAGCGCGGATCGGAGGGCGGGAAATGCACGCCGATATCACCGAGTGCCAACGCGCCGAGCAGGGCATCGCACAGGGCGTGAATCAATACATCGCCATCGGAGTGCGCCGACAACCCGCGAGTGTGGGCAATGCGCACGCCACCAAGCACTACGTGATCCCCAGCACCGAAGGCATGGACATCGAAGCCCGAACCGATTCGCATCATGGTGCATTCCTCGTTGTCAGTATGGCTTCCGCGAGCGCGAAATCTTCCGGCCCGGTTACCTTGATGTTGTCGTCGGCACCCTGTACCAGCAAGGGCGAAAGACCTAGACGCTCCATCGCGCTGCTCTCGTCAGTGATATCGGCATTTTCCTGATGGGCATGCTGAAGCGCATGCTGCAGGCTGCGTGCCGGAAACAGTTGTGGCGTATGGGCACGCCACAGCATGCTGCGATCGAGCGTGCCTTCCACCTGATTATAGGCGTCGCCGCGTTTGACCGTATCAGTCATCCGGCCAGCCAGCAGACCGCCGACCGGATGCACGCAGGCCGCCTCGATGAGCCTGTTCAGATCTTCAAGTCGCAGACAGGGCCGTGCGGCATCATGCACCAGAATCCAGGCATCCGGGCTCAGCACTTCCCTCAAAGACACAATACCAGCCAAGACGCTATCGCTCCGGCGCTGGCCGCCGGCACAGGTACGCAAAGGTTTATTGCGCCACATTTTCACGCTCTGCCAACGGTCATCACCGGGGGCCAGCGCAAGCATGATGCCATGGATATCCGGGTGCTGTGCCAGCAGATCAAGAACGTGTTCGATCATCGGCTTGCCAAGCAATGGCCGGTATTGCTTGGGAACATCGCAGCCTGAACGGGAGCCGTTACCGGCTGCCGGAATAATGGCCCAGATCATGGCCGCGACGCATCCGGCGTCGGGGAGGCATCCATTTTTTTTTCAGGATCGACCACGCGATAGAAGGTTTCGCCGGCTTTGATCATGCCCATCTCGTTGCGCGCCCTCTCCTCGACCGCATCTACACCTGACTTGAGATCCTTCACTTCGGCAGCAAGCGCTTTATTACGACGCAATAGTTCACGATTTTCAGTCTGTTGTGTCTGAATCTGGGCACGCAACTGTTCCACCTGACGCCAGTTTCCCTGTCCGAACCAGAACTTGTACTGCAACAGCGCCAGTGCAAGCGCCAGCACGATATAGGTCCAAATGTTTCGGGTCAATGCGTCCACGTCTCAGCGTTTGAGGCTCATGAATGCGTCACGGCCGACGTAGCGTGCTTTCGCACCCAAAGCCTGTTCGATGCGCAGGAGCTGGTTGTATTTTGCAACGCGGTCGGAACGGCACAGGGAACCGGTCTTGATCTGGGTTGCGGTCGTTGCTACGGCGATATCGGCGATGGTGGTGTCTTCGGTTTCACCCGATCGGTGCGAGACGATGGCCGCATAGCGGTTGGCATCAGCCATGGCGATAGCCTGCAGGGTTTCGGTGAGCGTGCCGATCTGATTCACCTTGATAAGGATGGCGTTGGCAATGTTTTGCTTGATGCCATCCTGGAAGATGGCCGGATTGGTCACGAACAGATCATCGCCGACCAGTTGCACATCCTTTCCGATGGCATCGGTCAGCAGCTTCCAACCGTCCCAATCATTTTCGGCCATGCCATCTTCAATGGTGAAGATCGGATATTTGCGGGACCAGTCACTGAGAAAATCACAGAACTGCTCGGAGCTCAGACGCTTGCCCTCGCCCATCAGATTGTATTTGCCGTTGTCAAAGAACTCGGTGCTGGCGACATCTAGACCCAGCAAGATATCGTCACCGGCGTGGTAGCCCGCCTTGGCAATGGCTTCCAGAATGGTTTCCAGCGCTTCTTCGTTCGAGCGCAGATCCGGGGCAAAGCCGCCCTCATCGCCGACCGAGGTGCTCAGGCCGCGACCTTTGAGAACCGACTTCAGACTATGGAAGATCTCGGTACCGGCACGCAGGGCTTCGCTAAAGGAATCAAACCCGACCGGCAATACCATGAACTCCTGCATGTCGACGTTATTGTCGGCATGCGCACCGCCATTGATGATGTTCATCATCGGCACCGGCAAAGCCACGTCGTTGTCATTGGCCAGATACTGCCAGAGCGCCCGATCTTTAGCGGCGGCGGCGGCGTGGGCAGCAGCCAACGAAACACCGAGCAAGGCATTGGCGCCAAGGCGGGCTTTGTTCTCGGTGCCGTCAAGATTGATCAGACGCTGATCCAGTCCAGTTTGGTCAAACACGTCGAAACCGTTCAGAGCCTTTGCGATTTCTCCGTTGACATGCTCGACCGCCTTTTTGACGCCCTTGCCTTGATAACGGGTTTTGTCACCGTCACGCAGCTCAATAGCTTCTTTCGATCCGGTGGATGCACCCGAGGGCACGGCAGCTCGGCCAACCTGACCACTGCTCAGAGTGACTTCGGCCTCAAGCGTCGGGTTACCGCGGCTGTCGAGAATTTCGCGGGCAATGATCTTGCTGATCTGGCTCATGACGGTTCTTCCGTATATGGACGTCGGGATTAAAGGTGGTCTTCGATGAAACCGCCGCGCTTGGCGGCCTCGTCGAACGCCATCAGGTTTTCCAGCAAAGCTTTCATTTTCGGTAAGGGCCAGGCATTGGGACCATCCGAGAGCGCCACATCTGGATTCGGGTGGGTTTCCATGAAGATACCAGCAATACCGACTGCCATCGCCGCACGCGAGAGCACTGGCACGAACTGGCGTTGGCCACCGGATTTACCATCCATGCCGCCGGGCAGTTGCACTGAGTGGGTGGCGTCGAACACTACCGGACAGCCGGTATCGCGCATCACACTCAGAGACCGCATATCGGACACCAGATTGTTATAGCCGAAGCTGGCACCACGTTCGCAGACCATGATCTGTTCATTGCCGGTGGCTTTGGCCTTGGCAGCCACATGCTTCATTTCCCACGGCGACAGGAACTGGCCTTTCTTGATATTGACCGGTCGGCCGGCTGAAGCCACCTTCTGGATGAAATCGGTCTGACGGCACAGAAAGGCCGGTGTCTGCAGCACATCCACGACTGCCGCGACTTCATCCATCGGGGTGTATTCATGCACATCGGTCAGCACCGGAACGCCGATCTGGCGCTTTACTTCGGCCAGCACCTTCAGGCCCTCTTCCAACCCCGGGCCCCGGAAACTGGCACCAGAAGTGCGATTGGCTTTGTCAAAACTCGACTTGAAAATGAATGGAATTCCGAGCGTACTCGTGATTTCCTTCAATTGTCCTGCAACATCCAGTTGCAGTTGCATGGACTCGATGACGCACGGGCCGGCAATCAGGAAAAAGCGTTGATCCAAACCCACATCGAAGCTGCATAGTTTCATGAGCAATATCCTTAAACAGTGGCGCCGGATTTCTTCTGGCGTGCGGCTTTGATAAAGCCGCTGAACAGGGGATGTCCGTAACGCGGCGTGGACAGGAACTCCGGATGCGCCTGGCAGGCCAGGAACCAGGGGTGACCGGGGATTTCGACCATCTCCACCAGCAATCCATCCATCGACTGCGCCGAGATGGTCATGCCGGCTTTTTCGAGCGCTTCGCGGTAGGCATTGTTGAATTCATAGCGATGGCGGTGACGTTCGGACACCACGTCTTTGCCATACAGGCTGTGGGCAAGCGTGCCCGGCTTCAACCGGCATTCCTGAAGCCCCAGACGCATGGTACCCCCCATGTCGGAATCAGCACTTCGGCGTTCGACTTCACCGCTGGTGGTGCGCCATTCAGTAATCAATGCAATCGCCGGATCTACGCATTGGCGATCGATTTCGGTGGTATTAGCACCGGGCAGTCCGCCTTTGTCACGCAGAATGTCGACCACCGCAGCCTGCATGCCGTAACAGATGCCGAAATAAGGAACTTTGTGGTCACGCGCATATTTCGAGGTGGCCACTTTGCCTTCGAAGCCTCGGTCACCGAAGCCACCCGGAACCAAAATTCCATCGACATCAGCCAGCACGGTGGTACCGTCGGTTTCGATCTGTTCGGACTCCAGCCATTTCAAGCGCACGCGGGTGCGCTGCCGCAAGCCGCCATGGCGCAGGGCCTCACCGATGGATTTATAGGCATCCTGGTGATCGACGTATTTGCCGACCACGGCAATGGTAACTTCATCGACCGGATGCTCTACCGCATCGACCACATCACGCCATTCGCTGAGATCAGCCGGACCGACCATGTCTTCCAGACGTAAGCGACGGATGGCGATGGTATCCAGACCCTGATCGTGCAGCCATAACGGTAGCTTATAGATGGTATCGACGTCCAGACAGCTGATGACCGCCTCTTCCGGCACATTGGTGAACAGGGCAATCTTGCGGCGATCGCTTTCCGGCAGAGGCTGCTCGCTGCGGCAAAGCAAGATATCAGGCTGGATACCAATCGATCGTAGCTCTTTGACCGAGTGCTGGGTCGGTTTGGTTTTCAACTCACCGGCAGCGGCGATATAGGGTACCAGGGTCAAATGCAGGAAGATGGCTTTTTCAGGGCCGCGCTCGCTACGGATCTGGCGGATGGCTTCCAGGAACGGTAGCGATTCGATATCACCCACGGTGCCGCCGATTTCGACCAGGCCGACATCGAAGCCTTCGGTGGCGGCATAAATGGCCTGTTTGATTTCATCGGTCACATGCGGAATGACCTGCACGGTGCCACCAAGGTAATCGCCACGACGCTCTTTTCGGATGACGTTGTCGTAAATGCGACCAGTGGTGATCGAGTTTTTACGCGTCAAGTGCGTACGCACGAAGCGCTCGTAATGGCCAAGATCCAGATCGGTTTCGGCGCCATCGTCAGTAACATACACCTCGCCATGCTGGAACGGCGACATGGTGCCCGGATCCACATTGAGGTAGGGATCGAGCTTCATCATGGTGATGTTGAGGCCGCGGGCCTCGAGAATGGCGGCCAGGGAAGCGGCAGCGATGCCTTTGCCCAAGGAAGAGACCACACCGCCGGTAACAAAGATTAAACGCGTCATGGGAAAAGAGAGCGTTGGAAAGCACCATTTTACCGACTTGCGGGCAAAAACGCACCTTTTTAATTCCACTTGACCGCAAACGGCGTAGATAGCATCCTGAATACACTCGCTTAGCCACCCCCTGAACAGCCATGAATACCCGTTATAACGCCGCCGACATTGAAGTCCTTTCCGGCCTGGATCCGGTCAAACGCCGTCCAGGCATGTATACCGACACATCCCGCCCGAACCATCTGGCGCAGGAAGTCATCGATAACGCCATCGACGAAGCCCTGGCCGGGCACGCCAAATCAATCGAAGTCACCCTATATGCCGACGGCAGCTGCGAGGTCATTGACGACGGTCGCGGCATGCCGGTGGACATTCATCCGGACGAAGGCATCCCCGGCGTGGAACTGATTCTGACCCGCCTGCATGCCGGCGGCAAATTCAGTGGCAAAAACTATACCTTTTCCGGCGGCCTGCACGGCGTCGGGGTGTCCGTAGTCAATGCCCTTTCCAGGAAGGTGGATGTCGGGATCAAGCGCGATGGCAATGAGTACCGCATGCAATTCCAGGATGGATTCCGCAGCTCCGCACTGGAAATCGTCGGCACCATCGGAAAACGTAACTCCGGTACGCGTGTACGCTTCTGGCCGGACGGTAAATATTTCGACACCAACAAATTCGCAGTTAAAGCTCTGCGCCATCTTTTGCGCGCCAAGGCCGTACTATGTCCGGGCCTGAATGTTTCGCTGTTCGACGAGGCCAGCGGCGAGCGCAACCAATGGTTTTACGAAAACGGATTGAGTGATTACCTGCTCGGTGAACTGACCGGCAAGGAACTGTTGCCGGCGGAACTGTTCGGTGGCCATCTGAGCAAGGAAAGCGAAGTCGTCGACTGGGCGCTGACCTGGCTACCGGAAGGCGAGCTGGTGCAGGAGAGCTACGTCAATCTCATTCCGACCGCACAGGGCGGTACGCATGTAAACGGCCTGCGCTCGGGATTGACCGACGCCCTGCGGGAGTTCTGCGACTTTCGTAACCTGTTGCCGCGCGGTGTCAAACTGGCGCCGGAAGATGTCTGGGACCGGGTCAGTTACGTATTGAGCCTAAAGCTGACCGACCCCCAGTTCAGCGGCCAGACCAAAGAACGTCTGAGTTCCAGGCAGGCCGCTGCCTTCATCGAATCTGCCGTGCATGATGCTTTTTCGCTCTGGCTGAACCAGCATGTCGAAGCCGGAACCGCTATCGCCATGCTGGCCATCGAACGTGCTGCGGCGCGCCTGAAAACCGAGAAGCAGGTGGTCCGCAAGAAAATCACCCAGGGGCCCGCCCTGCCCGGCAAGCTGGCTGACTGCATCTCGCAGGATCTTTCGCGCACGGAGCTGTTTTTGGTCGAAGGTGACTCCGCCGGCGGCTCGGCCAAACAGGCCCGCAACAAGGAGTTCCAGGCTATCATGCCGCTACGCGGCAAGATACTGAATACCTGGGAAGTAGCCAGCTCGGGCGTGCTGGCATCCAATGAAGTACATGATCTGGCGGTAGCCATCGGCTGCGACCCAGGCGTGGAAAATATTGAAGGTCTGCGCTACGGCAAGGTGATCATCTTGGCCGATGCCGACTCCGATGGCCTGCATATCGCCACGCTGCTGTCGGCGCTGTTCCTCAAACATTTTCCGGCACTGGTCAATGCCGGACACATCTTCGTGGCCATGCCGCCGCTGTTCCGCATCGACGTCGGCAAACAGGTATTCTACGCCCTCGATGAAGAGGAAAAACGCATCCTGCTGGATCGTATCGAAAAGGAAAAAGTCAAGGGACAGATCAGCGTGACGCGCTTCAAGGGCCTTGGCGAAATGAATCCGGCACAACTACGCGAATCAACCGTACATCCTGATACCCGCCGTCTGGTGCAATTGACGATCGACGACATCAAACAGACCGATGCGCTGATGGACATGCTGCTGGCCAAAAAACGTGCGGCCGACCGCAAGCACTGGCTGGAAACCAAGGGCGATCTAGCCTCGCTCGAGCTCTGAGACAGCTGAACAGGCGTTAGAGCCAGGACGCGAAGCGGCTCTGATTTCTCGGTCAAAGCGGCCGGTTACAGCCCACCCTGGCGCATGGCTCAATCCGGCACGTGAAGCGCTACGTCCATCATGCGGGCGATCAGCGCCTGTACCGGCGCAGCCTTGACCGCGTCGAATACTGTCATGCTTTCATCGAGATAGGTGCTCTGTGCCAGTTCCAGCTGGAAGGCATGGATGCCGGCCTGGGGATCCGCGTAATGGCGGGTGATGTAACCGCCCTTGAAACGGCCGTTGCTGATCCAGTTGTAATCACTTTGGGTGGCCAGAACGGCTTCAACCGCCCGTAGCCGGGCATCGGGGAAACTGCGTCCCTCTGCGGTGCCAAGATTGAAGTCCGGTAAACGTCCCTCGAATAAGTAAGGCAATTCAGGACGGATCGAATGCCCTTCCCACAGCAATGCCCGGCCATGCGCCAGCTTGAGGCGGTGCAGCTCCGTCTGAAGCGCGGCGTGATAAGGCTGCCAATAAAGTGCCCGTCGTTGGATAATGACTTCAGAATCGGGGGCTTTGCCGTCCCGGTAAATGGGCCGTCCAGAAAAAGCGATGGTCGGGCACAATCCGGTCACGTTCTGACCAGGATACAAGGACGCATCATCCGGCGGCCGATTCAGATCGATCACGTAACGGGAGTATCGCGGTTTCAACACCGAAGCGCCGAGCGATATCGCAAAATCATATAGCCGATCGACATGCCAATCGGTATCCGGCGCCGACTGCGCCTCATCCACTAGGGATGAACGGATATCGTCCGGGATCTCGATACCATTGTGCGGAAGACTGACCAACAACGGCAAGGATCCGCGATGCAGTTCGAAGCAATGCATCAGAATCGTGCTGCCGAATATGGCGCCAGATCGATGGCGGGCTCATTGCCGGTCATCTGCGCGGCAAGAAGTTGACCAGTAATGGCGCTCATGCTCATGCCCAGCATGCCGTGCCCTGTGGCGAGAAACAAATTCCGGTGCTTCGGCGAACGACCGAGTATCGGCAAATCGTCATAAGTCATCGGACGCCAACCAGACCACCGCGACAGTACTTCTCCGCCTACCGGAGTCCGTAAATATTCACGGGCGCCACGCTCGAGGGCATTGAGCCGCTGAATATTCAGACTATCATCGAAACCGGCGAACTCCATGGTGCTGCCCAGACGGTAACCCTCGGCCCAAGAGGTCACGCAGACACTGCGCTCGGTCAGTACCAACGGGGTTTTCGGAACAATAGGCGGCAAACTATAGGAAATGGAATAGCCCTTTCCGGGCTGTATCGGAAGAGCCAGTCCGAGACTGCGCAGCATGGCCGGCGACCAGGCCGCCAAGGCGACCAGCACCTGAGTGCCATACCGACGACCGCAGGCAGTTTCCACGCATGTGACGCGATCACCATCGACGGCAACACTTAGCACCTCACACTGTTCCTCGATGATTCCGCCAAGCGCCCTCACGGCACCCGCCAACGACGCGCAGTAGGCGTCTGGCCGAAAATGGGCGTCATTGGGGAAGAAAATTCCTCCTGCCATCCCGGGCATTAGGGCAGGCTCGCGTGCGGCTAGCATATCGGCATCCAACAACTCTGCAATGACACCGCACTCGGCCAATAACGGCAACTCCTCCACCAGCGCATCCAGACCCTCAGGGGTTCTGCAGACATACATTTCACCATTGGCCTCGAATCCGCAATCAAAAGCATATCGGACAATAAGGTCTTCCAGCAGTGGTCGCGAGGCGTTCAGCAATTTGGCTTTGGCCAAGGCAGATTGGCGGTGGTCGCGGCCGTTGCAGCGCAACGAGAAACGCAGCAGCCAATCCAGAAGGGACAGGTCGGTTGAGGGCTTGATGTAAAACGGCGCATCGGCTTGCGTCATGTATTTCAGAGCCTTGCCGATCATCCCGGGGGCTGCTAGCGGTGGGGCATGGCTCGGAGTGATGGTGCCGCAGTTGCCAAGCGATGTGGCACCACCGACGGTATTTTTTTCAAGAATCCTCACGGAGCGCCCCTGCTCAAGCAGAAATAGCGCGCAGCTCAGGCCGATGACGCCACCGCCAAGAATCAAAACATCGTCATTGCCAGGGTTCATGGACGGGTACGTGAAGGACTCGGCCTATGATACAAAGTTCGGACGCTTCCCGTAAGTGAGCCAGCGCCAGAGGTATTCGACCGGCCCCATGCTAAAGCGCGCTAGCCACCAGGTGCTGAAAAGCGTCTGGACCGCAATCACGGCGATGGCGAAAGGAATGTGCCAGGCACGCGGCAACTGCTGGAAATAACCAAGGCCATAGCCACTGAAAATCAGGGTACAGATCAGGGATTGGCCGAGATAATTGCTCAAGGCCATGCGCCCCAGCGGCGCCAGCAGGGCCAAACGCGCCTGAAACCAGGGTCGTGACCACAGCCAGCGCAGGCCGAAAAACATGCCGAGACACATCAGCAATCCCGCCAGCATGTTGATGATATTCACCGCCGCAAACTTCGCATCAATCTGGACCGGCGAGACGTCGGGCGCAATGCCGATGCTCGCAAGCATGAGCGCAAGGCCGGAAAAATAGCAGTAAAGCGCCAGACGGGCACCGCCGTCACCCCCTGACATTGCCGGACGGGACCAGCCCAGACGATGAAGTCTTACGCCAAGTGCAAACACGGCGACGGCCATCGGTAGCAGAATGACTAGATTGCCAAGATTCAGAAGAAAATAGCCGGCACGCCATTGCAGGGTCGCCAGATAAGCGCTGTGGCCTTGATAGCGGACTTCCTCGGCCATCATTTCGCGGAAATTCCCGCTGTCATCATGATTTCCGGCCATGGCACCGGCAAAGGCCAGCAAGACCAGAGGCGCACAATACACCATCAGAATACGTGACAGACGCGGCGGGACATCGCTTTTCATGCGCCATAGCAGGACGAATCCGGCCACTGCATAGCTAAACAGGATATCGCCCTCCCAGACCAGGATGGCGTGCGCAGCACCGATAGCAAGCAACGCCCATAGCCGGCGCTTATAGATTCGACGGAAATCCTGGTTGCTTCGGGCAGCACTGTCTTGCATGATGGCGAAGCCGATGCCGAACAGCAACGAAAACAGGGTCCAGAACTTGCCTTGCACGAAGATGTAGATGAAGGCATCGGCGATGCGATCGGCGCCGCGCAACGACGGATCAATGCCGGTCATGGACTGCATGATCGGGCCATTGAAGGCCTCGAGATTCATCAGCAGAATGCCGAATAAGGCAAAACCCCGGATGGCATCGAGCATGTCAATGCGTTTCGAGGCACTGGTCGGATGGAAATGCTGCACTGTGCTGGTCATTGCGGCTCCTTTTTACCTAGGTTAACCGCAGACTTTTCATCCGACCATAGGTCGGAAGTAAGGTGTCAGTGCTGAACTCCACCTTCGCCGTGCACATGGCCGTGTGCGATTTCTTCTTCGGTCGCGGCGCGGACATCGAGGATCTCGACCGTGAAGTCAAGCGACTTTCCGGCCATCGGATGATTGAGATCGACATCGACCGTGGTCATGCCGACTTTCAGGATGGTCATCGCGCGCGGACCCATTTCAGTCGGCAGTACGACCTGCTGGCCATTGACCAGTTTGGCGTTCTTGAACAGTTTCTTCGGAATGCGCTGGGTCATGCCGTCACGGCGCTCGCCGTAGGCCTGGTCCGGGCTGACCGTCGCTTCGACCTTATCGCCGGCCTGTTTGCCGATCAGCGCCTCTTCCAGGCCCGGGATGATGGCGCCATGGCCGACCAGAACGGTCAGGGCATTGCCGTCTTTCGAGCTTTCCAGCGGTTCTTTACCGGTTTCGGCAACGGTGTAATGAAAGGAAACCACGGAGTTTTTTTCAATCGACATAACGCATCCAGATCGGGAGAGGTGACGGAAATGCCCGTATCGGGCACAATCAAGCGGACTATTATCCGATTGAACGCGCTGGAATGCCAGTAAAATCCACGAAAATCACCGTTTTGCTGCTGCTGGCCGCGCTCCTGAGCGCCTGTGCCAGCGGGCCGGAACGCAGCCGCGGTGGCGAGCAGCCGGAAGTGACCGGCCTCGGCGAGGAAGACACCGTTCTGCCCGGCAACCTCAAAGCGGCGGCCAATGATGTCTTGTTTCAGGCTATCGGCCTGGTCGGAACGCCCTACCGCTATGGCGGCAACTCCCCGGAGTCCGGCTTTGACTGTTCGGGCTTGATCAATTATGTTTTCCTGCACAGCGCCGGCCTGAAATTGCCGCGTACCACGGCGGCCTTGATCGACATCGATGCGCCACGGGTGGAAAAGGACCACCTGTACCCGGGTGATCTGGTTTACTTCAATACGCTCGGCGGCCGCGTCAGCCATATCGGCATCTATGTCGGGGAACGCCGCTTCGTACATGCCCCGAGCTCCGGCGGCACCGTGCGCATGGACAACATCGATACACCCTACTGGCAGAAATACTATGTGGACGCCAAGCGTGTGCTCTTGGGCGATTGAGCCCGGCTGAACGGCCGATTCAGCACCGATTCGCTTTATCGGGCCAAAGCGCCTACAATATCGGCACAAAGAAACGGTTCGTTTCCTAATCTCTGTGCTTTACGCACTTACTCCGCACGAACCCATTCTCAGGCGCCTCAGGGCGCAATGAAAGCAATGTGGTGTTAGGGACATTGCCCCCGCAGGAGTTACAACATGCCATTTCAATCCCTTGGGCTGATGCCCGAGCTCGTCCGTGCGCTGTCCGATAAGGGCTACACGGAACCCACTGCCATTCAAAGCCAGGCTATTCCCGCCATTCTCAATGGTCAAGACGTGCTTGGCGGTGCCCAAACCGGCACCGGCAAAACCGCTGCATTCACGCTGCCTATCCTGCAGCGTCTGGCCGAATATCCGAACCCGAAAGCCAAAGGTCCGCGCGTCCTGATTCTGGTACCGACACGGGAGCTGGCCGTGCAGGTGCACACCAGCATTCGTGAATATGGCAAGCATATTCGTCTGCGTACCGCCGTCATGTACGGTGGTGCCAGCATGAATCCACAAATGATGGCACTCGGCAAGGGCCTCGATATCCTGGTGGCCACGCCCGGCCGTCTGATCGACCATCTGGAACGCGGTACCGCGCAGCTGCACCGGGTGGAAACTCTGATTCTGGACGAAGCCGACCGCATGCTCGACATGGGCTTCCTGCCGGCCATCAAGAAAATCCTCAACCAGGTTCCGAAACAGCGCCAGACCCTGCTGTTCTCGGCCACCTTCGATGCGCCGATCAAACAACTGGCGCTGCAGTTCATGCGCAATCCGATCGAGGTTCAGGTTTCATCACAGAACACCGTGGCGCATACCGTCAATCACATCGCGCATCCGGTCGACCCAAGCAAGAAGCGCGAACTGCTGATGCACATCCTGAGCGAACGCTATCAGGAGCAGATCCTGGTGTTCGTGAAAACCAAGCATCTGTGCAACCGCATCGCCGAACAGATTACCAAGGACGGCATCCCCGCGCTCGCCATCCACGGCAACAAGAGCCAAGGCCAGCGTCTGAAAGCCCTGTCGGACTTCAAAGCCGGCAACGTACGTGTTCTGTGCGCCACCGACGTAGCCGCCCGTGGTCTCGATATCCCCTTACTGCCGTTGGTGATTAACTTCGACATGCCGATGGTGGCGGAAGATTATGTGCATCGTATCGGTCGTACCGGCCGCGCCGGCGCCAATGGCGATGCCGTGTCCTTGGTCGCCACCGATGAGGGCGGCCTGTTGCGCGCCGTGAACCGTCTGCTGAAGCAGGACATCGTTCTGGAATCGAAACCCGGCTTCGAACCGACCACGGTCATGCGTATGGATCTGACGCCTGCGCGAGGCAAGCCGTCCGGCCATCAGGCCCCGCGCCGCAAACCGGCCCAACCCGGTCATTTGAAAAGTCATGGTATGGCCTCTCAGAAACCGAAAAGCAGCAATCCGGGGGGAAGCCCGCGCGGTCGTCAACGCTCGCCACAACGCTGAAACAACCATGCTATCGTCAAAAGCCGCCGAAAGGCGGCTTTTTTGTGGCATCAATAATGCAGTCGGTTTACTGTAGACACATCCTGAAAGGAACCGAACCCGTGACAGACCTCCTGTATAAAATCCAGATCGATCGCCCCGGCGGCTACGAGGCGCTCAAACTGGTTGAAGCCCCTTTGCCCGCTGTTGGTGACGATGAAGTGCTGATTGTCGTTAAAGCCTGCGGCGTGAATTACGCTGATGGCATCATCCGCATGGGTCTTTACGCCTCTGCCAAGGAACTGCATGGCTACCCGATCACACCGGGCTTTGAGCTGTCAGGCGTAATCACTGCTGTCGGCAGCCAGGTGACTGAGCATGCCGTCGGCGATCAGGTATTGGCGTTGACACTTTTTGGTGGTTACTGCTCGCACATCGTGCTGAAATCCGATCGTGTGTTCCGCAAACCGGACACACTGAGCTACGCCCAAGCCGCTGCTCTGCCGACGGTGTTCCTGACCGCATGGTTCATGGTGCGTGAGCAGGTGCTTCCCAAGGCCGGCGATGTCTGGCTGGTGCATTCTGCTGCCGGTGGCGTCGGCTCGGCCCTATGCCAGCTAGGCCGCTTGCATGGCTGCTGCGTAGTCGGCGTGGTGGGATCGGCGCACAAGCGCAATGCCGCCGTGGCCATGGGGGCAAGCGATACCATCGATAAATCCACACAGGACTTGTGGCCGGAAGCCAAGCGTTTGGCGCCGAAAGGTTTCCAGGCCGTGTTCGATGCCAATGGCGTGTCCACGCTGGCGCAGAGCTATGCCCATCTCGCGCCGATGGGAAAACTGTGCATTTACGGATTTGCCAGCATGCTGCCACACGATGGGCGGCTCAACTGGCTGAAAATGGCCTGGGACTGGCTGCGCACGCCACGATTCAACCCGCTCGACATGACCCAGAGCAACAAAAGCGTGCTGGCAGCCAATCTAAGTTTCCTATCGGAACATGCCGGGCTATTGCGCAGCGGCATGCTGGAGCTTATCGGCCTGTTTGAAAACGGTCAGCTGGTCGCACCGCCGGTGACGGAATATGCCTTGGCAGACGCGGCCAAGGCGCAGGCCGACATCGAATCCGGCAAAACCGTCGGCAAGCTGGTGCTGATTCCTTAAAACGGTTTGGCAATCACCAAAAAGATCACGGCAAATAGCAGGAACACCGGCACTTCATTGAGGATGCGCAGCATGCGCGGCGACGGCAAGGCTTTGCCCTGCTGCGTAGCTTGCAGGCGCTTATAGCACAGAATGAAATACACAAACAGAATCGCGACCAGCAGCAGTTTGGCATGCAGCCAGCCGCCGAGACCGGCGAAGTGCATCAGGCCGATGCCGAGCAGCAGCGCCAGACCGAACATGACATGCCCGAACAAGTAAAGACGGCGCGCCATCAACAGCAGGCGGGCCTGCACCTCGGGCTGTCCGGGTGATTCGGCAAAATTGATCAATAGACGCGGCAGATAGAACACAGCGGCAACCCAGGCCATGACGAATAGCAGATGGCCCGATTTCAGTAGCGGATATAGCATGACGGCGAAGCTCCGATTGAAGATAAATGCTTGTTCAAGCAAGGATTTGCGTATGGGAGTAAACTATACAACCTTTCCAGGCTTCGCGCCTGCGCCCAGAGCCGATACCCTCCTATGACTTCGAAACCCGCCGACAGCGCCGCCATCACCTTCCGTGACATGGGCTTGCCTGAAACCATCCTCAAAACCCTGATTGCGCTGGGTTATGAAACCCCCTCGCCAATCCAGTCTGCGATGATTCCGCACATCATGAACGGACGCGACGTGCTCGGCCAGGCGCAGACCGGTACCGGCAAAACCGCGGCATTCGCCCTGCCCTTGCTCAGCGGTCTTGATCTGAAGGCCGGCAAACCGCAGGTGCTGGTACTGGCACCGACCCGCGAATTGGCCATCCAGGTCGCAGAAGCCTTCCAGAAATACGCCGAAAACCTGCCCCACTTCCACGTACTGCCGATTTACGGTGGCCAGAGCTATGGTCCGCAGCTGTCAGCGCTGCGCCGCGGCGTGCATGTCGTAGTCGGCACCCCGGGACGCGTCATCGACCATCTCGAAAAAAATTCGCTGGATCTGTCCGAGCTTAAAACCCTGGTGCTGGATGAAGCCGATGAAATGCTGCGCATGGGATTCATCGACGACGTTGAAACCATCATCCGCAAGTCGCCGGAAACCCGTCAGGTCGCGCTGTTTTCGGCCACCATGCCGACCGCCATCAAACGCATCGCGCAGAAGTATCTGAAATCACCGATCGAAATCCAGATCGAAGCCAAGACCCGTACTGCCGACAATATCCGTCAGCGCTGCTGGCAGGTCTCCGGTCTGCACAAGCTGGATGCGCTGACCCGCATTCTGGAAGTCGAGCCCTTCGACGGAATGATTATCTTTGCGCGCACCAAGCTCGCCACCGATGAACTGGCGCAGAAATTACTGGCACGGGGTTTCTCAGCCGCTGCCATCAATGGCGACATCAATCAAGCCCAGCGCGAACGCACCATCGGCCAGCTGAAAGACGGCAGCATCGATATTCTGGTCGCCACCGACGTGGCCGCACGCGGTCTCGACGTCGACCGTATCAGCCATGTGGTCAACTACGACGTGCCTTACGACACCGAAAGCTATGTGCACCGTATCGGCCGTACCGGACGCGCCGGCCGCAGCGGTGAAGCCATTCTGTTCATCGCCCCGCGCGAGCGCGGCATGCTGCGCGCTATCGAGCGTGCCACCAACCAGCCGATCGAACCGATGGAACTGCCGAGCGTAGCGACCATCAATGAAGTCCGTATGGACAAGTTCAAACAGCAGATCACCGAAACGCTCGAGTCGTCCGATTTGACCCTGTTCCGCAAGCTGGTCGAGGATTACGAGCAGGCACTGAATGTGCCGGCGATTGAAATCGCTGCAGCCCTGGCCAAGATGGCACGGGGCGATGTGCCCTTGCTGCTGGAACCGCCGAAGCGCGAACAACGTAAACCCATGGAATTCGACCTGCGCGAGGCTCGCGATAAGCGCTCTGCGCGCGAACCGCGTTTCGAACGTGACACTCGCGGCGAGCGTCCGGAACGTCCGTTCCGCGAGAAAAAAGAGCGCGCCGCACGCGATGCCGAGGCCGGCATGGAATCCTACCGGATCGAGGTCGGCTACGAGCACGGCGTCAAACCGGGCAATATCGTCGGCGCCATCGCCAATGAAGCCGGACTGGATGCCAAGCACATGGGGCGCATCGAGATTTTCGATGATTACAGTATCGTCGACCTGCCGGAAGGCATGCCCAAGGAAATTCTCAAACATTTGAAGACCGTCTGGTGCGCCGGCCAGCAACTGCGCATTACCAAGGATGGCACTGTCCCGGATACCGCACCGAAGAAGCCGCGCCCGCCGCGCCGCCCGGATACCCGTGAAAAACCGGACACAGTCGGCAAGGTCAAGCGCAAGAACGAATCGTTCTTCGAGTTCCGCCAGGGCAAAAAGAAAAACAAGTTCGCGGAGTGATTCATGGTCTCCGGCGCCCGTGATTCGCAGGTGCTGGTCATCGGTGGCGGTGCCGCCGGTTTGATGTGCGCGGCAACCGCCGGTTACCGCGGCAAGACGGTCACGGTACTGGAAGGCAGCAACCGCTGCGGCAAGAAAATCCTGATGTCGGGTGGTGGCCGCTGCAACTTCACCAACACCGGCACTGCTCCGGATAATTTCCTGTCGCGTAATCCACATTTCTGCAAATCAGCCCTGGCCCGCTACCGCCCTTCTGACTTTATTGGCCTGGTGGAACGGCATGGCATTGCCTATCACGAGAAGGAACTCGGCCAACTGTTCTGCGACGAGTCGTCGAAGCAGATCGTCAAACTGCTATTGGACGAATGTGATTGGGCCGGAGTGCATATCGCCACTGGTATAGCCATCAGTTCGATTCGGTTCGCTGGTGACCGATTCGAAGTCGAAACCGCCCAAGGAATCTACCGCGCCGAAAAACTGGTCGTCGCCACCGGTGGCCTGTCGATTCCCAGCATGGGTGCCAGCGGATTGGGTTACCAGATCGCCCGGCAGTTCGGGCATGCCTTGATTGACACACGGGCCGGGCTGGTGCCGTTCACGCTCAGCGGCAAGCCGCTCGAACAGTATGCCGAACTTGCCGGTGTTGCCTTACCGATCGCGGTACGCGTTGGCGGCACTGAATTCCGCAACGCCCTGTTGTTCACCCATCGCGGTCTGAGCGGTCCAGCCATTCTGCAGATTTCCTCGTATTGGAGTCTCGGCCAGGCCATCGACATCGATTTACTGCCCGGCCGCGATGCCGGCGTGGAATTAATCGCCCTGCAGCAACAAGGCCATAAAGCCGAGCTCAAAACGGTGCTGGCGGAGTGGTTGCCGAAGCGTTTGGCACAATTGCTGTGCACGGCGTTTTTCAGCAACAAACCGGTGAACCAATACAAACACGCCGAACTCCGGGACATCGCCTATGCCTTGCAGCATTGGCGTATTACTCCCAGCGGCACCGAGGGCTACCGCACCGCGGAAGTCACTCTCGGCGGCGTGGATACCGAGGGCGTGTCTTCAAGCAGCTTCGAATCGAAGCATCAGCCCGGCCTGTATTTCATCGGCGAGGTGCTGGATGTGACCGGTCATCTGGGCGGCTACAATTTCCAATGGGCCTGGGCCTCCGGCCATGCCGCCGGCAGCGCGGTCTGAGTTGGCATTCCGGCTGGAAGCGTCTATCATCGCGGAACCACCCTTTCAGGAACACCCCATGGATAACGCCATCCTCAGTGCCGCCTTCATCACCCTGCTCAACGTCCTCGTCCTTTTCATAGCCATGGGCCTGGTTGGCCGCGCGCGCGGCAAGTACGGCATCAAAGCCCCGGCTTGCAGCGGCCACGAACAGTTCGAATGCGCCTATCGCGCGCACATGAATACCGTCGAACAGACCGTGATGTTCCTGCCGGTGCTGTGGATCGCCTCCTTGACCGGCTTCATGCTGTGGGCCCACTGGCTCGGCGCCGCCTGGGTGGTCGGCCGGATCTGGTACGTGCTCGGTTACAACAAAGCCGCTTCGGCGCGCAGCGGCGGCTTCCTGCTCAGCTTCCTGGCTTTCATCGGTCTGTTCGTGCTCAGCGCCATCGGCGTTTACCAGAACATGCATTGATTGCACCAATCCGGTAAAAAGTAAGGGCGGAGAATTCTCCGCCCTTTTTTCGTCTTTGGCTTATGCGTCAGTCCGCACCCGAATCGACCAGCACACGCTTGGCGAAACGGCCGTGCCAGCGGCCGATGAACCGGATGACATGCAGACTGGCGAACAACAGCAGGATGCCGCCGACGAACATGAACGGTGAAGCAATCGCCGAGTCGACGTTGCCCATCGAGATGTTGAAGTGCAGCCATCCCGATTCAGACATCCACCAGAGCAAGGGGGCTGCGATGATACCCATCGAGAACGCCAGCAGGGTCACCGACAGGCTGAAGTACACGACTCCCAAGGGCAGCATCAACACCATGTAAAACAGGCTCAGCCAAGTCCGCGCATCGGTGAACAGCGCTTTGATGCGATCCATCCAGTTGCGATTCTTGGCCTGGTAGAGCGGACGCCGTGGCATGCGCTCACCCAGCAGGGTTTCAACCAGACGGCCTTCCACCAGCGAGATGGCGTACACCGAGGCCATGAACAGGATAAAGAACGGAATGCCGATGATCAGGATCATCAGCCCAGCGCTCATGCTTAAGCCGGTGGTTACCCAGGTGAAGTAGAAAACGCCAGTCGCCAGGCTGAGTAGCATGTAGAACAATGCGCCATAGGTGTGCGGATCGAGCGCCACGGCAAAGAATCCTTTGACCGGCGAAGATGGTTTGGCTTTCTTCGGCGCGGCCAGGGCTTTCTGCACGGTGACCTCGGTATTGCGGTAGATGTCCGCCACCTCCTTGGGATCACCATAGCTGCCGGCGATCTGCGCCAAGAGTTCGGCTTCGGAAACCGCCGGGTTGGCCGCCAGTTCCGAACGCAGATATTCCTCGGCATCGTACAGAGCGTCCTGGACCAGAGCGGCATCGGCGCCTTTCAGGGCATCCTTGAGCATGTCCAGATACTGGGCAATCGTTTTCGGGGTATAGGCGTTCATTGCGGTGCTCCTTCCAGTACGGTGCTAACCAGGGATTGGGTGTTTTGCCAGGTTGCGCGCCAGGCGCTGAAGACTTCCCGGCCGAAATCGGTAATGCGGTAATAGCGGCGCGGCGGCCCGGCTACCGAGGGTTCGACTTCGCTTTGCAGCAGGCCGGCGCCGTCCAGATTTCGCAGCACCGGATACAGGGCACTCTGTTTGCCGGCCAGAATCCCCTCGCCGGCCGATTCCAAGAGCTTGGCGATCTGATAGCCATACAGGGGTTCCTCGGCTTTGGCCAATTGCGCCAAGAGCAGGAATGAAACGGTACCGGCACTCAGTTCCTTTTGGAATTTCTTGACCAGGTTTTCAACATCACTCATAACGCGCTCCACAACAGGATTAAGTAAATACTATCATTAAGTTCACAATACACCATAGGCCAGAAGTCATTGCCGCATAAATCGTAAATTGACGTATGATAATCAATGGTTTAATAGGGAAACTGCATGTCGAAGCCTAAAATGAAAGCCTATGATGAGGCCTATTTCGACCGCTGGTATCGGGGTGAACATGCCTCGGGTGACAAAGGCCTGGCCCGTAAAGTGGCGCTGGCGGTGGCCGTGGCCGAACTGCATCTGGGCCGTCCTATCCGTTCAGTGCTTGATATCGGCTGCGGGGAGGCCCCGTGGCGCAAGCCCCTGCTGAAACTCCGGCCCAGCCTGCATTACCAAGGCGTGGATGCCAGCGAATACGTGGTCCGTCGCTACGGGCGCAGCCGGAACATCGCTCTGGCCGGCTTCGGCCAGATGCAGCAGCTGCGTATCGGACCGCCAGCCGATCTTCTGGTCTGCGCAGATGTGCTGCACTATGTTCCGGGCGCTGAACTGAAACGCGGACTGGAAGGCTTTCCGGAGCTGTGCAGTGGTGTGGCCTACATCGACGTATTCTGCCGCGAGGATGCCATCACCGGCGACTTCAAAGGCTTCATCGCCCGCAGCCGCGCGCAATACCGTAAGCTATTCGACAGCATCGGACTGACCGCACTGGGCAGCCATTGCTATCTGAGCCCGGCCTGTGACAGCCCGGTTTCCGCACTTGAACGCCTGTGAGTCCATCATGAAAACCCCGATACGCACCCTGCTCAGCCTCGCTCTGCTGCTGGCCACAACGCAGCTCTCAGCCGCGGCCAAGGGTAAGACCATGCAGGAAATCCTCGATGCCAGTACCGTCGCCGACTGGCGCACGCCCGAAGCCGACAATCTACTGCTGATGGACATCGCCGGTGGTCGGGTGCTGATTGAATTGGCGCCTCAATTCGCGCCGGAACATGTCGGCAACATCAAAACCCTCGCCCGTGAAGGCTACTGGAACGGACTGTCCATCAACCGCTCGCACGACAACTTTGTCGTGCAATGGGGCGACCCGTCCGAAGATCCGGCCAAAGCCAAATCCATCGGCAACGCCAAGGCGAAACTGCCGGCCGAGTTCGCGCTCACGGGTTTCGACAAGTCCGTGTTCCATCCGGTCAAGGACCGCGACGGCTGGTCGAAACAGGCCGGCTTCATGCACGGCTTTCCGGCTGCTACCGACCGCAAGCAAACCTGGATGACCCACTGCTACGGTGCGCTCGGCGCTGGTCGCGGCAACGAGGCTGACTCCAGCAACGGCACCGAACTGTATGTGGTGACCGGGCAATCGCCGCGCCAGCTCGACCGCAACATCACCGTGGTCGGCCGCGTGCTGCAGGGCATGGAGTACCTCTCGGTGCTGCCGCGCGGTACCGGCCCGCTGGGTTTTTATGAAAAACCGGAGCAACGCACACCGATCAAATCCATCGCACTGGCGTCGACCCTCCCGGAAAACCAGCGACCGCAGCTGGAGGTATTCCGCACCGATACCGCCACCTTCGACGAACTGGTGGAATCCCGCCGCAACCGCAAGGACGACTGGTACCTGAACAAGGCCGGCTTCATCGACCTGTGCAACATCCCTGTTCCGGTACGTACCAAGAAATAAAAAAACCGCCTTCGGGCGGTTTTTTCACTCAGGGATTCATCAGCTTTCCGAGAAATGAAGACAGCGCGCTTGGTTCGACTAGCGCGGTAAACGCAACACCGTAAGCCGCACCCCACAGATGCGCGCTGTGGTTGATGTTATCGCCGCCCTTCCTGTCCAGATACATCGAATACGCGACATAGAGCACGGCATACAGAATGGCCGGTACCGGAATGAAATAGATGTACAGAATCGACCACGGCTGCAGAAGAATATAGGCGAACAGTACCGCCGACACCGCACCCGAAGCACCGAGCGTGGAATAGCGCGGGTTGTTGCGGCGCGGCAGCGCCCAGGGCAGGATTGAGAGAATGATGCCGCCGAGGTAGAACAGGGTATAGCCGAAGCCGGCGAAGTGCGCGTTGAACACCGTTTCCATGACCCGTCCGAAGAAGAACAGGGTGATCATGTTGAACAGCAGGTGCGGGAAGTCGGCATGCACGAAACCGTAACTGAGATACGGGATGTACCTGCGCTTTCGGCGGGCTTGGTAAGGATTCAGCGACCAGCGATACTGAAATGCACGGTCTTGGAAACCAATCCAGGAGATCAGGCAGGTGACGGCGATGATGATGAGATTGCCCGACAGCGACATGGCGGCACCCAAACAGACCTTAAGCGTTCAAGAGTAACCAAAACCCGCCATGCTGCCAAGCACAAAAGGTACCCGCGTGCACGTTTTTACGATTGCGTCACACTTAGCTCAGCCACGAACAGCCCTGAGAGCCTTTTCCAGAATGGCCAGGGCCTCGGTCAGCAACGCGTCTTCGATGGTAATCGGCACCAGCACGCGGATGCTGTTGGCGTAAACGCCGCAGCTGAGCAGAATCAGACCGAGCTCGGCGGCTTTGGCGGTCAGCGCCTTGGAGGCCACGTCATCCGGTGTATTCTCGGTGCCCGGCTTGATCAGCTCGAACGCGAACATGGCGCCCAGATGACGGATTTCGCCGATGCCGAGCGCCGGTTCCTTGGCCAGATTGCCGACGTATGCCGCAAGCGTTTCACCGAGCTTGGTTGAACGCGCAAGGATATTCTCCGAGTCAATGACCTCAAGCACGCCAAGCGCAGCTGCGCAGGCAACCGGATTGCCACCGTAGGTGCCGCCCAGACCGCCGGCTGCCGGTGCGTCGATGACTTCGGCACGACCGACCACACCCGACAGCGGCATGCCGCCAGCCAAAGACTTTGCGGTGGTGATCAGATCGGCCTTGACGTCGAAATGCTCCATGGCAAACAGTTTGCCGGTGCGGGCAAACCCGCTCTGCACCTCATCGGCAATTAGGAGAATGCCATGCTCGTCGCAGATGGCGCGCAGGGCACGCATCAATTCCGGCGGGGCCGGCACGAAACCGCCCTCGCCGATGACCGGCTCGATGATGAACGCAGCCACGCGCGAGGCTTCGATGTCGTACTTGAACAGATTGGCGATGTCCTGCAAGGTGTCGGCCACGGTCACGCCGTGATAAGGATGCGGGAAGCGGGCATGGAAGATGTCGGCCGGGAACGGACCGAAACCGATTTTATAGGGGGCGACTTTGCCGGTCAGGCCGAGCGTGAGCAGCGTGCGGCCGTGGTAACCGCCACCGAAGGCAATCACGCCCGGGCGCTTGGTGTAAGCACGCGCGATCTTGACGGCATTCTCAACCGCTTCGGCGCCGGTGGTGATGAACAGGGTTTTGGCTTTGCCGGCAATCGGGGCGCGCTTGTTCAGTTCCTCGGCCAATTCAATGTAGGGTTCATAGGGCATGACCTGGAAGCAGCTGTGCACCAAGCCTTCCAGCTGTTGCTGGATGCGGGCCATCACTTTCGGATGGCGGTGACCGGTGTTCATGACCCCAATGCCACCGGCGAAATCGATGTAACGCCTTCCATCGGCGTCCCAGATTTCAGCGTTTTCAGCACGCACGGCGAACAGCTGGGTGGCGTTACCGACGCCACGGGCGACGGCATCAACCCGGCGTTGCTGCAACTCGGCATTTTTGCTCATAGTCATTTCCTCAACAGGTGTTTAATATATTAAACACCCGCTTCACGCAATGCAAGCAAGCCGGTACATAGACTAAACTTCCCCTTCATACTGCAAAGGAACTCCCATGCTGGCTCCCGGCGCACCCGCTCCGCATTTCGCCCTGCCCGACCAATCCGGTACGGTTCAAAATGTCAAGTCCTTGAAAGGCAAACGTTACCTGGTCTACTTCTACCCGAAAGATTCCACCCCCGGCTGCACCGTGCAGGCCTGCGGCATCCAGTCGGATCTGGCGCAATTCAACAAACTCGGGATTCCGGTGTTCGGCGTCAGCATGGACTCGGTGGCCAGTCACCGTAAATTCGCCGACAAATACGCCCTGAGCTTTCCATTACTGGCCGACACCGAACGCGCCCTGATCGAGGCTTATGGCGTCTGGGTCGAAAAATCGATGTACGGCAAACATTACATGGGCATCTCGCGCAGCAGCTTCCTGATCGGCAGCAACGGCAAAATCGAACAGGTCTGGGAAAAGGTCAACACCAAGACCCATGCCGCCGATGTGCTGGCTTTCATCGGTGGCGCGAAACCAGAGACGACTGCGGTCAAAAAAACCAGCGCTAAACCAGTGGTCAAAAAAGCGGCCGCCAAGCCCACCGCCGCCAAAAAACCGGTGGTGAAAAAATCCGTGGCCAAGAAAGCGCCGGCGATGAAATCCGCCGCCAAGAAGAAGTAAACGCCGATGCCCCACTCCGCCGCAGAGCGCAAAGCGTTCTGGCAAATCCATTTCTGCGTGCTGCTGTGGGGCTTCACCGCCATCCTGGGCAAGCTGATCACCTTGCCAGCACAGGCGTTGGTGGTGTGGCGCATGCTTTTGGTCAGTGTTTTTCTGGCCGTACTTCCCCGAGTCTGGCGCGGCCTGCGGGTACTGCCACCACGCTTGATCGCCATCTATGCCGGCATCGGTGTCATCGTTGCGCTGCACTGGCTGACCTTCTATGGCGCCATCAAGCTGGCGAATGCCTCGGTGGCGGTCAGCTGCCTGGCGCTCGGGTCCATCTTCACCGCCATCATCGAACCGATGCTGACCGGCAAGCCGCATGCCCGCAGCGAGATCCTGCTCGGCCTGATGGTAATCCCCGGCGTCTACCTGCTGATCGGCGGCGTGCCGCTGTCGATGCATCTGGGCATCGCAGTCGGCATTCTTTCCTCGCTGCTGACTGCCGTAGTCGCCACACTCAACAAACGCTATGTGCATGAGGCCGATCCCGAATCGGTGACCTTCATTGAAATGAGTGTCGGAGCCTTGGCACTGGCCAGCGCAAGTGCATTGTATTTCGGCGTGGATGCCACCTTCATCCGGCCCGATCTCTATAATTTCAGTCTGCTGCTGGTTCTGGCCGTGCTGTGCACCCTGCTTCCGTTCATCCTGTCCTTGCATGCCCTGCGCCATATCAGCGCGTTCAGCACCCAGCTGGCACTGAACCTGGAGCCGGTGTATGCCATCGTCATCGCCGCCCTATGGCTGAGGGAATACCAGGAATTGACCCCGCAGTTCTATGCAGGTGTGGCGGTCATCCTCTCGGCGGTATTCGTGCAGCCGCTTTTGTTGCGGAAAAAGCCGGCCTAGTGCATGTCCGCGGTTTTCGGTGCAGAATAAACCCTGGCGTTCGACGGCAAGCGGATGATCTGGAGCGGCTTGAGGAAATTGCCACCCTGTAAACACCACCACGGAGGAAACCCATGCTACAACCCGGCCTGATGATGGACCGCCCCCTTCTTGTTTCCGGAATCATCGAACATGCCGCCGGCCAGTTCGGCGATGTCGAAATCGTTTCCCGCGAAACCCACGGACCGCTGTTCCGTTATACCTACGCGCAATGCGCGGCACGCTCGCGCAAACTGGCTAACGCTCTGCAGGCACTGGGTCTCGGCCCGGGTAGCGCGATCGGTTCCATTGCCTGGAACAACCACCGGCATATGGAAGCCTATTACGCGGTATCCGGCAGCGGCATGGTCATGCATACCTGCAACCCCAGACTGGCCCCGGATCAACTGATCTACATCATCAATCACGCCGAAGATGAAGTAATGCTGTTCGATGCCACCTTCGCACCACTGGTCAAAGGTATCGCTACGCATTGTCCGAAGGTCAAAGCCTGGGTCTGCCTGAGTGATGCCGCCAATATGCCGGCGCTGGAGGGATTGACCGGACTGCATTGTTATGAAGACCTGATTGCTCCACATCCTGAGCATTACGATTGGCCAGATTTTGATGAGCGTACCGGCGCTGCCCTGTGCTACACCTCGGGAACAACCGGCCATCCGAAAGGCGCGATGTATTCGCACCGGGCCATCGTGCTCAATGCCATGTCGGGCTGTATGCCGGGCGTGATCGGCATCTCCGCGCTCGATACGGTATTGCCGGTCGTGCCGATGTTCCACATCAACGCCTGGTGCATTCCCTATGCCACACCGATAGTCGGTGCACGCCTGGTGCTGCCCGGGCCGCGTCTGGACGGCCCCAGTCTGTACGAACTGATGGAAACCGAACGGGTCACCATCAGCGCAGGCGTTCCCACGATCTGGATGGCCTTGATGCAGCATGTAGAGCAGCACAAACTGAAGTTCAGCAGCATGCGCCGAACGGCCGTCGGCGGTTCGGCGATGCCGCAGGCGCTGATTGCCAAATTCCGCGATGACTACGCGGTGGAAGTACGCCATGGCTGGGGTATGACTGAAACCACGGCCGCCGCCACCATGGGTTTCATCACACCAAAAGACCAGAACTTACCCCGCGATCAGCAACATGCCCTGCTGGCCAAGCAAGGCATGTCACTGTTCGGGATTGACCTCAAGGTAGTTGACGATAACGGCGCGACCCTGCCCCGTGACGGCGTCAGTCAGGGCGAACTGATGGTGCGCGGGCAGTGGGTGATGTCCCGCTATTACAAATCCGAGCAGTCGGCACTGATTGATGGCTGGTTTCCGACTGGCGACATCGCGACTATCGACGCTTCCGGGCGCATGCAGATTCGCGACCGCAGCAAGGATGTGATCAAGTCCGGCGGCGAATGGATTAGCTCGATTGACCTGGAAAACACCGCCTTGCAGCATCCGGGCGTGGCCATGGCTGCCGTCATCGGCGTCAGACATCCGAAATGGGAAGAACGCCCGCTGCTGCTGATTGTGCGCAAGCCGGACACTTCGGTCAGCCGTGAAGACCTGCTCGCCTTCCTCGCCGAGCGCGTAGCCAAATGGTGGGTGCCGGATGAGGTCCTGTTCGTGGACACACTGCCGGTCGGTGGCACCGGCAAGGTGCAGAAGAACGAGCTACGCAAGCTTTATGGCGGCGTGTTCAGTTAATCAGCAGACTCACACCATCGGATAATCTTCACTGGCACAAAAAAACCAAGGACTGGCAATTTCGACAAACATCGGGCCGATTTATGAAACCATCGGCAAATTCAGTCCCTTCTCGCGGGCGCAATCAACCGCAATCTCATAACCCGCATCGGCATGACGCATCACGCCGGTGCCGGGATCATTCCACAGCACCCGCGCCAGCCGCTTGGCCGCCGCTTCGCTGCCATCAGCCACGATGACCACGCCGGAATGCTGCGAATAACCCATGCCCACCCCGCCGCCATGATGCAATGAGACCCAGGTGGCGCCGCCGGCCACATTCAGCATGGCATTGAGCAAGGGCCAGTCGGACACCGCATCGGAACCGTCCTGCATGGCTTCAGTTTCGCGATTCGGGGACGCGACTGAACCGGAATCCAGATGGTCACGGCCGATGACGATTGGCGCTTTCAATTCACCCGAGCTCACCATCGCGTTGAATGCCAAAGCCAGACGGTGACGCTCGCCCAGACCGACCCAGCAGATGCGCGCCGGCAGGCCCTGGAATTCGATACGGTCTTTGGCCATGTCCAACCAGCGGTGCAGATGCGGATCGTTCGGGATCAGTTCCTTCACTTTCGCATCGGTCTTGGCAATATCTTCCGGGTCGCCCGACAGCGCGACCCAGCGGAAGGGACCGATGCCGCGGCAGAACAGCGGACGCACATAGGCCGGCACGAAGCCGGGGAAATCAAAGGCATCGGCACAGCCGACATCCTTGGCCATCTGTCGGATGTTGTTGCCGTAATCGAACACCGGAATGCCCATGTTCTGGAAATGCAGCATGGCTTCCACGTGTACGCGCATGGAGTGCTTGGCGGCTTCCACGGTTTTGGCCGGATTGTGTTTCTGCTCGTCGATGTACTGCTCCCAGGTCCAGCCGGCCGGCAGATAGCCGTGCAGCGGATCATGGGCCGAAGTCTGATCGGTCACCGCATCTGGGCGGATGCCGCGGCGGACTAGTTCCGGCAGGATTTCGGCCGCATTACCAAGCAAGGCCACCGATACCGCTTTGCCTTCAGCGCAGTATTTCTGGATGCGGGCCAGCGCGTCGTCCAGATCATCGGCCTGTTCATCCACATAACGGGTTTTGATGCGCATCTCGATGCGCGATTGCTGGCATTCGATATTGAGCGAGCAGGCACCGGCCATGCTGGCCGCCAGCGGCTGTGCGCCGCCCATGCCGCCCAGGCCGGCAGTCAGAATCCATTTTCCGGTGAGATCGCCGGCATAGTGCTGGCGCCCCATCTCCACGAAGGTTTCATAAGTGCCCTGCACGATGCCCTGCGAGCCGATATAAATCCAGGAGCCGGCGGTCATCTGGCCGTACATCATCAGACCTTTTTTATCGAGTTCGTTGAAGTGTTCCCAAGTCGCCCAGTGCGGCACCAGATTGGAGTTTGCCAACAACACCCGCGGTGCATCCGGGTGCGAGGGAAATACCCCGACCGGTTTACCGCTTTGGATCAATAAGGTTTCATCGTCACCCAGCTCTTGCAGGGTTGTCAGGATTTTGTCGTAACAGGCCCAATCGCGGGCAGCGCGGCCGATGCCGCCGTACACCACCAAGCCCTGCGGATTTTCCGCCACGTCCGGATCCAGATTGTTCTGGATCATGCGGAACGCGGCTTCGGTCAGCCAGGATTTGCAGTTCAGCGTGGTGCCGCGCGGGGCGCGGATGACGCGGCTGGCGTCGAAACGGGGATCGGACATTGTAGGAACTCCAAAGGACTCCCTGCATTATAAACCGGGCGAGACCCAATCACTGGCAAACGCTGCTCGGGAGCAGTTATTCCTCGAGCAATTGCATCATCGCAAGCCGGAATCCGGCAGCAAAGGGCTCACGGAAAACGTGCCGGCCGCCAAGCACACGATCGATGCCGTGCACACTAACGCGTTCAATTAATGGCCGATTGCCGGCGAATACGAAACGTTCCGCCACATCGTCGTGAGTGGCACCGAACAGCACCGGCGCCTCGGCATCAAGCACCATGACATCCGCACGCTTGGGTATGCCAGCTGATTGCCAACCGCCTTTGGCAGCCGCCTCCAGCAGAAAGCGTCCGACTGCAGGCTGTTTCTCGCTCGCGGCGATATTGCGTTGCTGGTGCTTCAGGCGCTGTCCGTACTCCAGCCAACGCAGCTCCTCGGCCACGGATACCGACACATTGGAATCGGATCCGATCGAGAAGCGGCCTTTGGCTTTCAGATAATCCGGCAACGCAAAAAAACCATCGCCGAGATTGGCTTCGGTACTGGGACAAATCGCCACCGTCGCTTTCGATCGCGCCAGGGCTTTCACTTCGCTGGCATGCAGATGGGTCGCGTGCACCAGCGTCCAACGCTGGTCCACCGGCGCATTGTCGAGCAGCCATTGCACCGGGCGGGCACCGCGCACCGCTTCGCATTCCCGCACTTCCACCATCTGTTCGGCAATATGGATATGGATCGGCAGCTCCTGGCCGGCCAATGCCGGCAACAAGGTCTTTAAGGTCGCCTCCGGCACGGCACGCAGACTGTGCAGGGCAACGCCAATTTTTAGCAAGTGGCTTTCCTGCTTCCTGAGGTGCTCTATCAAACGCAGATAGGCTTCCGTGCTGTGACCAAAACGTTTCTGCCCGTCATGCAGGTCGCGCCCATCGAAACCGCCTGTTTGATAGAGCACCGGCAGCAGCGTCAGGCCGATGCCAGCATCTTCGGCGGCACGGATGATGGCCTGAGACATTTCACTGGGATCGGCATAGGGCTCGCCGTCGGGTTGATGGTGTAAATAATGGAACTCACAGACATGGCTGTATCCCGCTTCCAGCATTTCGGCGTAAAGCTGGGCGGCAATGGCATACAGCTGCTCGGGATTAATCCGGCCGGCAAACCGATACATCTGCTCGCGCCAGGTCCAGAAGCTGTCAGCCGGGTCTCCGCGACGCTCGGTCAGGCCGGCCATGGCACGTTGGAAGGCATGGCTGTGACTGTTGGCGATTGCGGGTAAAATGAACCGATCCATGGTCGGTATTGTAAGCGAGAAGCGATGACGGCACTCAGCGGCGTGAAAGTTCTGGATCTGTCCCGGGTCCTGGCCGGTCCCTGGTGCGGGCAGATGCTGGCCGATCTCGGCGCCGATGTCATCAAGGTCGAGTCCTTCGAGGGTGACGATACCCGCGGCATGGGCCCACCATACATCGGCGCTATTTCCGCCTACTTCTCCTGCGCCAACCGTAACAAGCGCTCCATCTGCATCGATCTGCATAAACCGGAAAGCCGCGAAATCATCCAAGCGCTGGTTGAACAGGCCGATGTGTTCATTGAAAACTTCCGCACCGGCACCGCTGAGCGCTTGGGTGTCGGTTATGAAGCGATGCGCGCCATCAATCCGCGCTTGATTTACTGTTCGATATCCGGTTACGGCCGCACCGGACCGGATGCCCAACGCGCCGGGTATGATTATGCCGTTCAGGCCGAAGGCGGACTGATGGCGATTACCGGCGCCCGTGATGGCGCGCCGAATAAAGCTGCGGTTGCGGTAGTGGATTTAGCCACCGGACAAAATGCCGTCATCGCCATCCTGGCGGCACTGCAGCAACGCCACGGCACGGGACACGGACAACACGTGTCGGTTTCGCTTTTCGATACGCAACTGACCTGGTTGGCCAATATCGGCGCCGGTGTTTTGTTCACCGGTAAAGATGCGCCGCGTTATGGTAATGAACACGCCAGCATCGTGCCCTACCAGGATTTCTCCGCCAGCGATCAGCATTTCGTACTGACAGTCGCCAATGAGAAACTCTGGCACGCGCTGTGCGATGCCGTTGGACATCCGGAGTGGATCCATGATCCGCGCTTCGATAGCAACAGCCAGCGCGTATTGCACCGGGATCTGGTCACCGCCAACCTGCAAGCCATCTTCAGTGCGCATCCAGTGGCCTATTGGTTGCAGGCTTTCAGCAATCGCGGCATTCCCTGCGCACCGATTAATTCCGTGAAACAGGCGCTGCATAGCCCCTTGGCTAAAGCTAATGGCAATGTGCTTGAAGTGGATGGCATTCCAATGGTAGCCAGCCCCTTGAAACTTTCCGAGTCCCCTGTGAGCTATCACCAGGCTCCGCCGCAACTCGGCGAGCATTCACAAGCCATACTGACTGAAATCGGCCTAGATTACGGATACTATGCCGCACAGGGAGTCGTTAAATGAAGGTTCTCCGAAATCCGCACGGCGCCATCATACACAGCCATCTAGTCACGCTCGATGGCCCGGATTACGGCATCATCGAAAATGGCATTATCGTCTGGCGCAATGGCCACATTGTTTTTGTCGGAAACGACCGCGCGGCTGCGGAACCCTACCTGCAAGACATCGATACGGTCATCGATGGCCTAGGCCGCTGGCTGACACCGGCAATGATTGACTGCCATACCCATCTGGTGTTCGCTGGTAACCGTGCCAAAGAAGCCGAACAACGGTTGCTTGGCGCCAGCTATGCCGATATCGCCAAAGCCGGCGGTGGTATTCTGTCCAGCGTGCAGCTGACTCGTAACGCCTCGGAACAGGCCCTTTTTGCGGAAAGTCTGCCGCGCCTGCAAGCCTTGTTGAACGATGGCGTCGCCAGTGTAGAAATCAAATCCGGCTATGGTCTGGATCTGGAAAATGAACGCAAGATGCTGCGGGTAGCCCGCCGGCTAGGCCTGGAAACCGGCATGACGGTGAAAACTACCTATCTGGCTGCACATGCCCTGCCCCCTGAATTCAGTGGCCGGGCCGATGATTACATCGACGCAGTCTGCACCTGGATGCCTCAATTGCAGTCCGAGGGATTGATCGATGCTGTCGATGTATTCTGCGAAGGCATCGGCT
>NZ_JBIKSE010000094.1:0-4317 GCF_044348765.1 Arenimonas sp.
GATGGCCTGCGAAACCGGGTGCGTCAAAATGCAAAGGCCGGCTCTCGAGGGTGAAGTCCAAATCAGTCATCCCGCGTGAACAAGCCAACCGGGATGTCGACGAGGCCATTGCCCACTATCTAGACGAGCACGCAGAAAAAGCAGCGCTTGGATTTATCGATGCACTTGAGCGAGCCTACATCCAGATCAGCCGCCATCCTGCGATTGGATCATCGCGTTATGCGCATGAACTCAACCTGCCGGGTCTGCGTTCGTGGCATCTGAATCGCTTCCCGTACCTTGTGTTCTACGTCGAGCAGCAGGACCACGTCGATGTCTGGCGTGTGCTGCAGGGACAGCGCGACATCCCGACATGGCTGCAAGACCCTGAAAAGACCTGAGCAGGTTTTCGCTGGGTCGTCGTGCAAGGAATCAGTCATGTTGGTCCCTCTCGTGCACTTGAGTGCGACTCGGTCACTGGACGAGGCCTCCGCCTTGGCCAATCGTCAGCGCGACGGCACCGGGCTTGCCCCTGCGGGCCCTTTGCCCAGAGCTGCTTCCCGGCCGCCAAATCGGGCAATCAGTGCGTCTTGATCGGCCTTGGCGCGCTGGTCTGTGGCCAGTGGGTCAAGCATTTGATTAAGAAGCGATGCCATGTGCTCTAGGATCGGCCGATAGCCTTCATCCGTGGCGAGGTCTACGGCTTGACCTGGATCAGCCGCCATGTCGAACAATTCTGCCTCATAGCCCACGTAGTGGTGATATGCCCACTGACCTTGCCGCACCAAGTAGGCTGCGCTGGGCGAACCCACAGCGTGGTACTCGCTAAAGCCGATCCGTTGAGGATCGTCTTTCTCGTTGGCGACATCCACAAGCGATCTGCCCGGAAGACTAGGATCTGCGGGCAGGTTCGCGTTGTCGAGTACGGTAGGGGCAATATCGATCAGGTTAACGTGGGTCGAGCAGACTCTGCCAGGTGGGATCCCCGGCCCAGCCAAGATCAAAGGAATGTGAGTGGCTTCGCGGTAGAGCGTCGATTTATTCCACATCCCGCGCACACCCTGGTTGTCGCCATGATCGCTACTCATGATCACTCGGGTAGATGCCTGCAAACCGGTTTGCCTGAGCGCTTGCAGCACTTTGCCGATTTGTTCATCAATGAAGCAAGCCAAGGCGAAATAGCACGCCAAAGCCAAGCGGCGGCGCTCGGGCGTGCCTAATTCATCATCGGCATTTGAAAAATCTGCATGTCGTTGCACCCAGGGGTGGCGCTGGTAGCCGCTCTGAGGATGCAGCCTAGGGTCGGCAATGGCATTGATGTCGATTGCATCGAGATAGCGTTGGGGCACGACCAAAGGAAAATGGGGGGCGACAAATCCTACGAACAAGGCCCACGGAGATGCATCTTTCTCGGCTGCCTTGTCATTCAGCCACTGCGCTGCGTGATCTGCCGAGGTCATGTCATACCGGTTATAGCTGGACAGCCCGGCACCGAGTTCGTTAAACAGACGCGATGGACGCGGCGCGCTGGGCAATGGGTTGCGCACCGAGCCCCAGACCTGACCGATGCCGTCGGCCAAATGCAAGGGATCATGCTGCCTGGAAAAGCCGGTCGGCGCTGTGCCATTGACGTAGTGCAGTTTCCCTATCGACTCGACGCAATGGCCAGCAGCTTGCAGGGCATGCCCCCAACTGGCCGTGCGTCCGTCATAGCCCATGGCGTTATCCCAATACGCGATGTCATGCACCCATCGCCCCGTCGCCAGTGCGGCCCTTGCGGGTACACAGATTGGGGAAGGTGTGAGGGCTTGCGTGAATCGGGTGCCACGGGCAGCGAGTGCATCCAGATTGGGGGTCTTGACGAAGGGGTGGCCAGCGCAGCCTAAGGCATGGGCATCTTGCTCATCGGTCAGCAAGATCAGGCTATTGAATGGTTTTCCAGTCATGGGCGAACGATGCAATGTGTCGATGCGTTGAAGCGCCACAGGAAAAAAATCAAGCGGGCCCTACCGGCTCCGGGAGCGGGTTGCGAATATCGTCGGGTCGGTCCAAGAGTCGTTGCATCAATTCCTCACGCAAGCCACGATGCCTGGGATCATCAAACAGGTTTTCGCGCTCGTAGGGATCATTGCTGAGGTCGTACATTTCACCGACCCCACTGTCCAATTCAACAGTCAGCTTTGCGCTGCGAGTACGCACAGTGCGCAAGTCCAAAGCCACGCCACAACGCGATGGCCCCAGCCGCCACTCGTTGTAGGCGTGATCGCGCTCTGCATTCACCTCGCCGAGGAGAAGCGGCCTTAGGCTCTTGCTGTGCACCGCAGAAGGCACAGGTGTGGACGCGTAGTCGGCGAAGGTCGCTGCCAGATCAATCGTGGATACGGGCTGATCGGACACGTGATTTGCTGCAACTCCGGGCCCGCGCATGATCAAGCCGACGCGCAGCAGGCCTTCGTAATGCATTGGGCCCTTGAGCATGAGGCCATGATCACCCAACAACTCGCCGTGGTCGGAAGTGAACACAACGAGCGTGTTGTCAGCCAAGCCAGCGTCATCCAGAGCGGACAAGATCCGGCCCACCTGATGATCGACTAAAGAAATCATGCCGTAGTAATTGGCAATGATCTCGCGCAACTGAACATCGGTTTGCTGAGCCATTCGGGAGTATTCCTCTCGAATTTTTCTGCTTTCCGGTGTGCCACCGGGTGTGTTTTCCAGCGCTGCTCTGTGCCACCACGGGCGTTTGTGAAGATCTCGAATCCGATGCGGTGGTAGGTCAATCTCTTCTGGCCGATGCATCCAACACCAGGGCGCTGGTGCATCAAATGGATGATGCGGATCTGCCATCGACACCCACGCGCAAAATGGCTTTACCTCCATTTGCGCATCGGAAGCTTGCCGTTGACGCCGACCATGCTCAGCGATGTACTCGACCGCGCGATCGCCCACCCAGGTGCTGTTGTGCCAAGCGGTGGGCAAGGCGCTGTTGTGCGTTTGTGCAGCCTGCGTTTGCGGGTCAAGGCGCTGGCTGTAAAGGGCGTTTTTCATTGCGCCCAATCCATCGCGGTGATACCAGCGCTCGTAATGCAAGCCGCCTGGACTAGGCTCGGGAAGCCAATAGTTATGCCCCAACTGCATCAACTCGACCTGATCAAAGCCCATGTAAGGGCCTCTCCAATCGTCTGCAAACAGATGCGAACTCGGAATGTTTTCGCAGCGGCCGGTTGGTCGGTTTGCGTATGAATGATTGCTCGAGAAATGCGCCTTGCCTATAAATCGCGTGTCGTAGCCCGCTTGGCTCAATCGGCCTGCAAAACCGTCGGCAGCGATGGCCTCGTCAAGGTCGATGCCATTGTCGTGTACCCCACTGGTCAGTGGCAGCGTACCGGTCAAAATGGCGCTTCTTGCGGGCATGCACACCACATTGGGCGTGATGCAGTTTTTGAATCGCGTGCCTTGCCGAGCCAGTAAATCTAGATGCGGCGTCCGCACCCTACGCCCTTCAAATCCGAAGCAGTCTGCGCGGTGCTGATCGCTCATGATCAGCAAAATGTTAGGTCGTCTCAAATCATGTCACAGGAGTTCGCAGACAGCCGTGCATCAGTTTTCAGCGGTGTAACCGGTCGCCTTGATGACAGGCCCCCAACGTTCAAAATCGTCCTTGAGATGGCGAGCCAAATCAACAGAGGACCTGACGTCAGAATCGAACTCCAACTTTTCAATTGCTGCAACCAAGCGAGGGCTACGCGCCGCAGCCACAATCGCCGCCTCCAGTTCCAATTGGCTTGCTTTGGGTGTTTTACTCGATGCAAAACATGCAAACACCTCGGTGAGCTGTAGCTCTGGGTAACCCAGCTCTTTGAATGTGGGCACTCCCGGCAGGCCAGGCAAGGCTTTGTCGCCGCTGAAGGCAAGAATACGAAGCTTGCCGGACTTGTGATGCGTAACCAGGTTGGGCAACGTGGTGGCAAGCGAGGGAATCGTGCCACCCAACACATCCGTCATCGCTGCTGCGCCACCGCGATAGGGCACATGCTGAAATTCAATACCGGCCTTTCGCGCGAACATCACGCCCATGAAGTGCATGGCCGTGCCAGCCCCTGGGGTGCCGTAGCTGGCCTTACCCGGGTTTGCCTTGGCCCAATCCACAAACTCCTTGAGTGTCCTGGCAGGCGTACCCGGTCCGACGCCCAAAGCAAACTGGAAAGAGCAGACACCGGCCAACGGCGAGAGATCACTTAGCCCATAACGCAGCTTTGGATAGACATGCGGGAATATCGTCGCATTGCCCCCTGGCATCATCACAATCGTGCTGCCGTCGGCGGGCGAGGCAAGCAT
>NZ_JBIKSE010000105.1:0-4224 GCF_044348765.1 Arenimonas sp.
TATCAAACGATAAACTCCCGATCGCCTAAAACATCATTTCAAAATCTCCGATCGCCTTTGCAATGAAAAAACCCAAAAAGCGATCGCTATCAAACGATAAACTCCTCATCGCCTAAAATGTCATCTCAAATCTCTGATCGCCTTTACAGTTACAAAAACAGCGATCGCCCTCAAACGAGACATTCCTGATCGCCTAAAACATCATCTAAAAATCTTCAATCATCTACTCATTCTTAGAAAGCGATCTCTGTGGATTAATCTTGATGATATTCAATAGAAGTAGTGAGACTAAAAGTTTGTCTACTCAAATTTCAGTTCCCAACTAGGCTGATTAGGATTATATTTTCTATGGATTTCTTCTTCTAATTTTTCATTAGTACAAATAACTTCTTCATTATCATCTATATCGTAAACTCCAGCAATGTAACACTCATAAATTGACTTGACAAAGCTTTCAATACTTTCATAATTTGGTCCAAAACTCCAATCTTCAGATGCCCATAAATATATTAGTTCAGAACTGGACGTTTGATCTGTGGCTCCTTTAGTAAAAAAATAGCTTTCACCGTTATTACTAATTATTGGAAACCATTTTGGGTTTATCTCATCATCATCAAAGTCACAATCCCATTTGAGCTTCATCAAAAAATGATAATTCTTTAAACAAATATTTAGAGGAGAGAAAAATCTAACATAGGAATCAAATCGAAGAGAATCTTTAACAGAAATATCCACTCCATTGTGCCATTGATAGAGTACATAAAACTCTTCAGATAAACGGAATGGTAGATCTGCAACCACTTCATCAATTTCTTGTACGCTTAAACCTGGAAGAAGGTTTTCCGCAAATATAGGTCTTCTACTAGCAAAATATTCGTCAAGCCTAGTAAGGGTTGTCAGCAAAGTATCCATCATTATTTACCTTTCTTAAAATAGTTTTTATCTTTACTATTTCTTCCTATCCAGTAGGAGTCTTCTGTGTTAGTAGTTTGGACTAGATACCATCCTTTTTGGAGATCAAAAGGTACAATACCTGCTTTTTTGTAAAATGAATTAAGCCATCCGCCCTGAGTATTTTGTTCGTCTGAGTCAACTGGTTTTAGTGAAACAAGATGAAGATCATAAGCTAATAGACCACCAGGAGCAGTTGAGTTATAAGGATATTCATCACACGATAAGTTTGTAAGATCGCCAGTTTTACCTTTGCACTGCGGTTCTTTTTCATACCATTCACCAAACAATGCTCTCCACCCAGTTCTTCTTCCTTTCTGAAATTGAATTCTAAATAAGATGGGGCTACCTATGCCAAATCCATCTTTAAATCCACTTCCTTGTCCTGAAAGGGCTTCAGAAGTATGATCTCTAGTTTTTCCTAGATTATTTCCCCAGACAACAGTGGGAATTTGATTACTTTCTTGTTTATACTCACGTCCTTCTAATAAATACTCCAAAACAACTGTTGTTACATAGTAGGCGATCGCAAAAACAGCAGCTTTATAAAGTCCTCCTTTTAAAGTGTTTAATGCTGTGAGCGAAAAAGGAACTGCTGCTCCATAGGCTTTTTGGATTTCAGCCTGTATTACTAAAGCATCGTTAACTAAGAACATTCCAGATGGATCAGTACCATTGACAGGATTACCATGAGTATAGCCATAGCGATTGAGAGAAAGCGGATTCATCATATCGCCATCAAATCTATCCCTTTGAGTAAAGCGACCAATATCCGTACTGTAATACCTATCCCTTAGATAATAATCACCAAGATTCTTATCAAACTGCTCACCTGCATAGAGATAGCTATTGACCGTCGTACCAGTCGAACTAGATAGATTCCCATAGGCATCATAATTATAGGTATCCGTCACATTACCCGTCGCATCGTCGCATCCGTCAAAGCCCTCGTACTGCCCAAACCATCATAAACATAGAACGACTTCGTACCATTCCTATCCTGAGAAATCAAATCGCTACCAAACACATAGGAAACCTGCACAGTCCCACTGGGCGCATACTCCGCCAACACCTGAGCATAATTGCGATTCTTATCCACCAAGAACCTCGTCTCCACACCATTCACCGTCTGCGATACGCGGATACCAGAATAGTCATAATCATAGACCGTACTCGTACCACCACCCTCAGTCGCTTTTAACCGATTCTCTGCATCCCAAGTATAGGTAGTCGTCACACCATCCTTAGTCTCAGTTTTCTTGTTGCCATTATCGTCATAGGTAAAGGTACTCGTACCATCAGTTAGAAGCCTATCATTGGCATCATAGACATAATTCGCAGTAACCCCACCACTCGTCTTCGTGAGCCTATTGCCAGTCGGACTGTAGGTATAGCTCGTACCAGAAACTCCATCATTTTCCGACAACAACCGATACAGCCCGTCATAGGTATAATCCACGGTACGGCTATTACCAGCTAAATTCTCCACGACCTTTGTTCGCATACCCGCATTATCCAAAGTATAAGCCGCACTGAATAACACCGTACTATCCTTCTTGCTCTCAATCAGTGTCAAACGATTCAGCAAGTCATAGCTTCTCTTCTCGATGACACCATTAGCCAAATCGGTTTCAATCAGATTGCCAGCCTTATCATAATTATAGGTAGTTACCGCACCATTAGTATCGGTAACAGTCTTCAGTTCCTTGTACTTGTCATAGGTGAATGTCGTCGTACCACTAGCAGTCGTAATCGCAGTCCGCAAGTTCGCAGCATTATAGCCATAGCGCAGGAATTGACCGTCAGGATCGACCTGTTCGGTCAATCTTTGCCGCGTATCATAGCTGTAGGTAGTCGTACCGCGACTATCCGTTACTGAGGCAAGCTTACCAATGCTTGCATAGGTCATCGTGAAGGTTTCATCAGGCAATACCTTTTTAGTCAGACGATTGAGCGCGTTGTATTCGTAGGTAATTGTTTCGCCATTTGCATTGGTAAAACTCGCCATGTTACCCACTGCATCATAGGTGACTCTAGACAGTTGACCCATCGGCAACACCGTATCCACACGGCGATTCAAAGCATCGTATCGATATTCGGTGACATGGTTACTCGCATCCTTCACTGAGGTCAAGTTTCCAGCCAAGTCATAACCATATTCTGTGCGTTGATTCAATGCATCAATCACGGCAGCTAAGCGTCCCTGTGCATCGTATTCATATTGGGTTACTTTGCCATTCTGGTCAGCTTTAGCAATTTCGCGTCCTAAAGCATCATAGGTCGTGGTAGCCGTGGTGTTGTCGGCATAGATCGTCTTCACTAGGCGATCCATGTTGTCATATTCAAATTGGGTCGTATGACCAAGTTGGTCAGTTTGCGATGTCAATTTACCCGCAGCGTCATAGGCATAGGTCATCCGACGGCAAGCACAGTCACTCCGCGATTCGATTCTCCTTCCTGCTGCATCATGTTCATATTCTTGACGATTTCCTAATTCATCAATTTGAGCGACGACTTGTCCTAGTTCGTTATATTCACTGCATCTGCGGGGATTATCGCTGAGGTCATTAGGAGTACTGTCTGCATAGATTACTTAATTCCCAAAAGATCTACTAATAATTGACGTATTGATCAGTTTTACCAGATATGTAATCACAATAAAAATGATTTAGCCTTTTCAGATATTTCATTATCACTAGAGAAAACAATCTTTCCTAAAAACTCTATTATTGAAAAATCACTTATCTTCTCACCATAATCAGCAAGTAAATCAATTGCCCATAAAATTTGTTTAATTTCTTTACCAGAAAAAGACTCGCGACTCACAACGATCTTTCCAAGTGTTTGAAAACCAAAATCTTTAGGTAATTTCCCGATTATTGGGAATAATTGAGATAGATCTTTCTGCGAATTGATTCCCATTTGCTCCAAGAACTTCGCAATTTCTAAGAGTTCTTCATTATTTAACTCGATTGATAAATATCTATCATTAATTCCGTAACTTGAATAAACATTTAGTCTCTCTTGTAGAGTTTTATATCGAATATTCATTTCCAAAATGAGAAATAAGTAGTAGCCAGAATTATCCATATCCCAACAATCTGAGACTGCCATATCATTTAAGATCTCTTTGATTATTTCTTTCATGTTTACTCAACTTTAAGAGGCTGTTTGAAAATGTGGGTATACCTAGGGAAAGCCGTCAAGGGATAATAAAGTAAAAGGGTCTACAGGAGACCCAATTTATGATTAGACCAGCATACGACACAGACC
>NZ_JBIKSE010000037.1:0-15243 GCF_044348765.1 Arenimonas sp.
GCGTTGAAAGAACGCTACGGCGACGACCGCCAGAAATTCGCGGTCGCGCAGATGGAGCTGTATAAGAAGGAAAAAATCAATCCGGCCGCCGGCTGTCTGCCGATGCTGATTCCGATCCCGATTTTCTTGGCGCTCTACTGGGTGCTGGTGGAATCAGTCGAATTGCGGCAAGCGCCGTGGATCGGCTGGATCCAGAACCTGACCGATGCCGATCCGTATTTCATCCTGCCGGCACTGAATCTGATCGTCATGTTCCTGACCCAGAAGCTGACGCCGATGCCAGGCATGGATCCACTGCAGAAGAAGATGATGACCTTCATGCCCTTGATCTTCGGCGTGATGATGGCCTTCTTCCCATCCGGCCTGGTGCTGTACTGGGTGACCAACGGCCTGCTTGGCCTGGCGCAGCAGTGGTGGATGACCAAGAAATACGGCACGCACGGCCACCATCCCGCGCCGGCAAAATAAACCGGCGCGTGCGATGACGGCCCCGACCGATACCATCGCCGCGCTCGCCACCGCCTTCGGTCCGGCCGGCGTCGGCATCGTCCGGGTATCCGGGCCGGAGGCGCGCGCCATCGGCGAACGTCTGTGCGGACAAAGCTTGAAGCCGCGCCATGCACTGCACGCGCATCTGCGCGATGGCGACGGCGAGGTACTCGATGACGCCCTGCTGATTTTTTTCCAGGGCCCGCATTCCTATACCGGTGAAGACGTTCTGGAATTGCAGGCGCACGGCAATCCGTCCCTGCTCAATGCCATTCTGCGTGAATGCCGCCGGCTCGGCGCGCGTGATGCACGGCCCGGCGAGTTCACCGAACGCGCCTTCCTCAACGACAAACTTGATCTGGCCCAGGCCGAAGCTGTGGCCGACCTGATCGCCGCGCAGTCGGAAACGGCGGCGCGCGCGGCCCGGCGATCGCTCGACGGCGTGTTCTCGCAGCGTTGCCATGCTGTGGCCGAACAGCTGGTGCATGCCCGCGTGTACGTGGAAGCGGCACTGGATTTCCCCGATGAGGAAATCGATTTTCTGGCCGCACCTGAAATCTGCAATCTGCTCGAACGCTGCAAGACGGATTTAGCCCAGCTGCGTGCCGAGGCCGAGCAGGGCAAGCGCCTGATGGACGGTCTGCATGTGGTCATTGTCGGTGCGCCCAACGCCGGCAAGTCGTCCTTGCTCAACGCCCTGGCCGGCGAAGACCGCGCCATCGTCACCGACATCGCCGGCACCACCCGCGATGTGTTACGTGAAACCATCCAGGTCGGCGGCCTGTGGTTGACGTTGGTGGACACCGCCGGGCTGCGCGAAACATCGGAAACCGTGGAAGCCGAAGGCATCCGCCGCGCCCGCGGCGAATTGGCCAAAGCCGATCTGGTGCTGGCCGTGCTTGATGACAGCAACGATTCGGCCAACACCCTGAATGAAGCCCTGCAGGCCGGCAACGCCCGCGTACTCTGGCTGCACAATAAATCGGACTTGACTGGGCATGCTATCGGCCGAGAACAACGCGATGACGGCGTGCATCTGTGGTTGTCGGCCAAGAGCGGCGAAGGCTTGGATGCGCTGCGTCATGAGCTGGCGCAGGCCGCCGGTTTCGGCGAAAGCGGGACCGGCAGTTTCAGCGCCCGAGCACGTCATATCGAAGCCTTGGATCTGGCCGCAGCGCATCTGGCGGCCGCCACGGCATTGTGCAATCAAGCCCAGGCCGAACTGGCCGCGGAAGAACTGCGCCTGGCGCATAACGCCATTGGTTCGATTACCGGACACATGGACGCCGACGCCTTGCTCGGCCGGATTTTTTCCAGTTTCTGCATCGGGAAGTGAGTGCGCACGGTGCATTCCGTCATTTCCCAAAACTGCCGAAATCAAGGACAATAAGTTCACTTCATGAACCCCGGCTCGGTAGGGCGCACAAGCAATCCGTGCCGATGCCGCCCGCATAACGAGACGCCGAAACCATGTCCGACACCTCCAAAATCATCTACACGCTGACCGACGAAGCCCCGTTCCTGGCCACCCAGTCCTTTTTGCCGATCGTCAGCGCGTTCACCGCCGCCGCCGGCGTGGCCGTGGAAACCCGCGACATCTCCTTGGCCGGCCGCATCATCGCCCAGTTCACTGACCGCCTGCCGGAAAATCAGCGCATTGCCGACGATCTGGCCGAGCTCGGACAGCTGGCGACCCAGCCGGAAGCCAACATCATCAAACTGCCCAACATCAGCGCTTCGGTGCCGCAGCTCAAAGCCGCCATCGCCGAACTGCAGGACCAGGGCTATGCGCTGCCGGATTTTCCGGAAGAAGCGCGCAGCGACGAGGAAAAGGACATCAAGGCGCGTTACGCCCGGGTCATGGGCAGCGCGGTCAATCCGGTGCTGCGCGAAGGCAACTCCGACCGGCGCGCGCCGCAGTCGGTGAAGAACTACGCACGCAAGCATCCGCACAAAATGGGCGTTTGGCGTTCCGATTCCAAAACGCACGTGGCGCATATGGCTGATGGCGACTTCTACGGCAGCGAGCAATCGGTGCAGATCAGCCAGGCCGGCAATGTCGTCATCGAGTTCACCGGCAACGACGGCCAGCGCGTCCTGCTCAAACGCGATCTCAAGGTCGGTGTCGGCGAACTGCTCGACGCTTCGGTGATGCGCGCCAAAGCCTTGGCGGCCTTCATCGATGAACAGATCGCCGATGCCCGTAGCCAAAATGTGCTGTTTTCACTGCACCTGAAAGCGACCATGATGAAGGTGTCCGATCCAATTATGTTCGGCATTGTAGTTAAACGCTTCTACGCCGATGTGCTGGCCAAGCATGCGGCGGTGCTGGACGAGGCCGGATTCGATGCCAACAACGGCATCGGCGATCTGGTCGCGCGCCTGCCGCAATTGCCGGAAGCCGTACGTGCCGAAATCGAAGCCGACCTGGCCGCGCAGTACGCCGTGCGCCCGGGCGTGGCCATGGTCAATTCCGACAAAGGCATCACCAACCTGCATGTGCCGAGCGACGTCATCGTCGATGCCTCCATGCCGGCGATGATCCGTGATAGCGGCGGCATGTGGAATGCCGAAGGCAAACTGCAGGACGCCAAGGCGGTCATTCCCGACCGCTGCTATGCCGGCATCTACCAGGTCGTCATCGACGACTGCAAAGCCAACGGCGCATTCGATCCAGCCAGCATGGGCTCGGTGCCGAACGTGGGCCTGATGGCGCAGGCCGCCGAAGAATACGGCTCGCACAACAAAACCTTCCAGATTGCAGCCGATGGCGTGGTGCGCGTGCTCGATGCCGAAGGCGAAGTGCTGATGCAGCACGCGGTCGAGGCCGGTGACATCTGGCGCATGTGCCAGACCAAGGACGCACCGGTGCGCGATTGGGTCAAGCTGGCGGTTAACCGCGCGCGTCTGAGCAACACCCCGGCGGTATTCTGGCTGGATGCCGCCCGTCCGCACGACCGCAATCTCATCACCTTGGTTGAGTGTTATCTGAAAGAGCACGACACCGCCGAACTCGATCTGCGAATTCTGGCGCCGGTGGATGCCATGCGCCACACGCTGGCGCGCACCCGCCAGGGCCTGGACACCATTTCGGTGACCGGCAACGTGCTGCGCGATTATCTGACAGATCTGTTTCCAATTATGGAGCTGGGCACCAGTGCCAAGATGCTGTCGATTGTGCCGCTGATGGCCGGCGGCGGCCTGTTCGAAACCGGTGCCGGCGGCTCGGCGCCGAAACACGTGCAGCAGTTCACCGCCGAAAACTATCTGCGCTGGGATTCGCTTGGCGAGTTCCTGGCCTTAGCAGCCTCGCTCGAACATTTGGCTGAAACCACCGGCAATGCCCGTGCGCGCGTTCTGGCGGAGGCACTGGACATCGCCAACGGCCGCTTCCTCGACACCGACAAATCGCCGGGCCGCAAGCTCGGTACCATCGACAACCGCGGCAGCCATTTCTACCTCGCTCTGTATTGGGCCCAGGCACTGGCGGCGCAGGACGCCGATGCGTCGCTGAAGTCGCGGTTCACCCTGCTGGCTAAAAATTTAACCGAGAATGAAGCCCAAATCGTTGCCGAACTCCTTGCTGTGCAAGGCAAGGCGGTCGATATCGGCGGTTATTACCGTCCGGATGCGGCAAAAATGGCGACAGCACTGCGCCCCAGCGCTACCTTGAATGCGGTTTTGGCCGCGCTCTAACCCTAGCCATGAAATCCATCGCCTTGCGCTACATCCTTGTCGGCCTATTGGCCGGCGCCTTGATCACTGCAGCCGTTGCCTTTATGTTCATGCGCCAGCAGACGCCGGATGCGCCGCCGCGCGCCGCATCGGTGGCCGCTCTGCCGCGCTTTGAAACCTTTGGTTTGGCATTGCCGACGCTTGGCGTGGATCGCAGCGTGCGGGTCTATTTGCCGCCGGGTTATGCCGACTGCAAGGACTGCCGCTATCCGGTGGTGTACTTCATGGACGGACAGAATGTCTTCGATGCCGCGACCAGCTATGCCGGCGAATGGGGCGCCGATGAAGTGCTCGACGGCTTGTATGAAAAACATCGCCTGGCGGTGATTGCCGTGGCCATCGACCATGGCGGCGAAGCACGCATGCAGGAACTCAGTGTGTGGTCCAACCCCGAGTTCGCACCCGCCAAGGGTGAAGCCTATCTGGCCGATCTCATCGGCACGGTGAAGCCGGCGGTGGATGCACGCTACCGGACGCAGCCGGAGGCCGCCGCCACCGTCATTGCAGGTAGCTCCATGGGCGGATTGATGGCGCATGCGGCCGTGATGCGCCACCCCGAGGTATTCGGCGGCGCTTTAGTGTTTTCGCCCAGTTACTGGTTTTCCCCCGCCATTGCCCAAGAGACTGCAAACACTCCCTTGCAACCCGGACAGCGCGTGTACATTTATGTCGGCGGCTCCGAGGGCGACGGCATGCTGTCCGATGCCGAAGCCATGGCCGCGCGCTGGAAGACCACATTGCCGGCCGCGGCCGCACTGCAGTTTGCCGCCGCCACCGAGGCCGGGCATAACGAAGCGGCCTGGCGCACCGCCCTGCCCGAAGCCCTGTGCTGGAGCCTGGCGCCAGCCTGTGAACCAGTGAGGCGGGCCCCCTAGGCTGTCCGAAGGGAGAAAGTTGCATGGTTAAAGCGCGGAACAAGTCCGCGCCGTTGCACTGTTCCAGAAAGCCAATGAAATCTTTACCGGCGGCAAACGGCATCCGCCGCAGCCCTGACGGACGGCAGCGAAATTCGTTAGACTGTTGCCCTACCGTCAACCAAGGGGATTTTTCATGAAGCCGTACCATTTGTTTGCCGCTATCGGCGTGTTGGCATCCGCTGCCGCATTCGCCCAACATGACCACAGCGGCGCCGCTGCGGACAAGCACGGCATGGATCATGAAAAAAACATGAGCCCGGAAAAAATGGCGGCGCATCACCGCGAGATGCTGCAGGAAATCCTCAAAGGCGATTGGCGCGATCCGAAAAACACGGCCCGTGATCAATACCGCCATCCGCTGGAAACCCTGACGTTCTTCGGCATCACTCCGCACAGCAAGGTGATCGAAATCTCGCCGGGCGGCGGCTGGTATTCCGAAATCCTTGTGCCGTACGCCACCAAACACGGCAGCTACACCGGTGCAGTCACCAATCCGGCCGTGATCGAAAAGGAAAGCTCGAAAGCCTATAACGCCAAACAGAACCAGGCGCTGCGCCAGAAGTTCGCGGCCAAGCCGGAGATTTACGGTAAAGCGACGCTGCTCGAATTCAATCCGGCCAAGCCGGTATTCGGCGCGCCCGGTTCGGCCGATGCCGTGCTGACTTTCCGCAACGTGCACAACTGGCGCATGGCCAAGCAGGCCGAAGACATGTTCGCCGGCTTCTTCGCGGTGCTGAAAAAAGGCGGCACGCTCGGCGTGGTCGAGCACCGCGCCGCCAAGGACGTGGCCGATGATGACAGGTCCGGATACGTTTCCGAAGCGCAAGTCATTGCATTGGCGACCCAGGCCGGGTTCAAGCTGGATGCCCGCAGCGAAGTGAACGCCAACCCGAACGACACCAAGGATTATCCGGGCGGCGTCTGGACTCTGCCGCCGACCTACGGCCAGGGCGACACGGACCGCGCCACATACCAAGCCATCGGTGAAAGCGACCGTATGACCCTGCGCTTCGTGAAACCCTAAACGGTTTCGCCGGTCTGCAGTTTCCAAAGCGCCGCGTAAGCGGCGCTTTGTTTGAGCAGCTCATCATGCGTACCGGACTCGACGATGCACCCGTTTTCAAGCACATGGATGCAATCGGCAAAACGCACGGTCGACAGCCGGTGCGCCACGATCAGGCAGGACCGGCTATGGTTGAGCCGCGTCAGCGAGCGCTGAATGGCGGCTTCGGTTTCGTTATCCACCGCCGAGGTCGCCTCGTCCAGAATCAGCAGGGCCGGATTTTTGTACAGGGCACGGGCCAGCGCGATGCGTTGGCGTTGGCCGCCGGACAGCAGACTGCCGCGTTCACCGACCGGACTGTCGTAGCCGTTCGTTAGTGCGCTGATGAAGCCATGCGCTTCGGCAGCGATCGCCGCCTCGCGCACCCGTTCCGGATCCGGAAGCTGTCCGTACGCGATGTTTTCCGCCACAGAGCCGTCGGTCAGGAACGGTTCCTGGGCGACGTAACCGATGGCGGCGCGCAATGAGGATTTCGACAGCATGCGCAGATTCTCGCCGTCGAAACGGATTTCACCGGATTGCGCTTCAATGAAACCGAGCGCCAGTTTAATCAGTGTGCTTTTGCCGCTGCCGGTGCCGCCGACTAGCGCAATGGTGGCGCCGGCCGGAACCGACAGACTGACGCCGCGCAGGACCGGCGTGGCGCCATAGGCGAACCCCACATTATCGAATTGCAGGGATCCGGACACGGGATGTCGTGGCGCTAAATCCCCGTCTGCGGGCGCAGTGATGTCCAACAAGTCCATGACGCGGTCCACCGAGGCCATCGCGCGTTGATACAGATCGGTCATATCGGCCAGCCGCGTCATCGGCCACAACAGGCGCTGGGTCAGATACACCAGGGCCGAATAACTGCCGACTCCGAGCCCCCCTTTAAGCACGAGCGATCCACCATACAGCAGGGTCATCACGAAGCCGGCCAGAATCGCCATGCGAATGACCGGCGTAATTGCCGCCGAATAGCGGATAGCCTCGCGGTTGTGATCACGGAAGCCGTCGCTTGCCGCCCGTAGATGCTCGCGTTCGAAATCCTCGGCGGTATATGCCTGGATGGTGCTCATGCCTTGCAGATTGTTGGCGAGCCGGCTGGACACGCCAGCTGCGGCTTCGCGCGCCGCGGCATAGCGCGGATACAGACGCTTCTGAAACCAGAAGGTGCCGAATAGAATCAGCGGAATCGGCAGTAGCGCCAGTACGGCGGTGCTTGCGGTCAGCGTAAAGAAAACGGCACCGACCAACAGCGAAGACACCAACACCTGGATCAGATCATTGGCGCCGGTATTAAGAAAGCGTTCGATCTGGTTGACGTCTTCATTCATTGCCGCCATCAACCGGCCGGAACGTTCTTCTTGGACGAAGCCTGGCGGTAGTCGCTGGATATGCGTATAGGCCTCAAGGCGAAGATCATGCTGCAGATTCTGTGCGAGGTTGCGCCAGACTAATTGGTGCAGGTATTCGAACAGTGATTCGCAAACCCAGACCACTACCGTGAGGCCGACCAGCAGCCAGAGTTGCTGCATCGGATCGGCGATGCCAAGCCGGGCCAGAAACGAATCGCGCTGGTTGACCACCACATCGACCGCGACTCCGATCAGGATTTCCGGTAATACGTCGAAGGCTTTGTTCAGCACCGAATAAATCACGCCACGGCGGATGGCGCCTCGGTAAGGGGTGGCAAAGCGTTGCAGGCGTTTCAGAGGCGGGGCGGAAATCATCGGCGTGCGGGTTCTTTTTACGGTTACACTGGGCTATGTTAATCGCTTTCAACAAGCCTTACGGCGTGCTGACTCAATTCACCGATCAGAGCATGCCGCCGAGACCGACCTTGGCAGGTTTTGGATTGCCGAAAGAGGTTTACGCCGCCGGCCGGCTCGACATCGATTCCGAAGGCCTGCTGTTGCTATCCGATGACGGCGCCCGCATCGCGCAGATTTCCTCGCCGAAATTCAAATGGCCAAAAACTTATCTGGTGCAAGCCGAAGGGGCGGCAGATGAAAGCCATCTCGCCCGCCTGCGTGCCGGGCTTGAGCTCAATGATGGCCTGACCCAGCCGGCCACCACACGCCTGCTTGAAAAGGCGCCCGATTGGCTGTGGCCACGCGAGCCCCCGGTGCGCTACCGCAAGACTGTGCCGGAATCCTGGCTGGAACTGACCATCAAGGAGGGCCGCAACCGTCAGGTGCGCCGTATGTGTGCCGCGGTTGGTCTGCCCTGCCTGCGCTTGGTGCGCATCTCGGTGGGTCCGCACCGTCTCGATGGCTTGGCGCCGGGGCAGTGGCGCAGTGAGACCGGATGAGTTGAACTCAAGCAGTCGCTCGGCGCCGACAATGGCTCAGGTTCCCCGCGGCTTGGCCCTGTGCGTGGCCGGCGCATTCCATGGATCTTCCGGCCACGGATGCCGCGGATAGCGGCCCTTCATTTCCTTGCGCACTTCCGCATAGGTGCTGTTCCAGAAATTCTTCAGATCCTGGGTGATCTGCAGCGGCTTGCCGCCCGGGGAAAGCAGATGCAGCATCACCGTCACCCGGCCATCGGCAATGCGTGGCGATTCGGCCAGACCGAACAGTTCCTGCAGTTTGACTGCCAATACCGGCGGACCGTCTTCGGCATAGGCCATCGTGCGTTCGATGCCGGACGGCACTTTCAGTGATGTCGGCGCCAGCCGGTCGATCTGCTGGCGCGTGTTCCAGTCGAAAAGCCCGAACAGTGCATCGCCCAGTGCCGCCGCATCCAGACTGTCCAGGCGCGATTTGCCGCGCAGCGTCGGTTGCAGCCAAGCTTCCAGCGTCGCCAATAGCGCCGGTTCCGATAAATCCGGCAATGCCAGTTCCGGCAGCCATTCGCGCAGGCGGCAGACCCGCAGGCGGAACTGCTGCGCTTTCTCGGTCCAGGGCAGGATGTCCAGGCCCTTTTGGCGCACCAGGGCGCATAGCGCGGCGGTGGCCTGCTCGGGATCGACTTTACCGCCGGATTGGCTGGACAGCAGAATCTGGTCGAAACGACGTTCGCGGCGGGCGACCAACGCGTTGCTGCGCTCATCCCAGCGCACGATTTCAGAGCTGAGGAAGCGCTCGGGAAAATCCTGTTCGAGACGGTGTTGGTCAATCGGTGCCGCCCGCAGAATCAACGCCTCCTTGGCCTCAAACTTCAATTCACTGGCACACAACCATGGCTCGCCGTAGAGCGTGCTGTCCGGATGCAGTCGTGCCATGCGTCCGCCCGACAGCTGATAGCGCAGGGGCTCACTCTCATGCTGCTTGCCGATGCGGTCGGGGAAGGCATGCAGTAACACATCACCGAGCGCATGTGCCGGCACCGAGTCCGGCGGGAGTGTTTCACAACGCAATCGGCGCCGCCATTGCGCAGCCGCGGCATCGATCAATTTCAGACCGCTATTACTGGCGGCGTGCGGCGCGCGGCGCGCCCGCAGATCGACCAAGGCCAACCAGCGTGCCTGCCAATCATCGCGGCGTCCGCCGATCAAGGGATCCCGCGCTTCAATCAGCGCGGCCAGATCACAAGCCAGTGCTTTTTCGGTGTCGTCATGTACGGCGAGTAGCATTGCCGCCATCCGTGGGTGCGTGCCCAGACCGAGCATGCGCCGGCCCAGCGCGGTAATGCGCCGCTCGCTATCGAGCGCTCCAAGTGCAAGCAACAAATCACGCGCTGCCTGCAAAGTGCCGATTGGCGGCGGATCTATGAACGGCAGCGTCTCGCCACCCCAGGCTGCCAACTCCAGGGCAAGACTGCTCAATTCACTGTGCTGTATTTCGGCGCGCCGCATCGGTTCCAGTCGTTGCGAGGCCGGCCACAGCCGATAACACCATCCGCTGCTGACGCGACCGGCACGGCCGCTGCGTTGATCGGCCGAGGCCTGTGAAATGCTCACGGTCTGTAACCGGCTGAAGCCCGAGCTTGGATCAAAGCGCGGTTCGCGCGCCAAACCCGAGTCGATGACAACACGTACGCCTGGCAGCGTTACGCTGGATTCGGCAACATTGCTGGCCACTACCACGCGCCGGATACCTTTGCCAGCTGGCTGCAAGACACGGCTCTGCTGTTCTACCGGCAGATTGCCATGCAATGCCAGTACTTCCAGCTGTGCCGATACCAAAGGCGTCAGCGCATCCTGCAAGCGCTGGATTTCATGCTGGCCAGGCAGGAACACCAGCACATCGCCAGGGTGCTGCTGAAGCGCCAGCTCGACCGCACGCCGGCATTGTGCAATCAAGGGCTCGTCCTTGCGCGTCGGTAAATGCGTGACGTCAACCGAAAAACTGCGGCCTTCGCTGCTCAGGCATGGGGCATCGAGCTGTTTGGCGAGGCGCTCGCCATCGAGTGTGGCCGACATTATCAGGAGACGCAGATCCGGCCTTAGTTGCTGCTGGATGTCGCACGCCATGGCAAGACCGAGATCACCGGCCAGATGACGCTCGTGGAACTCATCGAATATGATTGCGGCCACGTCCTCCAGCAACGGATCATCCTGGATGCGGCGTGTCAGCAGGCCTTCGGTCAGCACTTCAACCTCAGTAGCGGCCGAAACCTTGGATTCGAAGCGGATACGATAGCCGACACTCTGTCCGACCGGTTCACCCTGCTGTTGGGCCATGAAGCCGGCGGCTGCGCGTGCCGCCACGCGCCGAGGTTCCAGCATCAGGATTTTCCGGCCCTCGCGCCAGGGCGCAGCCAGCAGAGCCAAGGGTACCTGCGTAGTTTTACCAGCACCGGGCGGCGCTTCCAGCACCAAGCGCGGGTGTTTCGCCAACGCATCGAGAATATCCGGCAGCAGGGACTGGATGGGAAAATCGGACATTCGGCTATTGTATGCGCTCGGCACGCCGTCTGCCGCGGGCTCATAACGGTACAATAGCGGTATGGAATTGATCGATATCGGCGCCAATCTCGGCCATGAAAGCTTCGACCACGATCTAGACGCGGTGATGACGCGTGCGCGTGCGACCGGTATTTCGCAGATGGTGGTGACCGGCGCTTCCCGCGAGGGCTCGCCGAAAGCGCTGGCGCTGGCACAGGCGCATCCCGGATATTTATATGCCACCGCGGGTGTACATCCGCATCATGCGCTGGAAGTCACTGCCGAGGGTCTGGCCGAACTGCGCGCTCTGCATGCGCATCCGGAGGTGCTGGCGGTGGGTGAGTGCGGTCTGGATTATTTCCGTGATCTGGCCCCGCGCCCGGCGCAACGCCGCGCATTCGAACAGCAGCTTCAGCTGGCGGCCGAACTCGGCAAGCCGCTATTTCTGCACCAGCGGGATGCCCATGCCGACTTCATGGGCGTGATGAAGGAGTTCGAAGGCCGCATCGGCCCTGCCGTGGTGCATTGTTTCACCGGCACGCGCGAAGAGCTGTTCGATTGCCTGGATGCCGACTTCTATATCGGCATCACCGGTTGGCTGTGTGATGAACGTCGCGGTGAGCACTTGCGCGAGATCGTGAAGAACATTCCGGCCGACCGTCTGATGATCGAAACCGATGCGCCGTATCTGCTGCCGCGCACTGTTCAGCCGATGCCCTCGCACCGTCGAAACGAGCCGATGTATCTGAAACACATCGTCGAGGAGCTGGCGCGTGACCGTGGCGAAATGCCGGAACAGACCGCTGCTGCCAGCACCGCCACGGCGCGTGCGTTCTTCCGTATCCCGGAGCTTGAATGATTGCCGTCAACGACCGCATCATCATTCCCGAGCAGGATGTGCTTGAACGCGCCATCCGCTCGAGTGGTCCAGGCGGACAGAACGTCAACAAAGTTTCTACCGCCATCGAGCTGCGTTTTTTCATTTGGAGTTGTGCCGCCTTGCCGGAGGCGGTCAAGCAGCGCCTAGCCAAGAAGCGCGACCAACGCATCACCGAATCCGGCGAAATCATCATCCAGGCCCAGCGTTTCCGCAGTCAGGAACAGAACCGCGACGACGCCCGCCAGCGTCTGGTTGCGTTGGTGCGTTCGGCACTGGAGCCGCCCAAGCCGCGTGTGGCCACGAAACCCACGCGAGCCTCACAGCGCCGGCGCTTGGAAAACAAGCGGGCACATGGCACACTCAAGCTGCAGCGCCAGACTCCAGGCGCCAACGAGGATTGATGTCGAACGTACTGCCCTTGCCCCCGAATGCCCCGCTCGCCAGCACACCGCTCTGGTTGCGGCGGCTGGCCAATCGCCTGTTGTCCATCAGCGGCTGGAAAATGGCTGGGAAATGGCCGGACCTGGAAAAAATGGTCGTGGTCGTGGCTCCGCATTCTTCGGCCTGGGATGCCATCTACGGCCTCATTGCGAAAATCGCAATGGATCTGCATATCGTGTTCATGGGCAAACAGGAAGTTTTTTTCTGGCCGCAGGGCGGTCTGCTCAAGTGGCTCGGCGGCATTCCAGTCAACCGGGCCAATCCCGGTGGCATCGCCGACCAGGTTGCCAAGCAGATGATTGCGGCGGAGCGCATGTGGTTCGTGCTCGCACCCGAGGGTACTCGCCGTGCGGTCACGCAGTGGAAGACCGGGTTCTGGAAAATCGCGAAAAAAGCCGATGTGCCGGTGGTGTGCGTGTACTTCGATTATCCGAGCAAAACCATCGGCGTCGGCCGGGTGTTCCATCTCAGCGATGACATGGCCGCCGACATCGCCGCCATCAAGGCCTGGTATGCACCCTATCGCGGCAAACACCGCGGTGTCTGAATACTATCTGCTGCACTCCTTCGGCATCTAATACGCCTTTACAGTTGCGGGGGCTGAAGCTAGGATGGGTCTTTGCTTCCGAGGACATATCATGCGCACCGCATTCCGCTGGGTTTTCCGTCTATTCCTGCTGCTGCTCGCCGCCGTGGCTTTGTTGCTGATTCACAGCATTTGGTTCAAGCCCATCAAGCCGAACTGGTTCTATGACCGGGTATTCATCGAGTACGGTTTCCAGGATCCGCAGATGATGAGCTCGATGCGCATGCTGCCCAGCTGGATGGATTGGTACAGCGACGATTTGACCGACCAGAGCCTGGCTCAGGAAAAGAAACTGCAGGAAAAACTGCGCGCCGATCTGGAAACGCTGCGCCGATACGACCGTGCCGGCATGAACGAGGCTGACGCCCTGAATTACGACATGCTCGAATATTTCCTGGCCCTGCAGGCCGAGGGCGAGAAGTACGCACACCACAATTACCCGCTGAACCAGCTTTTCGGCATCCAGAATGAATTTCCGACCTTCATGGCCACGCAGCACCCGGTAGATTCGCCGGCCGAAGCGGAAGACTATCTTGCACGACTGGGCAAGGCCCCGGTCATGGTTGCGCAGGTCATGGAAGGACTGCAGGTCCGCGAACGCGAGAACATCACGCCGCCGACCTTCGTTGTGGAAAAAGTGCTGAAGGAAATGCGCGCGTTCGTGGCGGCCGAGCCGGCCAAGAACATCCTGTATACCTCATTGGTCGAAAAAATCGACAAGGCCGGAGAAAAAGCCATCAGCGCCGATCAGCGCAAAGCCATACTGGCGGAAACCGAAGTCGCCATCCGTGACAAAGTGTATCCGGCGTATGGCAAATTCATTGCCTATTATGAACAGTTGCTGCCGAAAACCACGGGCAATCACGGGGTCTGGGCCCTGCCGGATGGCAAGGCGTTTTATGCCTATGCCGTAAAGATGCATACCACCACCGACATGACGCCGGATGAAGTGCACCAGCTCGGTCTTTCCGAAGTGGCGCGGATTGAAGCGGAAATGGAAATCATCCTGCAGGCGGAAGGCCTGACCCTCGGTTCGGTCGGCGCGCGCGTGCAGGGCATCTCCAAGCGCCCCGACCAGCTTTATGCCAATACCGATGCCGGCCGTCAGCAGATCATTGATGATTTCCAAACCATCATTGACGACATCGACAAGGGATTGACGCCGTATTTCAACGTGCGTCCGAAAACCGGCGTCAAGGTCGAACGCGTTCCGGCATTCCGTGAAGCCACTGCGCCAGGCGCCTACTACAACCCGCCGGCGTTCGACGGTTCGCGGCCCGGCGTTTTCTACATCAACCTGCGCAACACCGGTGAAGTCGCCAAATTCGGAATGCGCACGCTGGCCTATCATGAAGGCATTCCCGGCCACCATTTCCAGATCGCCATCCAGCAGGAACTGTCCGGCGTGCCGATTTTCCGCAAGGTGCTGCCCTTTACAGCCTATGCCGAAGGCTGGGCCCTGTATTCCGAACGTCTGGCCTGGGAGGCCGGCTTCCAAAAAGCGCCGCTCGATAACCTCGGCCGTCTGCAGGCGGAAATGTTCCGAGCCGTGCGTCTGGTGGTCGATACCGGCATGCATGAAAAGCGCTGGACCCGCGAGCAGGCCATTGCCTACATGCTGGAAAAAACCGGCATGCCGGAAACCGACGTCGTTGCTGAAATCGAACGCTATCTGGTGATGCCCGGACAGGCGCTGGCCTACAAGGTCGGCATGAATAAAATTCTCGAACTGCGCGACAACGCCAAAAAGCAGCTCGGCCCGAAATTCGATTTGAAGGCCTTTCATGACGTGGTGTTGACCGGCGGCAGCATGCCGATGGCCCTGCTTGAACGCCGTGTCCAACAGTGGATAGATAAACAGAAATAAAAGCACGCACAGAAAAAATACCGCCCGGAAGGGCGGTATTTTTTAGCAACCGATCAGGCTCAGGTCAGATACCAGACTTCCACCGGGCCGATGTGTTTGAAGGTCATGGCGTTGCCGCGGCGGTCGAGTGATTTGCCGACCGGCAGCCGAATCCAACCTTCCGATACGCAGTACTCGGCGACATTGGTGTATTCCACGCCTTTGAAACGGACGCCGATGCCGCGGTCGAGCGCGGCCTCGTTGAAATACGGGCTGCGGTTGTCGAGGGCAAGGCGGTCGGGCGGGCTATCGGTGCTCATGGCAGGATTCTGGATGAATGGAAGCTGTATTTTACGCCGGTGCCGACCGCTTGGGGAAATGCCGTCGCTCGCCTGCATGCTACACTCCGGCGCATGTCCCGATTCGTCTTCTTTCTGTCCTTGGCGCTGCTGGCTGCCTGCAGCAGCACG
>NZ_JBIKSE010000065.1:0-4169 GCF_044348765.1 Arenimonas sp.
AGTGCCTTTAATTAAGGCATCAGCACAGTACTCATAACGTCCCCAGTTATCATCCCAGTGAATGCGAAATAATCCCCAGTCGAATTGATCTGAGTCGCCAGGGATAAGATAGAAGTGCTCTTCAACATCCCATGAAAGGCCGGGCGAGTGGTCTATTTCGTCACCAATTACACCTATTGATATGACGTAATTCGGTATCAGTTCTCTGAATTGCTCAAGCTGCTCCGACCTTTCTAGTTCGGAGTCATCCTCAGCTTCGAACTCTTGTTCATCGTCCTCAGCAGAAGTTGGACTTTCTAATGTTGAAAAAAAAGGAGACTAAATTCGGTGTAGAAAATTTTATAAGTCATAACTTTAATTCCAAAGAGAATCTTTTTGTTCTCAAAGCATTAAACACGTGCCAAGAAATTATTTCAATGTTTGGCCCACACCTTGGTCGAACCATCCTTCATTACCAGCAAGGTTTCATACGGCTGCGGATTCGCCGATTCCATGCCCGGTGAACCCAGCGGCATACCGGGAACCGCCAAGCCCAAGGCCTTCGGTTTTTCCCTCAGCAGGCGCTTGATGTCTTCGGCCGGCACATGGCCTTCGATCACATAGCCGTTGATCACTGCGGTATGGCAGGAACCGAGCTTGGCCGGCATGCCAAGGCTGGCGCGCACCGGCGCGGTATCGTCCACATCCTTGCCGCTGACCATGAAGCCATTGGCCTGCAGATGCGCCATCCACTGCTTGCAGCAGCCGCAATACGGCGTTTTGTTGACGGTAATGTTCAAGGCGGACTGCGCCAGCGCTACGCCGGCCAGAAAACAGAACAGAAACAGGGTGATCAGGGGCAGGGTGCGTTTCATGGCGGGTCTCGTGCGGGGTTTGGCTTAGTCTAGCGAAATTCGGCAAAGGCGGCGTCAAGGCCGGATTGAGCCGGCGCGCCCGGCCGCCATCGGCGATAATAGACGCATGAGAACCACACCTGGCCTGCAGGCCCTGATTGACGATGGCATCATCGATGCCGTGCTGCGCCCGCTGAAAAGCGGCAAGGAAGCGGCCGTGTACGTGGTGCAGCGCGGCGACGAGGTGCTGTGCGCCAAGGTTTACAAAGACATGGCCCAGCGCAGCTTCCAGGCCCGCGTGCAGTATCAGGAAGGCCGCAAGGTGCGCGGCAGCCGGGCCATGCGCGCCATGGGCAAGGCCACCAAGTTCGGCCGCAAGGAACAGGAAACCGCCTGGAAGAACACCGAAGTGGATGCGCTGTACACCCTGCACGAGGCGGGCGTGAGCGTGCCGCGTCCGCACGGGTATTTCCACGGCGTGCTGCTGATGGAGCTGGTGACCGATGACGAAGGCTACAGCGCCGCGCGTTTGGGTGAGGTGGTGCTGGAGGCCGAACAGGCGCGCTGGTATCACACCGAGCTGGTGCGCGATGTGGTGCGCATGCTCAGCCTGGGCCTGATTCACGGCGATCTGAGCGAATACAATGTGCTGGTCACCGGGCAGGGCCCGGTCATCATCGATTTTCCGCAGGTGGTCAGCGCCGCCGGCAATAACGCCGCGCGCGACATGCTACTGCGCGATGTGCACAACATCCGCGACAGCCTGGCCCGTTTTGCACCGGAACTGAGCGACACCCATTACGGCGAAGAAATGTGGGCGCTGTATGAGCAAGGCGAGTTATCGGCCGGCTCGGAACTCACCGGCCAGTTTATTTTTGCCGAAGGCGATGCCGATGTGGCAGCGGTGATGGAATCCATCGAAGACGCCCGCCAGGAAGCCATCATTCGGCAGCAGGGTCGCGAGGCGGCCGAACAGGATCCGTAGGCGCAGCTTACTGCGGGTTCAACACCCAGCGCACGTTGACATCACTGTATTGCGGAATGAAATTGCAGCCCGGGTTCGGCACGTTTTCTTCGGCCTTGAACGCGAATTCGCCCTCGCTGCCTTCGCGGGCCCCGGTGAGGGTGTAGCGGTAGGCATTGCAGGTTTCGCTCAGAAAATTGACGGTAACGGCTTGTACCGGGCCGCTGGCCGGCTCGCGTACGCAATGCCGTTCGGTCTCGTTGGCTTGGCCGTATTGCAGGTCGTTGATGATGATCTTGCAGGTGTCCTCGTAGGTGAACACAATCTGGTGCTTGGGCGGCTCGCTGCAGGCGGCCAGCAGCACAACAGCGGCGAGGGCGGGAATGATTCGGGTCATGGCAAACTCCTTTGCGCCATTGTATGGCGACCCCCTTCAATGCCAGGTGAATATGGGGCTTAGACCGGCGGAATCGGTTCAATCAGACCGGCATCGTCGTCCACGCCCTTGTTGACGCGCTTAGCCACCGGAAAACACTTCAGCGCTGGAAGGCTGCGGGTCAGCAGGAAGGGCTTGGAGGGACCCAGGCCCAGACCCAGCCAGCCGTCGACCTCGCGCTGCTCCAGAAACACCGGCATGCGCGAATGCACTTCAGCCGGAATGCCTTCGGCGGCTTGGGTGATGATGCTGAAACTGCCCTCGCTGCCGTCGGTCAGCAGCGGGTGTTTGGGTTCCCACAGGCCGGCCACCCACAGCACTTCATGCGGGTGTTCGGGGCGCAGGTAATACGGCTGCTTGCCCCCGGCGCTGGGTTTCCATTCGTAATACCCGGCCATCGGAATGGCGGCATGCCGCGATTTGAACGCGGCGCGGAACGCCGGTTTTTCATCCAGGCTTTCCATGCGGGCATTGAAAGTGTGCTGACCGAAGGTGGTCTGTTTGGCCCAGAACGGCATCAGGCCCCAATGCAGTTTCACCAGGCGGGTGTCTTTACCCTCGCGAATCAGCACGCCGGCAGTTTGGCTCGGTGCCAGATTGTAGCGGGCCGGCAGCAGCGCGAAATCAGCGCGCAGGGCCGGCCAAGGCACTTGCTCGGGGAGGGTGATCGGAACCTGGGTGAATCGGCCGCACATGGGGCGATTGTACGGACAAAAGCGTTGAATACAATCAGGCCGGATAAAAACCGCTGCGTCGGGCCTCGTGGGCATCGGGAACGATGCACAGATCGATGCGGCAGATGAAGCCGTCGGCGACATCGGCAAATACCAGTCCGACCAGATGGTCTTTGCGGCCCTGGGCCAGGATCACGCAATGTTCGTGCCCGTAGGCCGTAATGCGGCCGAGTTCGGCGAAGACCGGATGGCGGCGTTCGCGCAGGCCGGCCAATTTCAGGCTGAAGTAGGTCCGGAACACGGTCTTGCTGGTGACATCGGCCAGCATCCGTTGCGAGCCGTATTCAAAATCCTCCGCCAGCAAGGGCCACAGCGTTTCCGCGTTTAGGGTGTTCAGGGTTTTGGCAAACGCGGTCAGGGCGTCGATTTCGGTCAGGGACATGGGCTTTCTCGAGGATTGCCGACAGCCTAAACACAGCCGCTCTCATATCCTGAGAAAGGGCTGTGGTCTGATGGAATCCGGTGCGGCGGCCTTGCCCTGCACGCTATAATCAAACTCAACCAAGGAGCGGTAATCGGTCATGGCGCATACGCATCCCAGCACACAGGGCAGTGAGTCCGACCAGGGCTTTCAGGTCTACCGTGCCAGCCGTCTGGAAGCTTTGATTCCGCCGCTGTGGGCGCTGCTCGATCAGACCTGGCCGGAAAACATCCTCAGCCCGCACACGGTGATCGCCGCGCATCCGGGCATGAAGCAATGGCTCAGCGGCGCCTTGGCCCGACATCAGGGCGCGCAGGGCATCGCCGGCAATCTCGACATCCTGTTGCCGAGCGCGTGGATCGAACGCCAGGCCCATGTCCATCTGGGCGCCGGTGCGGTGGCGCTGCCGCGGTATCAGGTCGCGCACTTGCGCTGGAGTCTGCATGCGCTGCTTGATTCCCGGCAGAATGTGCCCGGGCTGAAGGATGTCCGCATCGATGCGTACCTGGAGGGTGCCGGCAGTGCCGCCGAAGCGGCGCGTCGCCGCTTCCAGTTGGCTGATCGTCTGGCGCGCATCTATTCGCAATACGTGATCTACCGTCCCGACTGGTTGCAGGCCTGGGAAGCCGGAAAACTCACTTATGCCGGCGGACAATCCCTGGAGTCGGAATTGTTGGCGCCCTTGTGGCGCACGCTGCAAAGCCGGCTCGGTCGCCACCGCGGTCATGCCATGCAGGAGCTGATTGGCGCCCTGAAATCCAATGCATCCGAGCGTCCGGTG
>NZ_JBIKSE010000103.1:0-4138 GCF_044348765.1 Arenimonas sp.
CATAACAGCGTTTTACCTGGGGCTACCGGAGCAACCAATAACAGCCCTGGACACCTGGCTACCAGCTAACTACACCAAGCTAGACGATTACCTGGAGCTAATGGAGCATTACCCAGAGAATACAAGCCAATACACCTGGAGCGAGAACCTGGGCTTTACAAGCTACCTAGAAGCTGAACAGCAAGGGCTTACCTGGGGCTACCTAGCTAGAGCTATGGACAGCTACCGAGAGAGCTTAGGCTCAACCTGGGCTAAAGCCCCTAACACCTGGATAAATGACCAAGTAGAGCGATACCAGCAAGCTAAGGCTAAAGCTAAGCCCATAGAGCGAGCTGGAGAAGCCACAGGGCTAGAGAACATCCTGGGAGCTATGACTAGACCTAACAGCAACTAAACAGCCCTGTAAGCCCTATACAAGCCCTAAACACCCCTGGCTAAGTATTAGCTAATAAATACCTAAACCACACGCCTAAACCCAACTAAACCCCAGGGCAGGGCATAGGGGGCTTTTTTCCTGGGGGTAGCGTTTCATCCCACGCAAGTTGCTAGATTTTTACACAATAGGCAAATTATTTGGGGGTTTATCCAGGGTTTACCCCTGGTTGAAATGTTTAGCCCTAAATAGCTACTAAATAGTTATTAGTTTTTTACTAAACGCTAACCAAGCTCTACCAGGGCAGGGCTACCCTAGAGCTATGAATAATTTAGATGATTTACTGAACATTAGAGAAGCTAGCGAGATAGCTGGGGTAAGCGAACCAACTATTAGGAAATACCTGGGGCTAACTAAACCACCTAGACCTAGCAGATTACCTAATGCCAGGAAGCTCGTAAGACCTGGGGAGCAGGTTGAAACCTGGGCAATACCCCTAAGCGATTTACATAATGCCGGGCTAATGAAAACCACTAAAAAGCCTGGGCAAGTTTCATCCGGTAGCTCTAACCAGGTTGAACAGGTAAGCGAGCAAGTAGCCCAGCTCATAGCTGAAAACATACAGCTCAAAGCTTCCATAGCTAGCCTGGAGCAGAGCAATACAGACCTTAGGGCTAACCTGGCTGACCTTAGATTAGTTTTTAGAAGCATTGAAACTAGCGAAGCCCAGGAAGCTCGTAAAAAGAGATTTTGGCAAAAATGAGCAAGGAAATTAGAGAGCTAACCAAGCAGATAGAACAGCAAGCCCAAATAATAGAAGCTTTAGAGAAGCTTGTATCGAACTTACAGGCAACTATCGCAGTAGCAGACAGACAAATAGCAGAGCAACAAAAACTTATAGGTGAGCTAATAGAAGCTTTAGAGTAGCTAAACATTAGGGCTAAACAGCTCACAGCCCAGCAAATACAGCCCTAAACGCTAACTAAACAAATAGCTAAACGCTTAGTAAAAAATAACTACCCCAGAGCTAACCCATAGCTATAAACTAATTTTGTAAATAGTTGCGAGCAACCTATTACAAAGAGCTAAAAAACTACCTGTTAGAGAGAGCTAAAAAATGAATACAACCACCCAGGGCAAAGCGATTATTTATGCCAGAGTTTCAACTATTCGCCAGGGAGAGCAAGGGCATAGCTTAGACAGCCAGGAACGCCAGCTAATAGACACAGCCGAAGCCCAGGGCTACCAGGTAGAGATTTTTAGAGAGATAGCTAAGGGGGGCAGAGATACTAGACCGAAACTAAACGAAGCTCTAAGACAGCTCAACGCTGGAGAAGCTCAAGCTCTATTTGTAGTTTCATTAGACCGGTTAGCTCGCTCACAAAAAAACGCTTTACTAATTTTGGAACAGGCAAATAAAAACAAATGGCGATTAGCTATTAGCAACATTGGAGCAGATACAGCAACCAGCCAGGGGCGAGCTATGTTTGGGATGATGGCAGTTATGGCAGAGTTTGAAAACGCTCTAATTAGCGACAGAGTAAAAAGACAACACCAAGCCAGGCGAGAGCGTGGAATAGTTTGGGGCATTGACCAGGGCTACCAGGGGCAACTAGACGAGCTAGTAAGACAAACAATAAAAGACCTGGCGAGCTTAGATTTATCTCTCCACCAAATAGCTAGAGAGCTTGAAGCTAAGGAAATGAAAACAGCCAGGGGTTTATCTAAATGGCACGCTCAAAGTGTAAAAAGTATTTTGAACAGCCCAAAAACTAAAGCCCTAAAACTTAGCTGGTAGAGCTTTACTATTTTCCAAATAATTCGCCTGGGTTAGTTCCATTCGTAAATTATTTATTTGGGTTAGTTCCATTCTTAAATAATCTGCCTGGGCTTTATTTATTTTTGAAATAACCAGGGGCTAAACACTTAGTAAGTGTTATCCACAAATACGCCTAAACCCCTAGCGAGCTTTACCCGGTAGAGCTATAAATAGAGAACCCCCGAATAGCAGAAAACCCCAGGGGTTTAGCCTGGGGCTTTCAAAACCAATACCAACTAGGAAAAAACCTACCTGGCGAAGCTTTATCCACCACGGAGCAAGCTCTAGCTTTATTGTGGCATAAACCCTAGACATTGGACAACTATCCAAGCGTTTCGTTTTTGGTAATGTCCGTGCCTGGCGATAAAGTCTTAGTTAGTTCGCTCGCAACATTTTCACCACCGATTTATTAGGCAACCTACACCTAATAGAACGAAATGCCAGGGCAAGCAGGTTAGTTAGCAATAGCTACCTGGTTAGGAACTAAAACCAATACCGAATTATTTTGACTAGGAAAAAAGTAAATGAGCTACCACGATAAAAACAGGCTTACAGCCCACACAAGCCACCTAAAGCTAACAGCTACCCAGCTAGCAGTTGCTAAAGAATTAGCAGACCAGCTAGACCTCAAGAATGGTAAAACCCAACGCTCCGGTAAATACCTGGGCAAGCAAATTGGTAGAACTGAAAAGACAACGCTTTTAGCGATTAGAGATTTATTAGCCCCAGGCGTGGAGCTTTTTGTAGCTACTAGAGCAACATCCCACACAGCTAGAACTTATGAGATGGCGAGCTGGGTTATGTGTCCCCCAGAATGTTCAAAGCTCAAAGCTCATAACAGCCCAATTAGGTTAGCCAGGTTAGCTATACAAGCTAAGGAAGCTCAAAAACTAACAGGTAATAGTTATCCACAGGAAGCCCAACTAACAGGTAATTTTGACCAACTAACAGGTAATGACTACCTGACTAATAGAGACTTAAAGATAGATGATATAGAAAATGATTTTTCAATAGGTTTAGAAGCTCTAAGACAGCTACTAAATGACCTGGGAGAGCTAACAGCTAAACAGCTGAAACTTAAGACCTGGCTGGATAAAGACCCTATTGGGCTGGAAGCTCAAATTAGACAAGTAGCGACAGATAACAAAGTTGAAAACCTGGAGAGCTATCTAAGGGCAATTATCAAAAAGAACCCCGACAAGCTTTATCGCAATTTGGAGCAAAGCCTAAAGACCACCAAGCAAGCTATCAAAGAGCAAAAACAAACAGCAACTATTTACAAAGAATTACCTGGAAGCGACAGGCTAACCGAGAGCAGATTAGCTAAGTATTGCCTGGATAATTTTGGGCTGAAAATAACCCCTGTTAGCTCTAAATTACTTATGAAGCGTGGAGCTGGTATTAGCTCTAAAGACATAGAACTAGCTAAGTATTTTGAAGCAATAGCAAGCCACCCAAACATTACCCAGATAGACCCTAACCAACACTTACAGCTGGAGCTTATAGACAACCAAATAACAGCTAGCTACCTGGACACAGATGGCACAAGTTTCAATTGGGAGCTACTAACACCACAGGAAATAATTAGCTGGGGAATACTTGAAGCAAGCGAGCTAGAGCTACACCTGGAAGCTGAACGCCAGGAAAAAGAGCTAATAAATAACCACCTGGAAGCTAACCCAGGAAAAAGCTATCACCAAGCAAGATTTGAACTAAACACAGAGCTACAAGCGATTAGAGCTAACTATCCACGCATAAGCCCCCAGGAAGCTCGTAAGCGATACACCCAGGGCTTTAGCGAGTTCATAACAGCGTTTTATCTGGGGCTACCGGAGCAACCAATAACAGCCCTGGACACCTGGCTACCAGCTAACTACACCAAGCTAGACGATTACCTGGAGCTAATGGAGCATTACCCAGAGAATACAAGCCAATACACCTGGAGC
>NZ_JBIKSE010000038.1:0-14842 GCF_044348765.1 Arenimonas sp.
TTCCGACCGCGGCCATCATCAATGGTGCCGCTGGCATTCATGCCGCCTACCACACTGGCCGTGGCCGTGTGGTCATGCGCGCCAAGACCGAAATCGAAATGCAGGATAACGGCCGTGAAGCCATCATCGTCAGCGAGCTGCCATACCAGGTCAACAAGGCCCGTCTGATCGAGAAAATCGCCGAGCTGGTCAAGGAAAAGCGCGTCGAAGGCATTTCAGAACTTCGCGATGAGTCCGACAAGGACGGTATGCGCATCTACATCGAGATCAAACGCGACCAGTCTGCGGAAATCGTGCTCAACCATCTGTTCAATGAAACCCCGCTGCAGCAGAGTTTCGGCATCAACATGGTGGCGCTGGTCGACGGACGTCCGCAGCTATTGAATCTCAAGCAGATTCTGGAAGCATTCGTGCGTCATCGCCGTGAAGTGGTGACTCGTCGTACCATCTTCGAACTGCGCAAAGCTCGCGCCCGTGCCCACATTCTCGAAGGCCTAACCGTTGCTCTGGCCAACATCGATGAAATGATCGAATTGATCAAGACCTCACAGAATCCCCAGGAAGCCAAAGACAGGATGATGGCCAAGCGCTGGCAGCCGGGTCTGGTCAAGTTTCTTCTGGATGCCGCCGGCGCGCACGCATCGCGTCCAGAAGAGCTTGGTGACGGCTTCGGTCTACTGGCCGACGGCTACCAGCTGACGGAAGTGCAGGCCAAGGAAATCCTGGAAATGCGCCTGAACCGGCTCACCGGGCTGGAGCAGGACAAACTGACCGAGGAATACAAGGCACTGCTCGCCGAAATCCGCGATCTGATCGAAATCCTCGAAGTTCCGGAACGCCTGCTCAATGTCATCCGCGGCGAACTGCTCAAGATCAAGGACGATTTCGGCGATGATCGCCGTACCGAAATTCGCGCCAGCGAGGAAGATCTAGCTGATCTTGATCTGATTGCATCCGAAGATGTCGTCGTCACGCTCTCGCATTCGGGCTACGCCAAGCGCCAGATGCCATCAACCTATCGGGCGCAGAAGCGCGGTGGTAAGGGGCGTGCAGCCGCTTCGGTCAAAGACGAGGATTTTATCGAGCGGTTGTGGGTAGTCAATACCCATGACACGCTGCTCACCTTTACGTCCGAAGGGCGGGTGTTCTGGCTCAAGGTCTACCAACTTCCGGATTCAGGCCCGAACTCGCGAGGCCGTCCGATCATCAACTGGATTCCGCTGCAGCCGGGCGAAAGAGTGCAGGCGGTACTTCCGGTCCGTGATTTTTCCGATGACCGCTATGTGTTCTTCTCTACACGTAACGGTACAGTCAAGAAAACACCGCTGTCGGAATATTCGCGTCCGCGTGCCAATGGCATCTGGGCTATTAACCTCGACGAGGGTGATGGTCTGGTCGATGTACAGATGACCGATGGCAGCAAGGACATCATGCTGTTCGGCTCTCACGGCAAGGCCGTGCGCTTCGATGAATCCGAGGTGCGCTCGATGGGTCGTACCGCGACCGGTGTCCGCGGCATGCGACTGCCGGATAAGGATGCAATCGTGGTCAGCATGGTGGTGGTCGACGGCGATGGTGATATTCTGACTGCTAGTGAGAACGGGTTCGGAAAGCGCACCGAAGTTTCCGCCTATCCTAAAAAAGGCCGTGGTACCCAGGGTGTCATCGCAATCCAAACTTCTGATCGTAATGGCCGATTGGTCGGTGCTATCCAGCTGACTGAGCTCCAGGAAATCCTGCTGATTTCAGATCAGGGCACCATGGTACGGACCCGTGCCTCTGAGGTTTCACAGGTCGGCCGCAATGCCCAGGGTGTTACGCTCATGCGTGTGGCGGATGATGAGAAGCTCATGGCCATCGAGAGTTTGGATGTGATTGAGGATGATGCAGAGTTGGATGCTGAGCCCGAAGTTTTCGAATAAGCAGTCTATGATGAAAGAAACGGCGGGATTATCCCGCCGTTTTTTCATCCTTAGATGATGGGTTCTTATAAGGTTCGTTTTTTCAGTCTCTTGTGCATGGTGATTTTGTATTGTTGAATCAAAGTTGCGCCAAAACATGCTCGGCGGAGGATACAGAGAATTCACCCGGCGCTTCAACGAACAGATGGGTAACGATGCCGTTGTCGGCGATCAAGGCGAAGCGCATTGCGCGCAGCCCCATGCCGAAGGGTGTGGCATCCAGCTCCAAGCCGAGCGCCTTAGTGAAGGCGCCATTGCCATCGGCTAGCATGACGATGCTGTCGGGTGCGGATTGGCTTTTTGCCCAGGCTCCCATCACGAAGGCATCGTTCACTGACAGGCAGGCGAGGATATAGCCCTTGTCAGCGAATGCTCCGGCATGCTCTATGTAGCCCGGCAGATGTTTTGCCGAGCAGGTCGGTGTGAAAGCACCGGGCACTGCAAACATGACGACCTTTTTGCCTGCAAAGAATTCGGAAGTGTCGATGGCTTGAATGCCGTCTTTGAGGGTATTAATGGAGGTGTTAGGGATGCTATTTCCGATTTCGATTGCCATAGTTAGCCTGTAGGGATTGTGGTCTTGTAATGATAAACTCTTTATGTCAGCTTTTCGTGAATCGTAGCAAACGATAGCAAATGCTTCCATGCATGGAGCCAAATTATGGAATTTAAGGATTACTACCAGGCGCTCGGTGTTGAGCCCGCGGCTAGCGAAGCCGAAATCAAGACCGCTTACCGGCGACTGGCGCGTAAATACCATCCCGATGTGAGCAAGGAAGCCGGTGCCGAAGAGCGCTTCAAGGCGATCAATGAAGCTTACGAGGTGCTTAAGGATAAGGAAAAGCGCAAACAATACGACCAGCTGAAGGCCAGTGGCTATCGGCCAGGCGAGGACTTCCGACCCCCTCCGGGATTCACGGGCGGTGGATTCCAGTTTGATTTCAATGAGATGGATGGCAATGCGGGGTTCAGCGATTTCTTTGAGTCCCTATTTGGCGGTGCGCGGCGGGCGCAATCGCAACCGCCGAGAGGTAGCCGCGTCCGCTTGGCTATTCCTCTGGAACGTGCTTTTGCCGGAGGCAAACAGAAAATCCGAATCGGTGAGCGAACGCTGGAAGTCGTCATTCCGGCCGGAATACGCCCCGGACAGACCATCCGTCTAGCTGGACAGGGTGAGCGTGGCGGTGATTTGTTGATCGAAATCAGCTATCACGAACATCCGGAGTTCGAATTGGATGGCCAAAATGTGCTCTATACCCTCAGTTTGATGCCGTGGCAGGCGGCGTTGGGTGCAACCGTATCGGTACCGACCCTGGGCGGTAAGGTCGGACTTAAGGTTCCGCCGAAATCAGACAGCGGAAAACGGTTACGTCTGAAAGGACGGGGTATGCCGGGCAAGCCGGCTAATGGTGATCAATTGGTCGAAATTGAAATTATGGCGCCAGCGCCGCAAACTCCAGAACAAGAAGCACTTTATAAGCGAATGGCAGAACTTTTTCCGGCAGATTAAGCCAGGCTGAAAGACAGCATCTGGTTGATGATTTCAATCAGTTCATTTTCGTTGGCAGGCTTGCTCAGGCATGGTTTTGCGCCCTAAGGCAATCCCCAAAACTGATCAGGCTCCTGGTCTTTGGTGATTGCGAGGCTCATCGGAATATGCGCTTGACCCGCTACGGGTCAGTACTGGGTTCTCCCTGAAGCGCTTCAGATTCGGGGTCGCCGCATCAATCTTTACCGCAGATTCGGACAACGACCCGGCCGAATGATCGGCCGGAAAGCATTTGCGAGAAGACTTCCGGTAAGCCTTCCAATCCGGTTTCGCGAACCGGTAACGATCTCAGGTATTCGGCATCAAAGTACCGAGCTAGCAGCTGCCAGACGCGTTCGCGGAGGTCGCGTTCGGTTCCGGCCGAAGCAATACCGAGCAGTGAAACTCCCCTGATGATGAAGGGCATGACCGTGGCGGCAAGATCCTGTCCTGAGACCAGGCCGCAACTGGCAACATTGCCGTAGGGTGCGGTCTGTGCAAGCAGTGCCGCCAGAGTCTGCCCGCCGACGTTGTCCAAAGCACCACCGAACCTGGCCTTGTCCATAGACTTGTCCGTGAGTACTGACTCACGAGTCAAAACAACTTCTGCACCGATCTGGCGGAGTAACTCGGCATGCTCTTGTTTTCCGGAAACGGCATGGACGCGATAACCGGCACGGTGGAATAGGGCGATTGCCAGCATACCGACACCTCCGGTGGCACCGGTGATGGCGATCGGACCCATATCAGGATGCTGTCGGTTTTCCTGCATGCGCAAAAGTGCCAGTCCGGCCGTGAAACCGGCAGTGCCAAGAATCATGGCCTCGCGCGGCCCCCATGCTTCGGGAATACGAATAACTTGGTGGTGATCAATGCGCACCTGGCTGCTATAGCCGCCGTCCACGGTTTCCGAGAGACCAGAGCCGGTCACCAGAACCGTATCCCCGGGCTTAAATTGGGGGGTGGCTGATTCGATGATGTGCCCGGCACAATCGATTCCACCATTGAGCGGATATTGACGTAGGATCTTGCCTCGCCCCGTTCCGGCCAGGGCATCTTTGTAATTGACACTGGAGAAGTCCACCGCAATGCGGGTATCGCCGGCGGTCAGTTCGTTGCTGGAAAGCGATTCGATGGCGGCGCGATAGCCACGCTCGTCATTATGAATTCGGTATGCTCGGATCGGGCTCATTAGGGAGTTCCTTGGATATGAAAAAACCCGCATTACTGCAGGTTTTCCTCGATCATCGAATCAGTCAGTTGACCTTGTGAATGGCGCGTTTATCCAGCGCCATAGCGGCGTCATGGATGGCTTCCGAAAGGGTCGGATGAGCATGGCAGATGCGGGCCAGATCCTCGGCAGAGCCATGAAACTCCATGGTCAACACACCCTCATGGACAAGTTCCGATACACCGACGCCCACCAGATGCATGCCTAGCACGCGGTCGGTTTCGGCGTCGGCGATGACTTTCACCAAGCCTGCCGGTTCGCCCATAGCCACCGCACGTCCGACAGCAGCAAACGGGAAGCTGCCTGTTTTGTATTCGATACCGTCCGCCTTGAGCTGTTGTTCGGTTCTGCCAACCCAGGCGATTTCCGGTTCGGTGTAGATCACCCAGGGAATGGTATCGAAGTTAACGTGGCCAGGCAGACCGGCAATCAGCTCGGCTACGGCGATACCTTCTTCAAAAGCTTTGTGAGCGAGCATCGGACCTCGGACGCAGTCTCCGATCGCCCAGATGCCATCGATACCGGTACGGCAATGCGCATCAACCTCGATCTGGCCACGCTCGTTGAGTTTGATCCCCGTGCCTTCGGCAAGCAGGCCTTTGCTGGCGGCTTTGCGACCGACTGCGACCAGCAGCTTGTCAACCACCAGGCTTTGGTCGGTTTTGCCATCGTTATAGGCCAGATGTACCTCACCATTTTTTATTTCAGCTTTACTGACCTTTGCGCCGAGCTTAATGTCGAGCCCCTGCTTTTTGAACTCCTTGAGCGCGGTTCGTGCGACTTCGGCATCGGCCGAACCAAGGAAATCCGGGAGCGCTTCGAGAATAGTCACTTCCGCGCCGAGCCGTTTCCAGACACTGCCGAGCTCCAGCCCAATGACGCCGGCGCCGATCACACCGAGCCGTTTCGGAACCGCTGTGAAATCAAGTGCACCGATATTGTCGACGATGTGTTTGCCGTCGAATTTGGCAAATGGCAGTTCGATTGAGTCTGAACCTGCAGCGATGACGATGTGCTTTCCGATCAGTTCGACAACGGAACCATCATGCTGCTTGACGTTGACGCGCTTACCAGGCTGCAATTGACCGAATCCGTAATAAGGCGTGATTTTATTCGCTTTGAACAGAGAGCTGATTCCGCCGGTGAACTGCTTCACGATCTTGTCTTTGCGACCGACCATGGTGGCGACATCGATTTTGGCGTTGTCGGCACTGATGCCGTGCTCACCGAACAAATGCTGCATGTTCCAGAACTGACGCGATGAGTCCAGCAGAGCCTTGGACGGGATGCAGCCGACACGCAGACAGGTGCCGCCCAGCGCCGGTGCGCCGTCCTTGCCGAGAGCGGCATCGATGCAGGCGGTTTTCAGCCCGAGCTGCGCGGCGCGGATGGCCGCATGGTAGCCGGCCGGGCCGGCTCCGATAACCACGACATCAAATTCAGTACTCATGACATTCACCTCGAAAGTGGATTACAGACCGAGCAGCATACGGTGCGGGTTTTCCAGCTGGTTCTTGATATCGACCAGGAACAGCACCGCATCCTTGCCGTCAATAATCCGGTGGTCGTAGCTCAGCGCAATGTACATCATTGGAGCGATTACGACCTGGCCATTTTCGGCGATCGGACGTTCCTTGATCGCATGCATCCCAAGGATGGCCGATTGCGGCGGATTGACGATTGGTGTCGACATCAAAGAGCCGAAAGTGCCGCCGTTGGTGATGGTGAACGTGCCGCCCTGCAGGTCTTCCAGCTTGAGACCACCTTCACGAGCCTGTTTGGCGTAGCCGGCGATAGCCGCTTCGATGTCGGCGAAGCTCATGTTTTCGACATTGCGCAGCACCGGTGTGACCAGGCCTTTTTCGGTGGCCACGGCGATGGAGATGTCAGCATAGCCGTGATAGATCACGTCGTTACCGTCAACCGAGGCATTGACGATGCCATGCTTGGTAAGTGCATTGGCGGCAGCTTTTGCGAAGAAGCTCATAAAGCCGAGCTTGATACCGTGGGTCTTTTCGAACGGCTCACCAAGTTCTTTGCGCATGGCCATCACTTTCGACAGATTGACTTCATTGAACGAGGTCAGCATGGCGATCGAGTTCTTGGATTGCATCATGCGTTCGGCGATACGCTGGCGGATGCGGGTCATCGGTACGCGCTGTTCAGGACGTGCGCCACCACCGGAGGTGACGTGCTTGACCAGATCTTCCTTGGTGACACGACCTGCGCGCCCGGTGCCGGTGACATCAGCTGGATTGACGTCATTGCGGGCGGCGTAATTGGCGGCCCCGGGCGGCAGCGCACTGGTATCGACATTTGCCGACGCTGCGGTTGCGGCAGGCGTGGCGGCTTCCGGGGCATCGGCTTTGTCCGCAGTTGCGGCCGGGACCGGTGCAGCGGCAACAACGCCCGCTTCGATCACGGCAATGACCTGGGCGCTGGTAACAGTGGCGCCGGTTTCGAATTTGATTTCCTTGAGGACGCCGTCGACCGGCGATGGCACTTCCAGCACGACCTTGTCGGTCTCCAGATCGATCAGGTTTTCATCACGGCGCACTGTGTCACCAACTTTCTTGTGCCAAGTGGCGATGATGGCATCGGAAACGGATTCGGGCAGGACGGGGACTTTGACTTCAATGCTCATGACTCTGGCCTTTTCGGTTACTCATGGGTGAAATCGCTCTTTCCCGGATTAATCAGGGCGTCGGCGATCAATTGGTTTTGTTCTGCGATATGGGTGTTGGCATGTCCGCATGCCGGGGCGGCCGAACGGGCACGACCGGCGTAGTGCAGTTGTTTGCCATCACCCAGACAGCTGCGCAAGTGGTGCTGGATCTGGTACCAGGCACCTTGGTTCTGCGGTTCTTCCTGACACCAGAACACATCTTTGGCTTTTTTGTAACGGCTAAGCTCTGTCTTTAGTGCTTCGCGTGGGAATGGATACACCTGTTCGATCCGAACGATGGCGACATTGTCGAGTTTTTTCTCAGCGGCAGCTTCAATCAGGTCGTAATAGACCTTGCCGGCACAGACTACGACGCGTGACACTGTTTCAGGCTGTTTGGCGGTGCTGTCAGCAATCAGTTCCTGGAAGCAGCCGCTGACTAGATCATCCATGCGCGATACCGAGAGCTTGTGGCGCAGCATCGATTTTGGTGTCATCACTACCAGCGGCTTGCGGGTGGCGCGCAGCATCTGGCGACGCAGCATGTGGAACATCTGTGCCGGTGTGGTTGGCGTACAGACTTGGATGTTGTTCAGTGCGCACAGTTGCAGGAAGCGCTCCAAGCGGGCTGAGCTGTGTTCCGGTCCCTGGCCTTCATAGCCGTGCGGCAGGAACAGTACCAGGCCGCACAGACGGTCCCATTTGGCTTCGCCGGAGGTGATGAACTGGTCGATGACGACCTGGGCGCCGTTGGCGAAATCGCCGAACTGGCCTTCCCAGATGTTCAACGTCATCGGCTCGGCAGTCGAATAGCCATATTCGAAGGCCATCACCGCCTCTTCCGAGAGCAGTGAATCGATGATGACGGCATGACTGGGGTGTTTCACAAACTGTTGTAACGGCATGTAGGAATCGCCGTTGTTTTGGTCGTGGATGACTGCATGGCGGTGAAAGAAGGTCCCGCGGCCTGCATCTTGACCAACCAAGCGCAGGCGATATCCTTCGGTCAGCAGGGTGGCATAAGCCAGGTTTTCGGCAAACCCCCAGTCCATGTCAAGCTCGCTAACTAGCATTTTGCGGCGGTCTTCATAGATTTTGGCAACGCGGGCATGCGGCTTGAAACCATCGGGTACAGCACTGATTTTCTTCGCGAGGTCTTCAAGTGAAAATTTAGCGAGGCCGGTATTCACGGGCTGTGCCAATTTTCCATTCAGCCATGGCGTCCAGTCGACCGCAAACTCGTCCTTGCGTGATTCGGCGACATCCGTGGTCACTTCGCCTTTGTCGAGCTTCCCACGGAAGCCCTCGACCAGTGCTTTGACCTCAGTATCAGCGAGTAGACCGGCCGTGACCAAATGTTCGGCATAGAGCTCACGGGTGGTTTTGCGGGAACGGATGTTCTGGTACATCAAGGGTTGTGTTGCTGCCGGTTCATCGGCTTCATTGTGCCCATGACGGCGGTAGCAGACCAGGTCGATGACTACATCACGACCGAATTTTCGGCGGTAATCAAAAGCCAGTTCGGCACAGAACACCACGGCTTCCGGATTGTCGCCGTTGACGTGGAAAACCGGCGCCCCTACGATTTTGGCCGGGTCGGTGCAGTACAGAGTCGAGCGCGCATCATCGGGGCGCGATGTAGTAAAGCCTACCTGGTTGTTGATGACGATATGGACGGTGCCGCCGACCGCGAAGCCACGGGCCTGTGACATCTGGAAAAGTTCCATCACCACGCCCTGGCCTGCGAAGGCGGCATCGCCGTGAATGACGATCGGAAGTACCTGCATTCGGCTGTCATCCTGGCGCCGCATCTGGCGTGCGCGTACGCTGCCGGCAACGACCGGCGCCACGATTTCCAGATGCGAGGGATTGAAAGCCAAAGCCAGGTGGACCGGGCCGCCCGGTGAATTGACGTCGGCCGAGAAGCCCATGTGGTACTTCACATCTCCCGAGTGTTCCGGAGTGTCGGGATGGTCGAAGCGACCTTCGAATTCGGCGAATAGCTTCTGCGGGGGCTTGCCGAGGGTGTTGACCAAGACATTAAGACGGCCGCGATGGGCCATGCCGATGATGGCATCTTTGATGCCATGTTTGCCACCGTGCTGGATTAGTTGATCCATCAGAGGGATCAGGGATTCGCCGCCTTCCAGCGAGAAGCGCTTCTGGCCGACATACTTGGTGTGCAGATAGCGTTCCAGGCCTTCGGCAGCCGTCAGTCGCTCGAGGATGCGTTTGCGTTGCTCGGGGCTGGCTTGTAGGCGGCTCTGCACAGATTCTAAGCGTTCCTGGATCCACTGGCGTTGGTCGGCATCGCTGATGTGCATGAACTCGGCACCTATCGGGCCGGAGTAGGTGCTCTTCAGGCGACCCAATAGGTCGGCCAATTTCAGTTTATCCGGTCCGAAATAGGTGTTGACCGGAAACTCCGTCTGCAGATCGGCGGCACTCAGGCCGTGATGGCCGATATCGAGGTCGGGCGCGCTTGGCTTTTCCATCATGGCTAATGGATCGAGATCGGCGTTCAAATGGCCTCGCGAACGGAAAGCGGTGACCAGCTTGCCGATGGCGGTTTGCTTGAGTGCCATTTCCTCATCGCCACCGCCACGGGTGTATCGGGCATTTCGCGCTTGCGCTTGCACCGAGGCGAGTACCGCCGAGTGGGGTACATCTTGATCACCTTGGAAACCGTCAAAATAAGTTTTCCAAGGTGCTGGAATGCTGGCCGGATCAACCAGATAATTTTCGTAGAGATCTTCGATGAATGCGGCATTGCCGCCTGAAAGCTGCGAGGACTTGAGGAATTGTTTGATCAAACTTTCCACGGAATCGCCTTATTGAAGGTTGCTTGGCTCGGCTGGGGACGGCCACACGCGGGACACAGACCCCAAATTATAACCGAGTCTGCCCGATGTGAACAAAGTGTTTCAGACATTCAATCAGTTACCGTGATTTGTTAAGTCCAGGCTCATGGTTTGGTGCGGAATGCCTGCTTCGGCATAGATATCGCCCTCGGCCAGAAAACCGTGTTTGCGATAGAACCCGATGGCTTCGACTTGTGCATGCAGACTCACGGACGGCCAGCCGGCGGTGCGGGCATGTGCGATCAAACGGCCGAGTAAAGCCTCGCCAACTCCTTTACCTCGCCAATCGGCCAAAACAGCCATGCGGCCGATAGTGCGCATGGGCGTCAGTCGGCCGGTACCGATGGGACGCTCTTCCGCATCTACAGCCAATACATGCCTGCATTTGGAATCCAGTTCGTCGCGCTCGATGGCCAACGGCACCTGCTGTTCAATCACAAAAACCGCTTCGCGAATGATCCGCAGGAGCGCCAGATCTTTTGCGTAGTCGACCTCGATGATCCGAAACGCAGCCTGAATCATTCTGATTCGGCCAGCTGGTAGACGCCTTGCGCGTAAAGCACTTCAACGGCATGCTGTGCCGCCTTGCCCAGACCAGTGAAATCAGCCATGTCCAGTCTCGTCTGCCGGCAGAGCTGGGCAGCTTCCGACGGCTCCATCCGGTGGCTTTCGCCGGTTACATGCAGTAAGGCGTGCTTGCCCTCGCGGCACCAGGCAAAGCGGGCGAAGGGGTGGCGGAACAGCGATTGACCGGAGACCATGGCCTGTAAGGCACGAGGCCAGGGTGCCTGGTTTGGCCCGGCTTGGACATCGCCAGCGGCGCGATAACGGGTAATGAATTGGCCAAACCAACGTCGGCGTTCAACGGCATCCGTCTGCTGCCAGACGGCCAACGCGGCATCCACGCGCGCAAATGCTTGATCATCGATTTCATAAGGATCGTCGGGAACGCTCAGGTCGGGGTCTGCATAGCGCTGGTATTCCGGCAATTTCTGGGCTAGATCTTCGGCGAAATCTATCAGCATTTCCGCGCTGGAAGGCGCACGCATGCCGACCGAGAAGGTCATGCAGGGATCAAGGGCCACGCCGTGATGCGCGTAACCCGGCGGCAGATACAGGACATCGCCTGGGGCCAAGTCCCAACTGTGGTCAGCCTTGAATTCCTGCAACAGCTTCAATTCCGAATCGGGACGGAATGCCGTCTCGTGGCGGGCTTCGGCTTCAATTTGCCACTTGCGGTGACCCATGGCCTGCACCAGAAATACATCGTAGTGATCGATATGCGGCCCCACCGAACCGCCCTCGACGGCGAAGCTGATCATCACATCATCCACCCGCCAGCGCGGCAGGAAAGAAAAGGGCGCCAGCAATTCGGCGACATCGGCATCCCATTTGTCCATGTCCTGAACCAGCAGGGTCCAGTCGTGGTGGCCGAGCTTTGGAAAATCGCTTTCCGCGAATGGTCCCGTGCGCAGGCTCCAGGTATCTTTTTTGCGCTGATAGGTGACCACGCGAGCCAAAGGACCGTTTTCACAGGCCAGACCAGCCAGATCTTCCGGCGAAAGCGGTGGTGAGAAGCCGGGGAAGGCCTGATGGATCAGCAGGGGTTTTTTCTGCCAATACTCGGTGAGGAAGCGCTCGACCGGCATTCCCAGGAAGTGCTGCGCATTGCCGGTACTTTCAATCATGAGCTAGACCTTACGGATGGCTTTAGCCAGTGACTCGGCATGTCCGATGTAACTGGCAGGAGTGAGGGCGAGCAGCTCCCGTTTGGCCGCGTTGGGTAAAGCAAGAGTGCTGATGAAATCACGCATGCTGGCTTCGGTGATGCCCTGGCCGCGGGTCAGCGCCTTCAATTGCTCGTAGGGATTCAGCAATCCGTAGCGGCGCATCACGGTCTGTATCGGTTCCGCCAGCACTTCCCATGCGCTGTTCAGATCTTCCTGCAGGCGCTGGGGATTGGTTTCCAGCTTGCCAAGGCCCTTGCCTAGTGAATCCAGTGCAATTAGCGTATGTCCGAAACCGGTGCCGAGCGCCCGCAATACGGTCGAGTCGGTCAGATCGCGCTGCCAGCGGCTGATCGGCAGCTTTTCGGCGAAATGGCTGAGCAGGCTGTTGGCGATGCCGAAATTGCCCTCAGCATTTTCGAAATCGATCGGATTGACCTTGTGCGGCATGGTCGATGAACCGACTTCGCCGGCCTTGAGCTGTTGCTTGAAATAACCCAGCGAAATATAACCCCAGATATCCCGGCACAGGTCGATACCGATGATGTTGATCCGGCGCATGGCATCGCACAGTTCGGCGATGGCGTCATGCGGTTCGATCTGCGTGGTGTAGGAGTTGAACTCCAGACCAAGGCCGGTCACGAAACGTTCCGAGAAACGGGGCCAATCGACTTCCGGATAGACCACGGCGTGCGCGTTGTAGTTGCCGACCGCACCGTTGATTTTTCCGGGCATGCGAATGCCGCGCAATTGCGGCATCTGACGGTTAATGCGGGCCAGTACATTGGCCATTTCCTTGCCGAGCGTGGTCGGTGATGCGGTTTGGCCATGCGTACGAGATAACATCGGCTGGCCGGCCTGAGCATGGCTGAGCGCAAGCAGGGCATCCTGCAGGCGTTCCATTGCCGGCAGCAGCACGGTATTCCGGCCCTGCTGCAACATCAGGCTATAACTCAGGTTGTTGATGTCTTCCGAGGTGCAGGCGAAGTGGGTGAACTCCTTGGCCTGCGCCAGATCCGGACGGCTTTCCAGTTTTTCCTTGATGAAATATTCCACGGCTTTGACATCGTGGTTGGTGGTGCGCTCGATGGCTTTCACCTGTTCGGCATCGGCAAGGCTGAAATCAGCGGCGATGGCGTGAAGAAAAGCGGTCTGGGCCGCATCGAATTCCTGAAGTTCGGCAATACCGGATTCTGCGGCGAGGGCGATCAGCCATTCGATTTCCACATGCACCCGGGTTTTGATCAGCCCGAACTCGGAAAACACCGGCCGCAGGGCATCGACTTTGCTGGCATAGCGGCCATCGGTCGGAGAAAGGGCGAGAAGGGTATGCTCGGTCATGATCGGTAAGCCTGGGATGAAGGTGTGCCGGGCGGGGCAAGCCATGCCTGCCGCGCGCTGTCCGGTGACAATTGTACCGTGAAAAGGCGTTATCATCGAGAATCGAGTCGAAACGGAGTAGCCCCATGAGCTTGAAATTCCGCGTTGTACAGGACGGTTTCGGCGATCTTCTTGTTCCGTTCGATGCGCTTTACGGCGCACAGACCCAGCGTGCGCTGCACAACTTCGCCATTTCCGGTCTGCGCATGTCTCCCGAGTTCATCCAGGCCATGGCCTTGATCAAAGTAGCCGCAGCCGAAGCCAACGGCATGCTCGGCCATATTCCGGCCAAGCGTGCCAAGGCTATTGCCAAGTCCGCCAACGCGATCGCCTGCGGCGAACATGCCGACCAGTTTCCGGTCGATGTGTTCCAGACCGGATCCGGGACTTCCACCAACATGAATCTCAATGAGGTCATCGCTGCCCTCGCGCACCGGCAATCCGGGCTGGCGATTCACCCGAATGACGATGTCAATTACGGCCAAAGTTCGAACGATGTGGTACCCAGCAGCAGCCTGCTTGCGTCGGCGCTGCTGCTGAACAGGGTGCTTCTGCCCTCAATCAAACAATTGCGAGCCAGTATTTCCAGGAAAGCGCGTCAGGGCCGCGGTCTGGTGAAAACCGGCCGGACACACCTGATGGATGCCATGCCGATCACGGTGGAGCAGGAACTGTCGGCTTGGCTGGCGCAGCTGGATTCCGCCGTGGCCCGCCTACAGGACACCGGAAAGCGACTTCTGGAGCTGCCGCTGGGCGGCACCGCTGTCGGCACCGGAGTGAATGCCGACCCGAAAATGACCGTACTGGCCTGTCGGCACCTCGCCAAAGCCACCGGCCTGCGCATCCGCCCAGCACGCAATAAATTCGAATCCATGGCCGCCCAGGATCATTTGGTCGAGCTGTCCGGTCAGTGCAATGCGTTGGCGGTGAGCTTGATGAAAATTGCCAATGATCTGCGCTGGATGAACTCCGGCCCGTTGACCGGGCTGGCGGAGGCGGAATTGCCGGCCTTGCAGGCGGGCAGCTCGATCATGCCGGGCAAGGTGAATCCGGTAATCCCCGAAGCGGTGGCCATGGTCTGCGCCCAGGTCATGGGAAATCATGCGACGGTGTCCATTGCCGGGCAGAGCGGCAGTTTCCAGCTCAATACCATGATGCCTGTGATCGCGTACAACAGCCTCCAGAATCTGAAGCTGCTGGCCTCGGCCTGCGGCCATTTGGCGGAAAAAGCCATTGATGGTCTGAAATTCAACAAGGCACGGATGCGTGAAGCCTTGGCCCGTAATCCGATGCTGGTCACCGCGTTGAATCCGGTCATCGGCTACGAAAAGGCGGCGCAGATTGCCAAGCGGGCGTATGCTGAAAACCGGCCAGTCATCGATGTAGCCAAGGAAATGACCGATTTGAGCCTTGCCGAGTTGAGGGTGCTGCTTGATCCGGCGCGGCTGACCACTAAAGGGGTTTGATGGCTATAAAAAACCCCGGCAGG
>NZ_JBIKSE010000039.1:0-14721 GCF_044348765.1 Arenimonas sp.
AATACATCGAGTATTCCAGCGGGTGCGTGGCCGCCCGGAACTTGGTGACCTCGCCCATCTTCAGGGCGATGTAACCGTCGATGAAGTCGTCGGTGAACACACCACCGGCTTTCAGGAAGTCGCGGTCGCCGTCCAGTGCATCCAAAGCCTGATCCAGGCTGTGGCACACGGTCGGGATGTTCTTTTCTTCTTCCGGCGGCAGATCGTACAGATCCTTGTCACTCGGCTCGCCCGGATCGATCTGGTTCTTGATGCCGTCCAGACCGGCCATCATCAGCGCGGCGAAGATCAGGTAACCGGAGTTCATCGGATCAGGGAAGCGGATTTCAATGCGGCGGGCTTTCGGGTTGGCGACGTACGGAATGCGGCAGGACGCGGAACGGTTGCGGGCCGAATAGGCCAGCATCACCGGCGCTTCATAACCCGGCACCAGACGCTTGTAGCTGTTGGTGGTGGAGTTGGCGAAGGCGTTGATGGCGCGCGCGTGCTTGAAGATGCCGCCGATGTACCACAGCGCCAGCTGGCTCAGGCCGCCGTAGCCGTCGCCGGAGAACAGATTGACGCCGCCCTTGGACAGCGACTGGTGCACGTGCATGCCCGAGCCGTTGTCGCCGACCAGCGGCTTCGGCATGAAGGTGGCGGTCTTGCCGTTGCGGTGCGCGACGTTCTTGATGATGTATTTCATCATCAGCAGTTCGTCGGCCTTGGCCACCAGCGAATTGAACTTGGTGCCGATTTCGCACTGGCCGGCGTTGGCCACTTCGTGATGGTGCACTTCCACTTCCTGGCCGGCGGCCATCAGTTCCTTGCACATCTCGGCGCGGATGTCGTGCAGCGAATCGGTCGGCGCGACCGGGAAGTAGCCGCCCTTCAGGCCCGGACGATAACCGGTGTTGCCGCCTTCGTATTTCTTCTTGCTGTTCCAGTGCGCTTCCTCGGATTCGACTTCGAAGAAGGTGTTGCCCATTTCATTGGCCCAACGTACGGAATCGAAGATGAAGAATTCCGGCTCCGGACCGAAGAAAGCCTGATCGGCGATGCCGCTGGCTTTCAGATAGGCTTCGGCGCGTTTGGCGACACCGCGCGGATCGCGCGAGTAGGCCTGCATGGTGGCTGGATCGAGAATGTCGCAGACCAGGATCAGGGTCGGATCGGCGGTGAACGGATCGAGCACGGCGGTGGTAGCGTCGGGCAGCAGAATCATGTCGGATTCGTTGATGCCTTTCCAGCCGGAGATGGAGGAACCATCGAACATCTTGCCGTCTTCGAACAGCGATGGCTCGATGATAGAGGCCGGGAAGGTGACGTGATGCTGCACGCCGCGCATATCGGCAAAACGCAGATCGACGAACTCGATGGCATGGTCTTTGACCAGTTTCAGAACATTTTCGCAGGACATGACTTCAGCTCAAAAAGGGAAGGTACCTAGAGTCATGCAAGAATCGTGCCAACTTTTTGATATCGTCTAAATTATTGATATTAATCAATAAAATACTAATCCATGAACATTTAAAAAGCACCATAATGGTGCAGTGTAGTTTAAATCCTCATTTTGGTGCTACAGAGGAGCTTTGGTGTTGTCACGGGCGCGGACCACACCTACCAAGAGAACCGCCACGACGGCCATAAAGAGCACCAGCAGGCGACTGCCGAATGAAAGTTTGCGATTTGGAAGCATGTCAGCCTACGTGTACGATTCAGGGCGGTGAAAATGCTGCGCCGGAAAAAGCACGTCATGGTGGCTATCCTTAGCCTCGGCCCGAAGACCGCCATGACGTGAGTGCAGTGTAGGTCCAGACACCGGCACCTGACTATGGGAATTTTTCTTAATCTCTCCGCGCATAGGGCCCGCGCATGACAGCGCTCGCGCGCCTGCCCGTATAATGATCGAAACAACTCTGCGACCGACTATGCACGACCTGATCAACGCGCTCATTCTGGGCATCATCGAAGGCATCACTGAATTCCTGCCGATTTCCAGTACTGGCCATCTGTTGATCGCGCAGCATTGGCTGGGTCCGAAGTCGGATCTTTTCAATATTGCCATCCAAGCCGGGGCAATCCTGGCAATCACACTGGTGTACCGAACACGCTTAATGGCCATGACCACTGGGTTTCGACATGCCCAGCAACGTGATTACCTTTTTAAAATAATGGTGGCTTTTACGGTCACTGCACTCGTCGGTTTGCCGGTGCGTTGGCTGGGATGGGAATTGCCGGAAACCGTCAGCCCAGTAGCTTGGGCGCTGATTCTCGGCGGCATCGCCATGCTGGCGGTAGAGCGCGTATCGGAACGCGGTCCCGACTTGGCGACGGTGACCTGGAAGATCGCCATAGCGGTAGGGTTGGCGCAGGTGGTGGCCGGCATTTTCCCCGGCACATCCCGTTCGGCAGCCGCCATTTTTGTCGCCATGCTCTTGGGTCTGAATCGCAAACCGGCAGCCGCGGAATTTGCATTCTTGGTGGGCATTCCTACCATGTTTGCCGCCAGCGCCTATGCATTGCTTGAGACCATTCTCAACGGTTCCGCAACCGCGGAGAATTGGCCGGCCCTGGCTGTCGCCTTTATCTCTGCGAGCGTAACCGGCTTTGCCACCGTGCGATGGTTGCTGGCATTCATTTCCAGTCATCGCTTTACAGGCTTTGCGATTTACCGCATTGTCTTGGGTATCGGCCTGTTGGCGTTACTGCCTGCCAATACCTAATCCTGCGGATAACCCAAGGCCACCGCGGCCGGTGTAAGCAGATCGAAGGCTGCACCGAAACTATCGCGGTAATGGCGCCAGTGCCCAGCCGGAAATTGCCGCGGCAAACCACCCAAGGCCAAGGGCGCGTGCTCCAGTACCGCGGACTCCGGCATCGTATCCAAGGCCAACACGCGCTGCAGGGCAGCCGCCACCGTTGACACATCGGCATCCAGCATAAGTACATGCACGACCTGCGGACCCTGTGTTTTGGTGTCGAGCACGGCCTGATAGGCCGCCGCCAACCATTGCGCGGACGGCATGATTTTAGGGTGGAACACGTAGGATTGTTCGCATCCGAATACCAGCCAATTCAGCAGCGCATCACGCGGATCGATGACGAGCGCGATGAGCTCGGTACCGGCCAGGGCCGCGGCAGTGCCGGCATCCCAATGCGGCAACCAATCCACCACCGCCTCTGGCGACAGGCCATTGGCTTGGATGCCCACTTTCCAGGACAGTGCGGATCCGGCTGTCGCCGTTGCTGCGGTTGCGAAGCCGAAGCCGTCTTCGCGCGCCGGGCTGGGTTGGTGGCGATCGAGTAGCAGACGCTCGCCAAGCACCGGTTGCAGGGCCATGAAAATGCGATCAAGGCGCACGCCCGGAGGCGCCCAGAGCAAACGGCCGCGCGTATCGGCATCGGCTTCGCCTCGGCTTGCTTCAAAAACCGGCGGGCCACGGTCGCGGTCGGGTATCGACGCCATCTCCGAAAAGGCGATGCCGGCCGCCGCGTAATTGCCTAGACGATCGTTCGCCAAGCCGGTCCAGGCCGACACCATGCGCTGCGCTGCAGCGGCACCGGCATGCTCCTTCAATACCGCTAACCGCAGTAAAGCCGCTTGTGGCACTTCGCGCACTTCCTGACGCAGCTTGACGAACTGCGCCATGGTCAATGTATCGTTCATTGCCAATGCACGATCGGCGGCCTGCACGGCCTCGCTCAAATCACCGCAGCGTTCAAGGTGGACCGCCAAGGATTCATGCGCCAAGGCGCTATCGGGGGCTTGAGCGAGCCACTCGGCAATGATAAGGGCCGGATCAGCGCCGAATGCCGATTCCAGATTGAGCTTCAGTTGCCACAAGGCATCGCGTTCCGGCTGGGCGGCGATGGCGCTGGCAATAATGGCGCGCGGAGCTTCCAGATCACCGCTGCGGGCGTAAAGCATGCACAGGTGGGTCATCGCTTCCAGATCCGTCGGCGCTGCCGCGAGCAAGGCCTCGGCATCGGCGATGGCCGCAATCAGTTCGCCGCGGTCGGCGCGCAATTGGGAACGCAGTGCGCGCGCTCCGAAATCCTCCGGACGCAGCGCAAGCAGCTCATCCACGACCGCCTCGGCCTCGGTGAATTGATCCTGCAAAAGATGGCACTGTGCCAAGGCCCGCAGCAGTGCCGGACTTGCCGGAGCAAGCGTTTTGGCCCGCTGCAGGGCTTGTTGTGCAAACGCCGGCAGGCGTTTCTGCAAATAGGCGAAGCCCAAGCTGGTCATCGCCAGCACGCTGTCCGGGTTGCGCTCACCGGCCTGGGTGAATTTGGCCAGTGCGCCGTCGGCATCCCCCTGGGCCTGCAGCAACGAACCGTGCGCAATCAGTACATCGGCATCTTCGGAATCGACACGCTCGGCCAAACGCAGCAACCGGCCGGCTTCGGCAAAATTCTTCTGGCCCAGTGCGATGTGAATCAGGCCGACATACGCCGGCAGATAATTGGGGTTGAGCGCGAGCGCGTCCATCAGCCCGGATTGCGCCTGGGCCGGATCGCCACTGCCGAGCAACATCACCGAACGGGTCATCGGGAAATCACCGCGTTCCGGTGCCAGGGCAATGGCGGCATCGATGGCGAGCAAGGCTTCGTCCTTGCGGCCGAGACTCTGCAGCGCGAGCGCTTTCCAATAGTGATTTTCGGCCGACTCCGGCTGTTCGACGAGCTGTGCTTCGGCCAGACTCAGCGCTTCGGCGGCTTGGCCGCTGCGCAGGGCGGCAAGGATGTGATCGGACATAGAAACCCTAGAATCGCTTGCAAACCGTTATTGTACCCCGTCCAGCACCGCAATCAGGCCGGTTTTCAGCCAATGTTCGGCAAATCCGTGCTGTTGCCAATCACGGATGAAGCCGCAGTGGCCGCCGTGATCGCTGATTTCCAGGCTAACCGCATCCGAGAGTTGCAGACCGCGCAGGCTGGCAATCGGAATCACCGGATCGTCGGCCGCGGCCAGAATGCGGGTGGGTACCCGCAAACTGACCAAGCGCGCGCCGGCCACCGAATAGCCGCCGAAATAGGCTTCTTCATCATCCCAGTCGGTGTGCTGGCCGACCAGCCACTGGGTCAGTCCACGCATATCGCGGTGCAGGATGTCATCACCGAAGGTATGCGCATGCGGAAACAAAGCACGCTTGCGGCGTAGTGAAGCGCGCCACTTGCGCATGAAATACCAATGGTAGAACGGCGGTCCGGTTTCCAATTCGCGCAGTACCGCCGAGGGATCCACCGGCGGACAGACCGCGAACGCGGCATCGATCGGCAGACTTTCGGCTTCAGCCGCCAGCGCTAGCCGCAGCGCGAAATTGCCGCCCAGCGAATAGCCGGCCACGGCAAAACGGCCCGGACAGTAATGCCGGTGCACAGCCTTGGCGGCATCGATCACTTCCTGCAAACGACAGGAGTGGAACAGACCTACGTTGAGATCATGGGTTTTACCATGGTCGCGGAAATTGAGCGCGAACACGGATACTCCGGCCGCCAGAAGTTCGGCGGCACTGTGCTGGATGTAACTGGATTCGGCACTACCTTCCCAGCCATGCAGCAGCAGGGCCAGCGCACCATCGGCGCGCGGGGTGGGTGCGGCAATGTACAGACCGGCCAGACGGATGCCTTCGGGCAGATCCAGGACATGCGCCTGCGTGGCCACACCGAGCGCAGCCAGACGCACCTTGCCGGCATGCCGGCGCCAGGGGCTGGAGCTGAGCACCGACTGCACGTGCGGATTTTTCAGCAGGCCATCGACCCGGTATTCCGATGCCGGTGAACGCATCAGCCCGCCATCACATCAACGATGCGCTGCCGGCACAGATCGGCCATCTTACGGCGGCCGTCTTCATGGGCGGCGACCGGTTCAAGGAAGTGCACTTCGCAGGGCCGTTCCGGCTCACCGAGCACGCGCCAGAGATTGCTGAAGAAATTCTCCTTGGGTGCGAATGCCATCACCACCTGAGCATCGCCTTTATCACCATACTTGATGGCGACCGGCTGTGCAGGAGTGCCAGCGATGACGGCCGGCTGGAAGATACGGGCATGGAACACGCCGATGGTGTGTCCGGAATGGGTGCGGCCTTCGGGAAATACGGCGACCGCGAAGCCGGTCTGCAGGCGTTCGAGCATCTGATGCATGACGCCTTGCAGGGAGCGGTTGTCACCGCGGTGGTGATAGATGGTTCCGGCACGGCTGACCACGGTGCCGAGCAGTGGCCAGCTTTCGATTTCGGCCTTGGCCACGAACGCCATCCAGCGCTGGCTGTGCAGCACGCAGATATCAATCCAGCTGATATGGTTGGCCACGAACAGTGCCGCACCAGGCAAGGGCGTACCGAAACGACGCATGCGCAGGCCGAAGATACGCACCAGAATGCGCGACCAGAATCCGGGCGCCCACTGATCGATGCGCTCGCCGTAGATGCTGAAGCGGCCGAACATTGGGCTAAGCAGCACCAACATGATCGGCAAGCCGATCAGGGCATGCACCAGCAGCAAGGGAACACGGCAGAGGTAACGGAACAATCGGGGCATGGCGGGGATTCGATGACGTTCCTGCATTTTAGCGCGAAGCACCGGCCAAAATGGGAAAAGTTGGAGCTTGCCCGCTATCCCCGAAGCTGAGCCGGTAGTAGAGATTTCGGTATCGGTTTCACCTAAAGCAGCCCAATAATCATTTATTCCCTGATTACAGGATCGGCTCCAGGCCAGCGCCGAAGACGGTGATGATGCGGGTGTAGATGCCCTTCAGGCTCATATTCACTTCCGGAAAGTCGCCGACCGCTTCACTGCACTCGACAAATTTCGGGCTGGTGTAGTCGAGCAGACCGCAGTCGGTACGGACCTGGTAGCTGGTGGCATAGGGCCAGGGCCAGATATCGAACACCGGCATCTGCTCGGACAGCTTGCCCATGGTGTAGTTGAAATCGGCCAGGGCCGGCAGAGTCTCGCGCGGGGCCACGGCCCAGGCGTTTTCCGGCAACATATCGTTGCGGATGCTGCCGGACAGCAAGGCGGCGAACTCCGGATCCTCGATCAGAAGCATGCTTTCGGTGTTGTAGTCGTCGGAGCGCGGATCGAAATTATGACTGCCGATGACCGCGATGCGGTCATCGATGACCATCGACTTAGCATGCAGGCCGACGCGCTGGCCTTCCTTGTTCAGCGGCACCGGCGAGGGCGTGCCGGAGCCGGTGTAACCGAACAGGCTCGGGCCGTCGCCGGCTTCGGTTTCTTCCTTATCGATCCAGCCCGGCTCGCGGCCGACACGCATATAGGCCGAGACCGGAAACGGTTTGAATTCGTGGATGCGAAAGCCGAGCTCGCGCAGGTACAGACGCTTGTATTTGTGCGACAGCGCGTATACCGGGAAGGCATCGGTGGCAGCCAGCGAATTGGTCGATACCCAGACCTGCACCGGTTGCTCGCGCCGCTTCAGCTGACGGAAGGTCTGCCGGGCCATGCGTGACATGACCAGATACGGAGTCTGCAGCAGCACGCTGGTCTGTGCCTGCGAAATGACCTGATACACCGCGTTGGAAGCGCGCGCGCGGCTGCTAGCTTCATCGGCATGCTTTTCCGGAAGGTCGGCGTAGAACACGGCATCGCCCACGGCGCGCCGGTAAGGTTCCAATGTCGTCATCAGGCGCGGCCCGTCCTGCGCCATGGCGGCCATGGCATTCATGCGCGCCGAATAGGCGCGCTGCGGCAATTGCAGACGCTGCGGATCGGCCTGCGCATCCAGAAGTACCCGTGCGACATCCTCGAGCTTCGGTGCGGGCACACTGCGCTCGCTGTCCCAGAACGCGTTGAAGTTGTCGCGCATGCCGAGCACCGCCGGACCGGCCACCCACAGATCACGGTCGCGGTAGTTGTAGCTGGCGCCCCAATCGAAATAACGGTCCTGGATATTGCGGCCGCCGACCACCGCCATGCGGTCGTCGACCAACAACAGCTTGGTGTGCATGCGTTGGTTCAGGCTCTGAAAACGGAACACGATGCTGGCGAAAAATTCGGCCTTATCGGTTTTGGCCTGATTGAACATCGGGCTGTACAGGCGCAACTCGAAATTGCGATGCAGCGCCGAGAGCTTGGCCTGCAGCTCGGGTCGATTCAGGCCGTACAACTGATCGAGTAATAGACGCACTTTCACCCCGCGTCGGGCCGCACGCACCATGGCGTCCAGCATCAGCGTGCCGGATTCATCGAGGTCGTAGATGAATACCTGCAGCTCGATGCTGTGGCGTGCGCTCTCGATCATGTGCAGACGGGTCAACAGCGCGTCGCTGCCCTGATCAAGCAGGATGACCTGATGTTTGCCGCCGCCTGCGGCGGTGGTCTCGGCCAGATCACGCAGCGGCGAATCCAGACCGCAGCCGACCGGCGCGGTGCAAGCCGTTGTGTTCTCCTGCAGACTGCCGGCAAACAGGCCGGCTTCGCGGTGCTTGCTTTCGGGCAGACTGGCGCAGGCGCTGAGCGCCAGTAACAGCAATACCGCAAATCCCCTAGTCATCGGCAAATTTTAGCTGAAATTCGACCACCACCTCATCACGCAGGCTCCAGCGGTAGGCGTGGATGCCGAAATCCTGCCGGTTGAGCGTGCCGCTGGCCGACATTGGGCAGGCGACGCCCGGTTGCCGGCACTGCGTGGGCAACACACGGAAGGTCACTGGTTTGCTGTGTTCGCGCAGAGTCAGCGTGCCGGCGATATCGCCGCCGGACACCAGCACCTGCCTGGAGAATGGCAGCGATTGAAACCGAATCTCGGGATATGCAGCACTGTCGAGGAAGTCGGCGGAGTGCGTCACTTTCTGGATCCATGCCGGCCCGTCCATCACCAATTCACGGGCATCGAGTTGCACGCGCACGCTCAGTTTCTGTTCAGGCAACGGTCGGATTTCACCCTGGATGCGTTTGAAGCGGCCCTCGGCCGGAATCGCCATGCGCAGGTGTACACGGAACTGCGCCTGTGAGGTTAGCGGATCGATTCGCCAAAACAGCGGGGCGTCAGTGGCTGCGACGGGCAGCGCCAACAGAAACCACAGGCTGGCCGCAGCACGGCGCACTTACGGCCACCAGAAGTGTTCCAGACTGGCGATGCCGGGCTCGAACTCGGCTTCGGCCGGAATGTGCAGCACCACCAGACCGGCGGCCGGCAGGCCGCGGAAATCACCGGATTGGCCAGAGGTGAGCAGTGCCACCAGATGTTCCATGCCCGGGTTGTGGCCGATCAGCATCAGGCTGGTGCATTCGCGATGATCATCGGCGATCTGCATCAGGGTGCCGGGCGTGGCGTCGTAGATGCGTGCGTCCTGGCGTTGCTCGACGAAGCCAGTGGTGCGCAGCACCTGCTCCAGGGTTTCACGGGTACGCCGTGCCGGCGAACACAGAATACGGTCGGGGTGTAGGCTATGCGCTTTCAGCCAGGCGCCAGCCGCTTCGGCTTCAGCCAGACCTTGACGTGAGAGGGCGCGGTCGATGTCATCCTGGCCAAGACCGGCCGGTTCCGCATGGGCATGCCGCAGTAGGATCAGTTCACGCATCCGATTGCCTTCCTGGTTCAAGAGAAGTGTACTTAGCAGGCAGGGCGCAATCTGCAATCAGGCGGGTGGATAGCGTGCCTTTACCGGCACCACCTGTGGAACTTGCCACAACCATCACGTGCATACGCTCCTCCTGTGCATGATCCTACTCTACAACGACTTGCAGGGGTACGGCTAGTTGATGGACAGGAAAACATCTTGATCAGACAACCTGCTCCGTTTATGTTTAAAATAGCTTATGGCTGAGAAACGCATCAAATAAATTGTTTGGTTTGAACTGTTAGTCAAAACCTTAAGGAAAAATACCATGGCTGAAACAGGCCCAATCTTGGCATGGACTTTGGTTTCAGAATGCGCCATTCCCAGTGATATCGACCAAATTCTTGTCAACGGCGAGAAAGCCATTGCTGCCTATAAAACATTTCGAGATAGTGCGATTTTCACGAATAAGCGATTAATTGTCCGTGATGCGCAGGGGCTGACGGGCAAAAAGGTGGAAATATATTCTTTGCCTTACACCAATATTTATATGTGGTCTTCTGAGAACGGGCATGGCATATTCAATTTCAATTCCGAAATCGAGTTGTGGACAAAGGCAGGCCATATCAAAATTAACCTGAATAAAGGTCTCGATATTAGGCGGCTTGATAAGCTTATTTCAGAAGCGATTCTAGGTAGCTAAAGCCACCCAAAAATTTGGGTTGCCTGAGCTTATCTCTGGCAAGCACTGCATATTTCAATCTTTAATCCTCAATCTCTTCGAGTCTTTCGACCGAAGCTGTAACCCCCAAGGAACCATGTCTGTGTCTAACATTTCAATTAAGTTAGAGCGCCCTCGCGTAGAAGAATTGCTGGCAAGATACAAATCACAAATCGGCAAAGACTTCCCCGGCTATCGCAACCATGTCTATCGCACCATTACTTATGCAATGTATTTTCTAGGCAATGCTGAAGAGCATGAGAGCCTTGTCGAGACTGCGTTTGTCTATCATGACATCGGTCTCTGGACAGATTACGAATTGGCTTATCTGGAACCATCCGAGGCCGTAGCAATAGCCGACAACCAAAAGTTTAAACTGGGGTTAGATTCCGACTTGCTTCGTGGCGCTATTCATTGGCACCACAAAATATTTCCTTACACCGGTCCACACAGAGAAATCATCGAAGCCTGCCGCAAGGCCGACTGGATTGATGCCTCGAAAGGAATGCTCCGCAAAGGGATGAGCAGAGCTGCGATTAGAGACGTCGAAGCTGCATTCCCAAACCTAGGTTTCCACAACACATTGATGCGTCTTGCAAAAGATTATGGGGGCTCAACACTTGCAGGCGGCATCAAGGTAACCCTTGGCATCGTAAAGTGGTGACTGCAGTCATGATTACGGGCTATCAGCTTATCCAAGCTGAAAGCGCAGCTTAGTTCAAACCTTACGTACTCCACAGTTATGTGGGCAATATGTTTTTAAGCTGCCATATGGATTTCGTTTGAATTTCGTGTTCATGTCGTTTACACCGACCTGCATTCGGCAAAACTGCAATCTGGTCCTTACGTAACAATGGGCTTGCGCATCTCAACCTGGACTCTATACGAGCCTCAAGCATGAAGTCAGGCAGAGCCCGAACGAAGCGGACTGCCCCGCACTCAGGCCAGTCCGTCGCGGCAGGCTGTTACCGGAAAGGATAGTCAGCGCTCAGGGTTGTTTGAGCGCCCATTCCGTCAACAGGCGAACCCCATAACCGGTGGCGCCCGTCACATGCACGCCTTTATCGGAACTGGACAGGGCGTTGCCGGCAATATCCAGATGTGCCCACGGCGTGTCACCGGTGAATTGCTGCAGGAACCATGCCGCACTGGAAGCCCCCGTGGTTTTACCGTTGTTATTCAGATCGGCAATATCGCTTTTCATTTCATCGGCAAACTTGCTGTTCAATGGCAGCTGCCACAGTTCTTCATCCACCTGACGGCCGGCCGATATGAGTTGCTGCGTCAGCGCCTCATGCTCCGAGAAGATCCCGGCATAATAGTTGCCCAGAGCGCCCACCTTGGAACCCGTCAACGTGGCGATATCCACGATGGCTCTGGGCTTGTATTTATCACGGGCATACCAAAGACCATCCGCAAGCACCAGCCGGCCCTCGGCATCGGTATTGCCGACCTGAATGGTCAGACCTGACGCCGATTTGATGACATCGCCGGGTAACATGGCCCGATCCGAGATTTTATTTTCCGCCAGCGCCATCACAGCGACCACGTTTACCGGTGCATTCTGCAATGCCAGGGCCTTGACGGTGCCGAGCACTGCCGCTGCACCGGCCATGTCGCTGTTCATCCGAAAAATTGAAGCCGCATCCGTTTTCAGGTTATAGCCGCCGGTATCGAATGTAATGCCTTTCCCGACAATCGCCAATGGTGCCTGTTTGCTGTTTTGCCAATGTGCGATCACCATTCGTGGCGGCCTATTGCTTCCTTTGCCGACGGCGAGTATGGCGCCCATGCCCAGTCTGGCCATGGCGGCCTCATCCAACACTTCGACCTTGACGCCCAGCTTTTTGAGTTCCAAGGCGGCCGCGGCAAAACTTTCCGGGTAAACGGCATCGGCCGGCTCATTGGTCAGGTCGCGCGCCAGAAATACGCCTGCATTCACGGCGGCCAATGGTTCGAAACGGGTGGCCGCAACGCGCTGGTCCGGCACCACAAGGGCCAGTTTCAGGTCTTTCGGCTTCGATTTCCGGGTGTGGTATTTATCAAACGTATAGGCGCGCAACTCCATGCCTTGCGCCAATGCCGGTGCATGCTGATCCAGTACCGTGGCATCAATGCTCGCTTGATCGAGCGAGCTCTTACCCTGCAGGTAAGCCGTCAAATCGCCGCCAAGCGTATTGGTTTTGGCGGCCGTCAATTGCGCGGTATCGCCGGTGCCCAGCAGCAGGAGCCGGGAAACGCCCGTGGCCGGCGCCAGTAATTCCAGCTTCTTCCCGTATTGGGCACTGAATTGTTCCGCGTTGATGGCCTGTTGCACGCGGGCATCCTGCAGCATCGGATGCTGTTGTTGCTTGAGACTGTCGGGACTGACCAGCAACACCTGCGTGTCTGCGCTCTGGGCTTGCTGGCTGAAGCTGATGCTTGTGGCCGCCTGGGCTGAAAAAGCCGCTGATAAGGCCAGCGAAAGCAAGGAGCGTGTCAACAATTGAGCTTTGGTCATGGAAATTTCCTCAAGGTAAAGTCAAAACATGCGGAATGATTCTTTCGTGTCGTTCAGCCGATGGCGATGCGTGACCACGGCAAGCGGACGCCCAGTGCGGGCCTTTGGATGCACATCACAATCGGGTTTAACATTTGGCACGTTGAATTATATTATAACATTATGACGGATGCGCCTATGGGCAGAACAGGTTCAGCGATTCCACCCGGAACCCGGTTTAAACTGAATTTACCCGCGACTGGCTGCCGCTTAATTAAATCGTTAGGAGCCGATGGCAAAGCAGTTGAGTCGTAGGTTTCTATATTTTTTCGCAGATTAGGAGAAGTTATGCTCGGAGTGAGATATCTGGAGATTCCGGTTAGCCATATTGAACGCGCGACCCGGTTCTACGAATTTATCTTCGATATTGAGCTCGAGCGCGAGGTGGTCGACGGGTACACAATGGCCCATTTCCCAACGATTGGCGATGGCAAAGGTGCGGACGTAGCGCTTTCTCAGGGAGACGTCTACGTCCCCTCGAAATCAGGCGTCATCGTCTACTTCCATGTGCCTGATATCGATGCGGTTATTTCTCGTACTGCAGAACGAGGTGCAGCAACGTTGTACGCGAAGAAAGAGGTTTCGCCTGGAACCTGGGTTGCGGAATTTGAAGACTCGGAAGGAAATCGAGTGGCATTGATTCAGAGCAGCGATTGATTGGTCCGCTCACTTCAGACGTTAGAACTTACCGTTTTCACACACGCAAAAGGAGAATATTCATGGCTTGGCTTTATCTGCTTCTGGCAGGACTTTTTGAAATCGGCTGGCCTGTTGGCCTGAAAATGGCGCAGGAAGCCGAAACACGAGTCCTCGGCATTACGCTTGCCGTGGGCTTCATGGCAGTCAGCGGGTTTCTGCTGTGGCTGGCGCAAAAAGAGATCCCGATTGGCACCTCCTATGCCATCTGGACCGGCATCGGCGCAGCGGGTACGTTTGTCGTCGGCGTTCTTTACTATGGCGATCCCAGTAGCCTTGGACGCTACCTGGGCGTCGCACTCATCATTGCCGGCGTCGCAACCCTGAAGCTTGCGCACTAAGCACCTCAATCATGATTCAAACCAAGGTCGATGATGCTTAATACCGAATGGCATAGCTTCCTTGCCGCACTGCCCGCCGCCAGCCCCTTGCCCTTTGCCCTGCACAGCCGGCCCTGCTGCCGACTGGATCTGAGCGCGGGCAACCCGGCGCTGCAGGGTTTCGATCCGGGTGTGACCGCCGACTTCAGCGCCTTCATTGAACAACAGATATCTGACGCGGGCGCCGACTATGCGGCCGGGGGTTATGGTGAGAACCGCACGCTGTATGCCATGAGCCCGGTGTTCTCGGCGCAGGGCGATGGCAGCGAGCCGCGCACCCTGCACCTGGGTGTCGACCTCTGGCTGGCGGCCGGTAACGGCGTGCATGCCGTACTGCCCGGCCGCGTGCATTCCTGCCAGGACAACCCCGATTTCGGCGATTACGGCCCGACCCTGATTCTGGAACATACCTTGGATGACCGCCGGTTTTACACACTGTACGGACACTTGGCGCGTGAAAGCATGGCCGCCTCACCGGTGGGCCGCTTTGTTGAGGCCGGCGAACTGCTGGGCTGGCTGGGCACGTCCGAGGTAAACGTCGGCTGGCCGCCGCATCTGCACTTCCAGATCATCACCGATCTGCTGGACTACGTCGGCGACTACCCCGGCGTGTGCGCGCCCTCGGAAGCGGCGCAATGGTTAGCACGTTGCCCTGACCCGAATCTGCTGCTGCGCTTTCCGGCTTTGGATCGCTACACGTAAGGCGCTCCGGATTGGGTACACTGGTACAATCGCAATGCATGCCGCATGACGAGTTTGTCTTTAAACGGAGATGACCATGGAAAGCCCAAAGAGAGCCTCGGATACACCCTACGCCGTCGAACTGGAAGCCGGCAAGGATTATTATTGGTGTTCCTGCGGTTTAAGTAACAA
>NZ_JBIKSE010000066.1:0-4047 GCF_044348765.1 Arenimonas sp.
CCGGCCTGCGTGGCTAGATTTGCCATGACCTCGAAAGCACGGATGTACTCGGGACGGCAGTCGGGATAACCGGAATAATCGACGGCATTGACGCCGCAGAACACGTCACGGGCACCAAGCACCTCGGCCCAGGACAGCGCCACCGAGAGCATGATGGTGTTGCGGGCCGGCACGTAGGTCACTGGAATACCGCTGGTCGGCGATTCAGGCACGGCAATGTCGGCGGTCAGTGCCGAACCGCCAAAGCTGCGCAGATCGACGTGGACTTCCTTGTGAGCCGCAGCGCTGAGCATGCTGCAGACCCGGTCCGCGGCCTGCAGCTCCGATTCGTGCCGCTGACCGTAATTGACGCTGAGGGCAAAACATTCGAAGCCTTCGGCGCGTGCCATGGCCAGCGTGACCGCCGAATCCATGCCGCCCGAAACCAGCACGACCGCCTTTTTCATCGCCCCTGCTCCTCGCCCCACAACTGTTTGTGCAATTGCATCTGGAAACGCACCGGCAGGCGGTCGGCGACGATCCAGTCGGCCAACTCTCGCGGCGTGACCTGGGTATAGCTAGGGGAGAATAGGACCTCGCAGCAGTCATTCAGCCGACGCGCAACCAGTTCGGCCCTCGCCCACTCGTAATCGGTCCGCGAACAGATGACGAATTTGAGCTGGTCGTGCGGGGTGAGCTGCGCGATATTGCTCCACAGGTTCTGGCCGGACTCGCCGGAATCCGGCGTTTTGATATCGACCACGCGGGAAACACGAATATCGACCGGGCTGATGTCGATGGCACCGGAGGTTTCCAGCGACACTGAAAATCCGGCGGACACCAATGCGTCCAAAAGCAGGATGCAGCGTTTCTGGGCCAGCGGCTCGCCGCCGGTGACGCACACATTCGGTACGCCGAAAGCGGCGACCTTGGCCACGATGTCTTCGATATCCGACCACTCGCCGCCGTAAAAGGCATACGCGGTGTCGCAGTAGGTGCAGCGCAGCGGACACCCGGTCAAACGCACGAATACCGTCGGCAGCCCGGCACTGCGCGTCTCCCCCTGCAGCGACAAGAAGATCTCCGTCAGTTTCAGGCGCGGGGCCGTGCCCGCCGCGGCCTCACTGGCCAAGGCTCAATCCGCGCAGACGGCTTCGCGCCATGTCGGCCACCGGATGCTCCGGATACAAGGCAATCACGCGTTCCAGCTGCTGTTTGCCCTGCGCCGTGTTTTTCAGCTCGAGATGGCAGTACGCCGACTTCAGCAGGGCATCCGGGGCTTTGCCGGAATCGGAAAAGCGTTCCAGCAGAATACCGAAGCTCTTCAGGGCCAATTCGTAACTGGCCGTGGCGTAATAGCTTTCACCCAGCCAATACCAGGCATTCGGCGCCAGGCGGCTGTCCGGATAGGTCTGCAGAAAGCTCTGGAACTGGCCGGCGGCGGTAACGGCATCGCCCTGCTTGATCAGGCTGTTGTAGGCGGCTTGATAGACGGCGTTCTCACCGGCCGCAGCCGGTGCGGGTTTGGCCGGCGGCGCCGGTTTGACCGGAACGGGCGCGGCCGTGGCGGGTTTGGCACTGCCGCCTTCCAGGGCACTGACCCGAGAATCCATATCGATGTACTGCTCGCGATTGCGCTGGCGCGCCTGCTCCAGATCGTTCTGCAACTGCTCGATGATGGCACGCAGTGCCCGGATCTCATCCTGCATCTGCGTCGTCCGGTTGAGCAGTTCCATATTGGCCTGCCCGGCGCCCTGGGTCTGCGTCGCCGCCTGGCTTTCCAGAGCCGCGACACGATCGGCCAGGCTGGCGCGCTGCGCCTGCACCGGCAAGGCGGCAAGCATCAGCACCAGCGTGAATCCGAAAGACAGGCGCATGGCTTACTTCACGCTGTAACTGATTTCAACGCGGCGGTTCTGCGACCAGCAGGATTCGTCGCTGTCGAGGCAGACCGGACGTTCTTCGCCGGAGCTGACCACTTCAATGCGGCCGGTATCGGCGCCGTTGGCGCTGAACGCGGCATTGATGCCGTTACTGCGGCGCTCAGCCAGTGCCATATTGTATTCCCGGGTACCGCGCTCATCGGCATGGCCTTCCAGACGCAAGCGGGCCGCAGGGCGGTCACGCAGATACTTGGCATGGCAGGCCACAATGGCCTGGTATTCCGGCTTCAGCCTGTCTTGGTCGTAATCGAAGTACACCACGCGCTGGCGCAGACAGGTATTGTTGTCCAGATCGGCGGGCCCGAACGCGCCTTCTTCGACGATGGCATTGCCTTGGTCAGCGCTAGTGGCTTGTCCGGAAGTATTGCTACCGGCGTTCGGGTCAGCCGTCTCTTCCTTCACTTTCTTGTTACAGGCCGACAGCAGGACCGCCGTCAGCAATAATACGATTTTGAGTGGTGTTTTCATGGAAACCTCGGGTTGCTACGGATAAAAGGGGAAAGGATTCAACGGTAAGGCGACCAGGCCGGCTCGCGGACATCGCCCTCGGACAGAACCAAGCGTTGACGTACGCGGCCGTCGGCGGAAACGGCGTATAACACGCCACGACGGCCCTGTTTGGTGGCGTACAGGATCATGCTGGCATTCGGCGCGAAACTGGGCGATTCATCCAGATTTCCGGGCGAGATGGTCTGCCAGCGCCCGCTGCCGCCGAAACTGCGGTCGAGCACGGCGATCCGGTAGACATTGCCGGCGCCTTGGGCCATGGCAATTTTCTTACCGTCGAACGAGACGGTGGCACGGGCATTGTATTCGCCACTGAAACTCACGCGCTTGGCTTCGCCACCGCTGGCAGCGACTTGATAGATCTGCGGTTTGCCGCCGCGGTCGGAAGTGAACAGCAGGGACTGGCCGTCCGGCATCCAAACCGCTTCGGTGTCGATGCCGAAGTGGGTGGTGACCTGCTTGAGCGTGCGGCTGGCGATGTCCATGACATAGATTTCCGGGTTACCGGATTTTGACAGGGTCAGCGCCAGTTGGGTTCCATCGGGAGAAAAGGCCGGAGCCCCGTTGATGCCCTTGGCGCTGGACACCGGGTCGGTGGCGCCGACGCCAGTGGCCAGTTCGACGATGTAGACTGCCGAGCTACCCTTCTGGAAGCTGACATAGGCGATGCGTTTGCCATCTGGACTCCAGGCCGGCGACAGCAGCGGCTCGCGTGAACGTACCAGGGTCTGCGGGTTGAAGCCGTCGGAGTCGGCCACCATCAGTCGGTATTCAATGCCCTGGCCAAGACCGGTAGCGGTGACATAAGCGATGCGGGTATCGAAGGCGCCACGCACACCGAGGATTTTTTCATAGATCTGATCGGCAACCTGATGCGCGGCGCGACGCACGTTGCTGGCGCGGGCCGGCATGCTCAGCGACAACAGCGACTGCTGCTTGGCGACATCCATCAATTCATATTGGATGCTGAAATTGCCATCGGCGCCGTCGACAATGCGGCCGACCACCAGAAAATCCTGCTTCAGCTTTTTCCAGTCGGCGAAGCGGACATCGGCACCGCGCAGGGGCTTTTCGGTAATGGCCGCTTCATCCAGCGACTTGAATTGTCCGGACTGGTTCAGATCATCACGGATGACCTTGGCGATATCGTGAGCTGGCGCGGTGCGCGCCCCCTGATAAGGCATCGGCACGATGGCGATGGACAGCGCCGCCTCATTGCCGACCACCACACCTGCATCCAGTGCCTGTGCCAGCGATTGCAAGGGCAGCCAGGCCAGCAGGCAGGTCATCAGGATTTTTCTCATTGGCAGACCTCATCGGGATAACAGAAGGTTAGGCTTACTTTACGCTGAAATACGCTTTCAAAGCCAGCATAGGGCATCGGGGTTTTTTTCAGGGCGCGTTCAATCGACTCGCGGCCCTGGTCATCCAAAGCGCAGGCCCGGAAGGCGATCTCGATCACCTCCCCGCCACGTATTTGGGTGAATTCGACCTGGCAGCGGGTCTGCTCGGGAATCTGCACGGTGTTCCAATTGGCGCGGGCAGTGGCATTGATGGCGGCAAGGTACTTGGCGGTGGCCGAGGTCGCGCTACCGCCGCCACCGGAGGCCCGCTCGGG
>NZ_JBIKSE010000067.1:0-4025 GCF_044348765.1 Arenimonas sp.
CTTATGCGCTTCGGAAACAAAACCCTGCTGTCGGCCGCGCTCGGTCTGGCCCTTCTCGGCACCGCGCCGTTTCTATTGCCATCGGCGCAGGCCGCCGGTGCCCAAACCGTCGACATCGCCTACCAGGAATTCACCCTGCCGAATGGCCTGCGCGTGATCGTGCATACCGATCGCAAAGCGCCGATCGTGGCCGTCAACATCTGGTACCACGTGGGCTCCAAGGATGAAACCCCGGGCCGTACCGGATTTGCGCATTTATTCGAACATCTGATGTTCCAAGGTTCCGAGAACTATAAAGACGAATTCTTCGGTCCGTTTGAGCGCGTCGGCGCTACCGACCAGAACGGCACCACCAATACCGACCGTACCAACTATTTCCAGAACGTACCGACTACGGCACTGGATATGGCGCTGTGGATGGAATCCGACCGTATGGGCCACTTCCTGGGCGCGGTTGACCAAGGCTTGCTCGATGAACAGCGTGGCGTGGTCCAGAATGAAAAGCGTCAGGGCGAAAATCAGCCCTATGGCGTATTGCGCGAGCCGCTTTCGAAAGCCCGCTTCCCGAAAGGTCACCCTTACAGCTGGACCACCATCGGTTCGATGAACGACTTGAACGCGGCCTCTTTGGAAGATGTCAAGAGCTGGTTCCGTCGCGCCTATGGCCCGAATAACGCCGTACTGGTGCTGGCCGGCGATATTGATCTGGCCACCGCGAAAGAAAAAGTCGCCAAATACTTCGGCGATATTCCGGCTGCGCCGAATTTCATTCAACCCAAGGTCGACGTTGCCCCGATGAAGGCTGATTCGCGCTTGGTGTTGACTGACAAAGTGCCGCAAGTCTCCTGGAACCGCATTTGGAATGTGGCACAAACCGGAACGCCGGAAGAAGAAGATCTGGATTTGTTCGCACAAGTGCTCGGCGGCAGCAGCAGCTCGCGCCTTGATCGTCGCCTGGTGCATCAGGAGAAATTGGTAGACAACATCTCGGCCAGTTATTTCGGCAGCCAGCTTTCGGGCGGGTTCCAGATCGGTGCGACCATCAAACAGGGCGTCGATCCGAAAAAAGTCGAGGCCATCGTTGATGAAGAGCTGAAGAAATTACTGGCCGAAGGCCCGACCCAGGCTGAATTGGACCAAGCCAAAGTCGCTGCCAAATCAGGATTTATCCGCCAAATTGAACGTATAGGCGGTTTCGGCGGTAAAGCCGACGTATTGGCTTCCTGCACCATTTACCAAAATAATCCAGGCTGCTTCCGCACCTCTTTGGCCAATATGGAAAAAGCCACTCCGGCATCGGTGAAAGCGGCTGGTAACAAGTGGCTGAAAAGCGGCAGCCTGTTTGCCATCGTCGAGCCCGGCGAGCGCAAACCGGTAGCCGAAGAGCCCTCGGTTACACGCACCGCCATGCCGGCAGTGGGCGTTGCCGATAAGAAATTCAAGACCACCGCAAGCGGTGTTGACCGCAGCAAAGGCGTGCCGGAAACCACGCAGTTCCCGGACCTCAGCTTCCCGCAACTTGAGCGAAAAACGCTGGCCAACGGCCTGAATGTTGTGCTGGCAGCACGTCCGGGTGTGCCGGTTGTGCAAATGAACATGCTGTTCGGTGGTGGCTTCAGCTCCGACCAAGGCAAAAAACTCGGCACCGCCAGCTTCGCCACCAATATGTTGAGCCAAGGTGCAGGCGGCTTTGATGCCTTGGGTTTTGCCGCAGAGCAGGAAAAACTAGGTGCCAATATCGGCAGCGCTGCCGGCTTGGATGGCGCGAGTGCATCGCTCTCGGCCATCAAGGAAAAGCTGGAACCGTCGCTGGCACTATATGCCACCATGCTGCGTAAACCCAATTTCGATGCCAAGGAAATGGAGCGAGTCCGCGCCCAGTGGCTGGCCACCATCAAACAGGAAAAAATCCAGCCGCAAGGTGTTGCCAACCGGATTCTGCCGGTCCTGATGTATGGTAACGGCCATCCTTATGCCATCCCACTCAGCGGCACTGGTAAAGAAACCGATATCGCCGCACTGACCCGCGATGATTTGTTGGCTTACCACCGGGATTTCATCCGCCCCGATGGCGCAACGCTGGTGATTACCGGCGATACCACCATGGCTGAAATCACGCCGTTGCTGGAAAAATACTTCGGCGATTGGAAAGGCCAAGGTGCAAAGCCCGCCACAGCATCGATTCCTGCGGTGACCTTGCCGAACAAGCCGCGTATTTTCCTGGTCGACCAGCCCGCTTCGGTACAGGCCAATATTTTCGCCGGCCATGTCGTGCCATCCAGTAATGATGCCAAGGCCATCGATCTTGAAGTCGCCAACGGCGTATTCGGCGGAACCTTCACCTCGCGTCTTAACATGAACCTGCGTGAGAAGAAGCGTTGGTCATACGGTGCCGGTTCCGGCCCCCGCAGCGCGCAAGGACAGCGCCCATGGATTGCTTCGGCCGGCGTGCAGATCGACAAGACCGCTGAATCGCTGGCGGAAATGGTGCGCGAAATCAACGAGTATGCAAGCGGCAAAACCCCTGCAACAGCCGATGAGGTCAGTAAAATCCAGCGTTCCTTCACCCTGCGTCTGCCGGGCTCGCTGGAGACCACCACCGCGTTGACCGGTTCGGTTGCCGATATCGTGCGTTTCAACCGTGCCGATGATTACGTGCTGCAACGCAGCAACCGCATCAAGGCCATTACCGTCGATGAAGTCCAGTCAACGGCCTCGTCCACCTTCAAGCCGGATGCCCTGGTTTGGCTGGTTGTCGGCGATCTGTCGAAGATCCGCAGCAAAATCGAAGCACTGAATCTCGGGCCGATCACCGTCCTGGACAACGACGGCAATATCGTCAAGTAAGTGCCTTTTTGTGGAAATGAAAAAGCCCGCTTCGGCGGGCTTTTTTTGCCTGAGAGCGATGGCTTACAGTAAGTTCTTGCGAACCAACCCGTAAAACGCCAGCAGTTCGGCGTTGAGCACCGAACGGTAAAGCGTCGAGAAAGCCTAAGCCCTTGTTTTAGCAGTTGCACTATGCCGGAAAACGGCCTTTTCAAGGCGGTTTATGGCAGAATAAAGGGCTTAGGCCCCATGCCGTTACCGGCCGGTCGTTTCTTGGAATCACTATGCTCTTCAAAAATGTCGCCATCGCCGGTCTTGCCCACATCGATGCCCCGGTCACCCTGACGTCCGACCAGATCAATCTCGAATTGAAACCGGCCATGGACCGACTCGGCATCAAGACTGATGTCCTGCAAGATGTTGCCGGCATCAAGGCCCGTCGCATGTGGGATGGTGATCTGCAGGCCTCCGATGTCGCCACCATGGCCGCCGAAAAGGCCCTGTTGGATGCCGGCGTCGACCGCAGCCGTGTCGGCTTACTGGTCAACACTTCGGTCAGCCGCGATTACCTGGAGCCGTCCACCGCCAGCATCGTGTCCGGTAATCTCGGTTTGAACGACAACTGCCTCAACTTTGATATCGCCAACGCCTGTCTGGCCTTCCTAAGCGGCATGGATGTGGCCAGTCGCATGCTAGAGCGCGGTGAAATCGACTACGCCTTGATCGTTGACGGCGAGACTGCGAATATGGTCTATGAGAAAACCCTGGCGCGCATGAAAGCGCCCGACCTCACCGAAGAACAGTTCCGCAACGAATTGGCTTCGCTGACCCTGGGTTGTGGTGCCGCCGCCATGGTGCTGTCACGCGTCGAGCTGGCCCCAGATGCGCCGCGCTACCGCGGCGGTGTGTCGCGCTCGGCCACCGAATGGAATACCTTGTGCCGCGGCAATCTCGACCGCATGGTCACCGACACCCGTATGCTGCTGATCGAAGGCATCAAGCTGGCATCTAAGACTTTCGCCGCCGCCCGTCTGGCTATGGGCTGGGCGGTCGAGGAAATTGACGAATTCGTAGTGCATCAGGTCAGCCGTGTGCACACCGATGCCATGATCAAGGCTTTCGGCATTGATCCCAAGAAAGTGATGACCATCTTCGCCGAGCACGGCAATATCGGCCCGGCCTCGGTGCCGATCGTGCTC
>NZ_JBIKSE010000097.1:0-4020 GCF_044348765.1 Arenimonas sp.
CTTATATAATAGAATAATAGAAAAAGAAACCATAGTTCCTAAATCAAAACTAGAAGCAAGAAGAGTTTATAAAATAGTTTCGTATGAGTATGTTGGTGGAAAACTTACTTCGTTTAGTGGGCCTGAAAGTGCTATTATTTTTTTAATTAGTATTACACCTGATAAAATATTACATTGTATAAAGATAAGTGAAGCGCGACCTAATAAATTCTTTGATTGGTTAAAGTTAAATTTAAAAAGGGGATTGAAATACGATGCGATTAGAGAAATTGCAGAAAAAAATACTTTAGATGAGTTATTACCGGCCGATAATAGAACTGGTTCTAAAACATTTATGAATTTAAAAAGACATGGGATATATGAACATCAACCTGGTACATATAGAACTTATCTACTTAATAATGTGAAATCCATAAAGGAAGTTAAGTTTAATACCGATGAATTTTTAAAGTTTCTAAAGATACAAAAACCCACTCAACCGCCCACTAAATCGGAAAATCCTTAAAAGTGTTTATTTCTTCCATTTATTTATATTTATTTGTGTAATTACACACAAGTAGAATAAAACCATGGCAATAATAAAAAGAATACCAAAGGGTAGTCCCTTAACGGCGGCAGAAATGGATGCCAACTTGACGATTTTAGAAAACGTATCAAGTTCCGTAAATACATTATATACAACAACTGATAATTTAAATTCAACATTAACATCAGTATCTTCATCCGTATCGAATCTATCAACTTTAAGTGGACAATTAAGCGGACAATTTACTGGTAGTGTTTTAATTTCTGGTAGTTTAAGATTTGATAATATTTCAACCGATGCTGTTGCAAGTGAAGTATTAGTTTACAATAGTTCTACAAAAACAATAGGAAAAACAACTTCAATAGCTACTGGACCAGCAGGAAGTGATGGTTCATCTGGTACATCTGGTAAAGATGGTACAGCGGGAAGTTCAGGTACATCTGGCTCATCTGGTACATCTGGTAAAGATGGCACGTCAGGAAGTAGTGGTAGTTCTGGAACTTCTGGAAGCTCAGGTTCATCTGGAACTTCTGGAGAGAGTGGTACTTCCGGTTCATCTGGAACATCTGGTAGTAGCGGTTCATCTGGTACATCTGGTAAAGATGGTACATCTGGTTCATCGGGTTCATCTGGAACTTCTGGACAAAATGGTGATAGATTTTCATCAACATCAAGTACTTCAAACGATATAAGCACTGGTTCTAAAAATTTCACAATAGGAACTGGATTACAATGGACTCCTGGACAGGCTATTATTATTTCTGAAAATGCATCAAATGTATTAGAAGGAACTGTAACATCTTACAATAGTGGTACAGGTGATTTAGTGGTTAATATAACAACTACATCAGGTAGTGGTACTGGTATAACTTCATGGTATATAAATACGGCAGGTGCACCTGGTCAAAGTGGTTCATCTGGAACTTCTGGAAGCTCTGGTTCATCTGGAACTTCTGGTTCATCTGGTACATCTGGAAGTAGTGGTAGTTCTGGAACATCTGGTTCAAGTGGGTCTTCTGGTACATCTGGAAAAGATGGTACAACCGGTTTAGATGGTACAAGTGGTTCATCAGGAACTTCTGGAAGCTCTGGTTCATCTGGAACTTCTGGTTCATCTGGTTCATCTGGAATAAGTGGAACTGCAGGAACATCCGGTTTAACAACAACCGTATTTCCTTATACCGGTTCTGCACTTATTAGTGGTTCTTTGCATATGACCGGTTCTATAAAAATTGGTAAAACACAATATGGTGGTGCATTATATGGACCCACAATTCAGTTTTTAGATTTAGGTTCTGATTCAAGAGGAGTAGATGAAGTTACATCATTTTTATGGTGGACTGATAAGAATGGTAATAATAAAGGTGAATTAGAAACAACTGCGGGGGCTACTGGGTTTCATAAGTTGGCTATTAAAGAATTTGAAGAAATAAAGTTGAGTCCTAGTGATGCAATTACAATGACGAAATCGGTTGGTATTACTGGTTCTTTATTTGTAAGTACATCTTTGAGTGCATCTTTAAGAGAAGGATATGCTTGGGTAGGTGGTCCTAATAATAGAACAATTTTAGTAGCAACATCTTCATTTGGTAGTGCTGGTAGTGGTACTGGAATATTTGCGGCAACCGGTTCGGTATTCGCGACAACAAATAATATACAAATTACAGGTTCTCTACAAGTAAGTGGACCTTTATCTGCTTCACTTCCACAAGGATATGCTTGGGTTGGTGGAGTTAATGATATATCTAGAATAATAGCTACATCTTCATTTGGAGCGATAACAGTATCTCAACAAGGTGGTAGTTCTTTTGGTTCAGTTCGTACAATACGATTCAATGGAGCCGTTGTTGCAGATGATGGTGGCGGACAAGTAACTATAACAACCGGTGGCGGTGGTGGTGGACTTACAATTAATAGTGGTTCATTCTCCGCAGCTGCAACAACCACATTAACATTGGATAATACAATCCGTGCTACGAATAGTGGTGGCGGTACCGTTGCACTTACTGTAGCCGGTGGCGTAGGTGGCGGGGGTTCAAATGGTACTTCCGGTACATCTGGTAAAGATGGTGGCGGTGGAACTTCTGGTTCATCTGGAACCGCAGGAGTAAGTGGAAGTGGCGGTACATCCGGTACATCTGGTAAAGATGGTTCATCTGGAACATCTGGACTTAATGGTATTGGGGCACCTGGTACCGATGGTACTTCTGGTACTTCTGGAGTTTCGGGTGGTGGAGGAACATCTGGTTCATCTGGTACATCGGGTTCATCTGGTTCATCTATTGCATTAACAATAAATGATGATGTTGGACCTACATCTATTAGTGGTGTAAATCAAATAACATTTACCGGTGGTGCGGTTATAACCGATTCACCTGGTAGTGGACATATAACAATCACCGCGGGAACGGGTGGTGGTGCTGGTAGTGCCGGTTCATCTGGTAAAGATGGTACATCTGGAACATCCGGTAAAGATGGTACATTTGTTGGTTCATCCGGTACATCTGGTTCATCTGGATTTGGTAAAGATGGAACATCTGGTGTAAATGGTTCAAATGGTACTTCCGGTACATCTGGCATATCTGGATTTTTTGGTTCATCTGGTACATCTGGTTTAGATGGAACATTTATTGGTTCATCTGGAACATCTGGTTTAACCGGTGCAAATGGTACTATGGGCACATCTGGTAGTTCTGGTACATCCGGTACAAGTGGTTTAACTGCTGCAGGAGCAACTGCAGGAAGTGGTGGTACATCTGGTACAAATGGTGCACCTGGTGCAAATGGTTCTGATGGTACATCTGGTTCATCTGGCAAAAATGGGTTGGATGGTACTGCATTTGGTTCATCCGGTACATCTGGTTTAACTGGTACGAGTGGTGTAAACGGTACAAATGGCACGAATGGTACATCTGGAACTTCTGGAGTTGCATCTTTATTAGCGGTAACCGGAAGTGTAAATAATGGTATAGTTAGATACGAAAATGCACCTGAAAGATTGTTTGTAAGTAACACTCTTACATTTGATGGAGCTGAATTAAAACTAACAGGCTCTATGTTTGTTAGTGGTGCGATAAGTGCATCTGGATTTAACATATATGCAACCGGTACACCTGAAATAACATCAGCAACTAACTTAAACTTAACAGCTGGTACTGCGGTAATTGTAACACAATCACCGATGAGAATGGCAACATTCACCGATGTACAAACTGGAAGTTTGACTCCTGCAAATGGAGATATGATTTATAATTCAACCACTCATAAATTTATGGGATACGCTAATGGAGCGTGGGTAGCATTACATTAATAAAATATGAGAGAATATAACGTTATCTTAAAAAAAGATGTAGATTACGATGGGTTTTGGAATGATATAGAAAGTGATACCGATGGTGGTAATCTTTACATTCCAAATCGTAGAGTAGAGTTTACAAATGAAAGACCTACATCTTTACGTCAATGTTGGTACTTGCTGACAGATGAAGAAGCTG
>NZ_JBIKSE010000040.1:0-14488 GCF_044348765.1 Arenimonas sp.
CGACCGACTCGACGGACTGGTCTATGCCGTCGGCAGCATCACTCTGAAAGCCCTGCCCCGGCTGAGCCGTGCCGACTTCCTGCGCGATTACGAACTCAACGCCCTGTCGGCGGCCTTGGCGGTACAGTCTGCGTTACCGGCTTTGAAAGCCTCCGGGCGTGGCTCGGTGGTGCTGTTCAGCTCGATTGCCGCCAGTCAGGGCTTCGGCATGCATGCTTCGATCGGCATGGCCAAAGCGGCGGTGTCCGGACTGACCCTGAGCCTGGCCGCGGAACTGGCGCCGGCGGTGCGGGTCAATGCCATCGCCCCGTCGTTGACACAGACGCCGCTGTCAAAAAATCTCTGGCAGAACGAGGCCATGGCGCAAAGCATCGCCGCCCTGCATCCGATTCCGCGTCTCGGCAGTGCCGATGACATGGCCGCGCTGGCGGCGTTCCTGCTGTCGCCCGAGGCGGCATGGATCACCGGCCAGATTCTCGGCGTCGATGGCGGCCGTTCCAGCCTACGGGTGAAAGGCTGATGCGTATTCTGGTCACCGGCGGCACCGGCTTCATCGGCAAGGCGCTGGTACGTCGGCTGCTGGCCCGCGGCGACCAAGTCACCGTGCTCAGTCGCCGGCCTGAATCGCTGAAAACGATTTTCGGTGCTGCAGTAGAAGCCTGGGGTCGTCTTTCGGCCTGGACGACCGACCGGAGCTTCGATGCCGTCATCAATCTGGCTGGCGAACCGATCATCGACCGGCCGTGGACCGCCGCGCGCAAGCAGGCGCTGCGCGACAGCCGCATCGGCATCACGAACCAACTGATTACAGCCATGGCAAATGCGGCACAAAAGCCGGCGGTCTTCCTCAGCGGCTCGGCCATCGGGATTTACGGGGATACCGGATCTGTCGATATCACCGAACAGGCGCCGGCCGGGGACGACTTCGGCGCGCGCCTGTGTGCCGAATGGGAACAGGCCGCGCTACCGGCCGAGGTCTTGGGTGTGCGTGTCTGTCTGCTGCGTACCGGTCTGGTGTTGCATGCCGACGGCGGTATGCTGAAGAAAATGCGGCGGCCATTCAAGCTCGGATTGGGCAGCCGTCTCGGCAACGGCCGGCAATACATGAGCTGGATCCACCGCCACGACTATGTGGAGGCCCTGTTGTTTCTGTTGCATCATCCGGAGTGCAAGGGCGCTTTCAATCTGACGGCCCCGACACCGGTGGACAACCGTGCATTCACGGACGCGTTGGCGCAAAGCCTGCACCGCAGAGCTTTTCTGGCCACCCCCCAAAGCCTGCTGAAGCCCATCCTTGGCGAGCGCAGCCTGTTGCTGTTCGGTGGCCAAAAGGTCTTGCCGGAGCGACTGCTGTCAGAGGGCCTCTGCTTCCGATTCACCGAACTGGCCAACGCTCTGGCACACGCCAATGACGACTGAAACGCTGTCGTTGCGGGCATGACTGTGCTACTTTTTTCCAATCCCTTTCCGATTCCGAAATCCGCACAATGCCTGCCAACGAGTTCCGCCGAGCACTGACTGTCGTCTGGGAAATTCTGTCGGTGGCAATCCTGGCTGGCGGCCTGCTGCTTTGGTTTGTACCGTCAGAAGCTCTATTTGCATTCAGTCAGGCGCTTCAAACACCACACCCGAACACGCCCTGTGTGCTGTGCGGCATGACCGGCGCATTCGTGGCAATCAGCCGTGGCGATTTCACGACCGCCATGTGGTTGAATCCGAATGCGCTCTGGCTGTTTTCTACACTTGCCGGCAATAGCTTGGTATTCTTAGGCTATTCGCTGTACTTAGCCCGTCGACGGTTCGGACGCCCAACACCGGTGTCGTGATTTTCTTGCACTCGGAGGTATAACCATGTCCTTTATTAGCCTGATTTTCGGCATCTTTTCTTTAATCGGGCTATTCATCGCCGTCATTCCCTGCCTTGGTGCGCTGAACTGGCTGAACATCCCGTTCGCCATCCTGGGTGCGATCATCAGCACCATCGCCCTAGTCAAGGCCGAGCGCGGGCATGAGCGAATGGCTCTGACCGGCCTTGTATTATGTGCAATTGCCATCGTAGCCGGCGGTTTCCGCCTTTTTCTGGGCGGCGGCATCCTATAAGACCCCGGCAGGTCCGCATACCACACATCAAGTACCTGCTGATTTCGCCTTAGGAAAACACGTATGAACTGCAAGGAACAGGATTACGTCCTTGGTACGCATGATGCCGAAATCGGACGGCTGCAGTTACAGCATGGCGTTTGGCGGCAGCATGTACAGGACTGCTGGCAGCGTTCCGGCATCATCGCGGGCATGCGCGTGGTCGACATCGGCTGCGGCCCCGGATTCGCCAGCGCCGATCTGGCGGAAACGGTCGGCTCTCAGGGCCATGTCATCGGCATTGAACGATCGGAACGCTTCATCGCTTTTGCCGAGCATCATTGCCGGGCCCGCGGCGCTCAAAACGTCAGCTTCGTCATGGCCGACGTGATGCAGGATGAGCTGCCGATTACCGATGCCGATGCCATCTGGTGTCGCTGGCTGGCGATTTTCGTCAGCGATCCGCAGCTTTTGGTAAGCCAAATGGCTGGCATGCTCAAGCCCGGCGGGAAACTCATTTTCCATGAATACGTGCATTACGAAACCTATCAGTCGATTCCGCCGAGCACACGCATCGAGGAATTCATCATACATGTGATGCGCAGCTGGCGCGATTTCGGCGGCGAACCGAACGTTGCACGCTTCCTGCCCGCGTATCTGGCGGCGGCCGGTTGCCGTGTACTGGAAACCCGTCCGATCAGCTTCAGCGCACAACCACACCAACCGGTCTGGCAGTGGCCGGCCAGCTTCATCGATGTCAATCTGCAGCGTCTGCTGGATCTTGGCCTGGTGGATGCGGATTGGGTAACGGCGGTCAAGGATGATATGCGACGGCTGGAAGCGAATCCGAATGCCTTGTTGATCACACCGATGGTGCTGGAAATCATCGCGGAGAAAATCTGATGCATCACGACAAGCTCCGTCGTGATAATGTCCGCATGTTGGCCAATCTGCCGAATACCGGCCCGTCGCTGGCGGGTAACCCGCCATGGGCCTGGTGGCGCTACACGCCGGAGCGCAAACGTCGATGGCCTTCTCTGTAGAAACGGAACGTCTGCAGCTGCGCGAGTTCATGCCGGAGGATGCCGGTTATGCGTTGCGTCAGCTCAACGAGCCCAGCTTCATCGAAAACATCGCCGACCGCGGCGTGCGTGATCTGGAACAAGCGCGTGCGTATCTGGTAAGTGGCCCCATAGCGAGTTATGCAAGCAACGGTTTCGGATTGTGGGCCGTGTTGGAAAAGCCGTCCGGCCGCATTATCGGCATGTGCGGTCTGATCAAACGACCACATCTGGAGCATGCCGATTTAGGCTATGCCTTTCTGCCGGAATATTTCGGAAAAGGATTTGCCTTCGAAGCCTGTACCGCCACTATCACGGCTGCTTCATGCCATTTCTCACTGCAACACCTGTTAGCCATCGTGAATCCGGATAATGCTCCCTCACGCCGCCTTCTGGAAAAACTCGGCTTCCGCCTGCAGGAGACCCGCGTTGTGCATGCGGACGAACCCGTTTTGTGCATCTATCATCGCGCTACCAGAGAGGCTGTGCCAGAGTGGGCACACAATCCCGGCAGGAACGGCTGAGTTCATTGACTTTTGTATGCTTCGGTCAGATGGGCGGGGAGTTCAAGGAAATCGGCGAAGTGAAAATGAGCCGGCTGCCGGCCGGGAAGCGTTGCGCAAAATAATCCGGAAGCAGCGCCCCCCAAAAAACGGTTCAGGGCCACTTTTCTTTTAAGGGTAAATACACTGCCATCGCCACCGCGAACCCGCACACGATGGTCAGCAGATGCGCCGGTGCCAGCACATCGGTCTTCAGCCAGAGCGCGACCAGCATCGGCGCGAACCCGCCAAATACGGAATAGGCGACATTGTAGGAAAACGAAAATCCGGAATAGCGTACCGCCGGTGGAAATAGCCCAACCAGAATCATCGGCACCACTGCGACCGAGCCCAGACTGAACCCGGCCAGGCTGTAGAGCAAGGTCATGCGGGTGATCTCGGCGGGCAGGGCATGGTAGAACACATAGCTGCTGGCAGAAAGCATTACCGCTCCGAGCAGCAGCACGCGGTAGGCACCGATTCGGTCGGCCAGCCATCCCCAGAAAATACAGCCAAAGGTAAGGCTAACGATTGCGATGCTGTTAGCTTCCAACGCATCCGAGGCCGAATACGTAAATTGTGTCTGCAGGATACTCGGTGTCAGCAGGGTCAGCGTCACGATGCCGATGCTCAGGAATCCGGTCAGTAGCATGCTCGGCCAGATCTGCGCACGGTGGTCACGCAGAACCCGTGTCAACGGCACGCCGGCTTCCAACGCGGCTTCCGCTTTCATGGCAAGAAAGACCGGCGTCTCTTCCAGCCAACGCCGCAGAAACAGCGCGAAGACACCGAATACGCCGCCGAGCAGGAACGGCAAACGCCACGCATAGTCCAATACCGCTTCCGGCGGGAAATAATGATTGACCTGCATCGCCACCAGGGATCCGAGCAGAATGCCGGTGGTGAATCCGGAAAACAGCGTGCCGCTGGCCAGGCCGACATGGCGACGCGGCACATGTTCGGACACGAACACGCAGGCTCCGGGAATTTCACCGCCGACCGCCGCGCCCTGCAGGATACGCATCAACAGCAGTAAAATCGGTGCCCAGATGCCGATCTGGTCATAGGTCGGCAGCAGACCCATGATGAAGGTCGGCACCGCCATCAGGAACAGGCTGAAGGTGAACATGCGTTTGCGCCCGGCGATATCGCCGAAGTGGGCCATGAGCAGCCCTCCGATGGGACGTGCCAGATAGCCGGCGGCGAATATGCCGAATACCTGGAACTGCTTGAGCCACTCTGGCATGTCCGGCGGAAAGAACAGTTGGCCGATACTGGCGGCCAAGAACACGAAAATGATGAAGTCGTAGTATTCCAGAGCACCGCCGAGTGCCGACAGGCCGAGGGTGTCGATGTCTTTGCGGGTCAGCGCGCGGTCGCTGTTCATGATGCAGAGGGCTCTGATTGTGGATATGGGGTCCTCAGGTTAATCTAAGCACACTCGAAACACTAGCCTTGCAGGAGCGGACATGGAAACCATCATCGGCGTGTTGGTCGGCATCGGACTCAGCGCGGCCTCCGGACTGCGGGTGTTCATCCCCCTGCTTGGACTCAGCATGGCCGGACATTACGAAATCATCCCTTTGGGTGACAACTTTCAATGGCTGGCCAGCTGGCAGGCCATGCTGGCTTTCGGTGTCGCCAGTGTTCTGGAGGTCGGTGCTTACTATATTCCCTGGCTTGATCATGCCTTGGATGCCGTGCTGGCACCGGCAGCGGCCATTGCCGGCACGCTGATGACGGCCTCCACGCTCGGCGATACCTCGCCACTGCTGAAATGGTCTTTCGCCCTCATCGCCGGCGGCGGTGTGTCTTCGATGGTGCATTTGGGCACTTCGTCACTGCGTGCTGCGGTCAGCCTACCAACCGGCGGACTGGCCAACCCGGTGGTTTCCAGCGGCGAGTGGCTCGCTGCCATCGTTATGACACTGCTGGCCCTGTTCTTGGCGCCTTTGGCCTTCATCATCGTGCTCTGGATGCTGTACCGCATCGTGAAGCGCTTCAGGCAACGGTTGGCAGGACCATCAAAGGGCACTTAACACTATTTTTACCCGTGCTCCCCTAGAGTCGATGTGTTGGCATTGCCATCATCGCTATAACAACCCCAGGGGAGAACAGATATGACTCTGATTATTTTTCTGATCATCGGTGCATTGGCCGGCTGGCTGGCCGGCCTGATCATGAAAGGCGGCGGTTTCGGTGTCATCGGTAATATCGTTGTGGGTATTCTCGGATCATTCCTAGGCGGCTGGCTGTTGCCGAAGCTCGGCCTGATCATCGGCGGTGATTTCGGCGGTTTCATCACCGCCGTGATTGGCGCCGTCATTCTGTTATTTCTGGTCGGTTTGATTAAGAAATAGAATCCATCCGTGAGGGATAAACCGCATTCGGGCGGTTTTTACGGTTTCACTCTGTTCTGTTTGAGATAGACCAATGCCTTAGTGATGTAGGATTCGCCCTGCAACACCACGCCGGATTCGGCATCAACACCGGCTTCAGTGGAATCACTGGCCTTGATGTGCTTGGGCAGATCGCGCTCAGTGATTTCCGCACGGCCATTTCCCGATAGCAGAACATCCGGCACGATGCCCTGAGCCTGGATGGATCGGTCATTCGGTGTGAAATATCGCGAGGTGGTGAGCTTGAAGGCATCGCCGTTGTCGAGACGGATGACGTTCTGCACCGAGCCCTTGCCGAAACTGCGGCTGCCGATGATGGTGGCGCGTTTGTGATCCTGCAGGGCACCAGCCAGAATTTCCGAGGCGCTGGCACTGCCCGCATCAATTAGGACAACCACCGGCACGCCCTCGAACTGTTCACCCGGCTTGCTGTAATACACGCTGTTGGCTAAGGCATTGCGGCCTTTAGTGCTGACCACGACCGCCGCCGGCAGGAAGGCATCGGCGACTTCAACTGCGGCATTGACCAAGCCGCCGGGATTACTACGCAGATCGAGCAATACCCCTTTGGCTTTGACGCCCGCTGCCGAAGTCTGCAGACTCTGCCATTGCCGGCGGAATTCCAGACCGGTGTCGCCCTGGAAGGCGCTGATTCGGAAATAGGCATAGCCTGGCTCCATCCAGCGTGCCTTAACGCTCTGGATAGAAATGACCTCCCGGATGACCGTAATGGTCAGCGGTGACTTTTCACCCTGGCGCAGCACCGTGAGTACTGCCTTGGTGCCCGGCTTGCCGCGTAGGCGCTCGGGGCTGGCACTGCTGTGATCATTGTTGACCGGAATGCCATTGATGGCGGTGATGAAATCACCGGCGCGCAGACCGGCGCGCTGTGCCGGGGTATCGTCGAACGGCGCGACAACACGGATCCGGGTCGGATCGCGCTCATCACTCTCAATACCGATTCCGGCATAGCCGCCTTCATTCAAATCTTCGAAATCTCGTGCCTGTTTGGCGGAAAGATAGCTGCTGTGCGGATCGATGTCGAGCAACAGGCCACGCAAGCCGGCCCGCATGATTTCCTCGTCAGTCAGTGCATCGACGTAACTTTCGCGCACGGCTTCGAACACCTGGGTAAACCGGCGGATCTCATCAACCGGCACCGTTCGTGCCGGCGGGGCCTTGGGTTTTTCCGGTTGCGCGGCGACGGGAAGCGTAATGCCGAGCAGGAGAATAGTGATAAACGACTTCATGGACGCAACCAGGTATTGGGATTCTGCGGCTGTCCGTTCAGGCGCATTTCAAAATACAACGCAGCCCGGCTCTGTGCACCGGAAGTCCCAACCGTTGCGATACGCTCTCCGGGCGTCACCGATTCGCCGACATCCTTGAGCAGTGCGTCATTATTGGCATACAGGCTCATATTGCCGCGACCGTGATCGATGACCATCAGCATGCCATAGCCCTTCAGCCAGTCGGCATAGACCACGCGCCCGGCGGCGACAGTGTACACCGGCGAGCCGGCGGCGGCCGCGATGAGTAGACCCTCGCTGCGTCGGCCATCCGGCATGGCATTGCCGTAGCCGGCCAGCAGTGTGCCGGTCAGTGGCCAGCCGGTGAGATTCTTAGGCGTGACTTTTGCAGCCGGCTTGCTGCTGCTCGGACGGCCGATGACCGCCGGAGCCTTGCTGGTGCTTGCTGCCTGACGCAGCTTATCAAGTAGGCCGCGCAGGGCTTTTTCATCCTTGCCCAGCGCCTTGATGCGGGCCTGTTGGTTCTTGTATTTGGCATCGAGCGTGCTGACCGCCGTGCTACGTTGCTTGCGCTGTGCGCTTAGGTCGGCCACGGATTTTTCCTGCTGCACTTTCTGGGCGGCAAGGATCTGTTTCTCCTGTTCAATGGCATCGCTGACCGCCGCTAGCTGTTGCAGCTGCGTATTCAATCTTCCAATTTCAAGCTGGCGTTGTTGTTCGAAATACCGGTGATAGGCCAGCCAACGCGCAACTTCGCTGATTTTATCCTGGGACAAAAGCTGTTTGAGCTCGCTGTTATCGCCCAAACGATAGGCGGAACGCATCAGTTGTGCTAGTTCCTGTTTCTGGCCACGCAACGCACGCTCGAGCTTTTCCTGTTCGGTTTCCAGGGCGTTGAGCTTGCGTTCCTGGCTATTAATGGCCGATTCGACCTGGTTGAGATTTTTGCTGCTCTCCGCCACTTTCTGGTCAATCTGGCGCAGTTGCTTGGCCTCGCGATTGCGCTTTTCTTCGAGTTCACGCTGCGCTTTGGTCAGCGTCCTGATTTCCTTACGCAGGATTTCGATTTTCTTTTCCGCTTCGGCGGCGTTTTTTGCCGGTGGCGCTTTGCTCTGCGCTCCGACCGACGCCGCCAGAACACATGACAACAGCAGAACACATGACTTCATGCGCGCCGTCCGATCAGACTGCGCCCGGTCATTTCGGACGGTTGCGGCAACGTCAACAGATCCAGCAGGGTCGGTGCGATATCGCGCAGCGATCCGCCCGAACACAGAGGACCAGCATGTCCGCAGAGCACGAAGTAAACCGGACCCACGGTATGCGCGGTATGCGGCTCGCCGGTTTCCGGATCACGCATCAATTCGACATTGCCGTGATCAGCGGTGACCAGCAGCACGCCGCCGGCTGCTTCAACCGCGTTACGCACAGCACTCAGCGCCACATCGACCGCTTCTGCAGCTTTGATGGCGGCCGGCAGGCTGCCGGTGTGACCAACCATATCCGGATTGGCGATATTGCAGATGATGACGTCGAATCGGCCCGAGCCGATGGCTTCGACCAGTTTTGCAGTCAAGGCCGGACAACTCATTTCCGGCTGCAGATCATAGGTCGCGACTTTCGGCGAAGGAATGAGAATGCGCTCTTCGCCCGGCACCGGCTGTTCGACACCGCCGTTGAAAAAGAAGGTGACATGGGCGTATTTTTCGGTTTCGGCGATGCGCAGCTGGGTCTTGCCGTTTACTGCGAGCACTTCGGCCAGGGTGTTGTGCAGGCTTTCGGGCGGATAGGCCACCCGTGCCGGCAAGCAGGCATCGTATTCACTCAGACACACGAAACACGAGAGCTTCGGCACCGACGCTCGGTCGAATCCATTGAACGCCGGATCGGTGAAACAGGCGGTCAGTTGCCGGGCCCGGTCAGCACGGAAGTTCATGAACACTACGGCATCGCCGTCCTGCATCGGCGCGGCCGGGGGCAATACCGTCGCGGCTACGAATTCGTCGGTTTCACCGCGGATATAGGCCTGCTGCAGCGCCAGCAGGGCGGTACCGGCACGGTGTGCGGCCTGCGCGCCGGCGATGGCGGCATAGGCCGGCGCGACACGTTCCCAACGTTGATCGCGGTCCATGGCGTAATAACGGCCGGTGACGCTGGCGATTTCGGTTTGTCCGAGTTCAGTGCACAGGGATTCGAGAGCGCGCAGACTGGGTTCCGCCGACTGCGGTGGCATGTCGCGGCCGTCGAGGAAGGCATGCACACGTATCTTGCGCGCACCGCGCGCCTTGGCTAGACGCAAAAAAGCGAAGATATGCTGTTCGTGGCTATGCACGCCGCCGGGCGACAGCAGGCCCATGACATGCAGACAGCCATCCGTGGAGCGGGCGGCATCGATGGCGGCCAACAATTCGGCATTATCGGCAAAGCTGCCATCCTCGATGGCGGCATCGACCCGGGTCAGGTCCTGATAGACGATGCGGCCGGCACCGATATTCATGTGACCGACTTCGGAGTTGCCCATCTGGCCATCCGGCAAACCGACGAAACGGCCTTCGGTATGGATCAGGGTATTCGGGCATTCGGCCAGCAGACGCCGCCAGGCCGGCAGCTTGGCCAAGGCGATGGCATTGTCCTCGGACTCGGCCCGGTAACCCCAGCCATCGAGAATCAGCAATACCGCTGGTTTCGCCTTTGCCACGTCCTGCTCCTATCCCCAGATGGGCCGAATTGCCTACCAACTTATGGCATATGACAATTCTAACAGTCACGGCAATACTAGCACCATCATTTCCGCGAGGATCGTTTATGAACCGTATCAGCTTGAAACGTCTTGCCCTGGCTTTGGCCCTGTCCGCCGCCATCGGTGCGGTACAGGCCGGAGACGGCGCGCCCGACCTGTCCAAGCTCAATGGCAGCTTGGTCGCCGAAGCCGGACGGACCTACGGCGACATCGACACCGTCAACGGCGCGATCACCGTTGAGGCCAAGGCCGTGGCCCGCAGCGTCGAAACCGTCAATGGCGCCATCATCATCGATGTCTTCGCGAACGTGCAGGACGTCAGTACCGTCAATGGCGAAATCGTCCTGCGCAACGGCGCCAGCGCCCGTAGCGTCGAAACCGTGAACGGGGCCATCGTCGGGGTCAGCAACCTGCGCGTGGCGGAAAGCGTCGAAGCGGTCAACGGCTCGATTGAGCTCGGCGCGCACAGCAGCATCGGCAGGGATGTCGAAACCGTCAACGGCAACATCAAGTTGCTGGCACTGACCGTCGGTGGTGGCGTGGAAACCTTTAATGGCAACATCACCATCGGCGAGGATACCGTCATCGGCGGCAATGTCACCGTCAAAAAACCGAGCAAATGGGGCATGAGCTGGGGCAAACCGAAAGTACCGCGTGTCGTGCTCGGCCCCAACAGCACGGTCAAGGGCAACCTGGTGTTCGAGCGCGAGGTCGAGCTTTATGTACACAGCACCGCGAAATACGGAAAAATCATCTATCTGGACGCCGAAGCCGGAAAGGCAGAGGCCCTGAAACCGGTGGTATTCAGTGGCAAGGAGCCGGATTTCAAATAGAGAATTGCCGGCGCAGCGTTTACAATGAAGCCTCCCGACCGGAGGCTTCATGCGTTTCAGACTTTCCCCGCTTTGGTTTGCCGCCGCGCTTGCGGTATCTCCCTGCACTTTCGCGCAATCCAGTTTCGGCCCGGAAATTTCCGCCGAGGATTTCTCGCAGCATCTGCAGGGTCTGGCAGTGGCCAAACCGGCCGACCATCGGTTCGGCGATGATGTCGAAGCCCTTCGACTGTCTTACCTGCGCCATCAGTTCATGCGCCTGGGGCTGCCGACCGGCCCGAGCCGCTGCGGCGACGGGCACGGCCTGCAGGCGGAGCTGGCTGGCGCCGAAAAAGGATTGGTGCCCATTGTCTATTACGCGCCATGGACCGATGCCGCGCAGCTTGCCGGTGTAATGGAGATTGCTGAGCGCTTCATGACTTCGCGTCCGCGACCAGCCCATGCGGTCATATTCCGATTCGGCGTGGAGCCCTATCCCGTACTTGCCGGTTGCAACCCTGCGGAAAGTTCCACGCGGATAATCCAGCCGGAACACCTGCCCACCGGTGACGCCTTAGCGTTAGTCGAGAAGCTGATCGCCCTTCAGCGGCAGGGTCGCTGATTCAGAAGCGCGCCAGCAGAAATTCCGATACCGGCCCGGGCTGCTCCATCATCGGCATATGACCGCAACCTTTCAGGATGCGGGTCTCGGAGTTTTTCAGGCCATCAGCGAATGCAGCCGCCGCACTCGGATCAATAATGCGATCGCCATCGCACCAGAGCAGCCCAGCCGACTGATTTATGTCCGGCAAGCGCTGTTGCAGCAGGAAAGCCTCGGGGCCGAGACGGATCTGGGTGAACACGCGCTGCTCAAACTCACGGCGGGCTTTGCGCTGCTCGATGATGGCACCAAGCATCGACTTCGGCACATAGGGGGCGTCGGCGAATACGAATTCATGCAGAAAGCCGCGGAAGCTATCGACCTCGTATACTGCGAAAGGATTGTCCCCTTTCAGGACACGCCGCGTGAATTCATTTGCATTAAAGCGCACGCCCGCCGAGGACATGAACACGATACGCTCGACCTGTTTGGGATGCGTAGCGGTCATCAGACCGGAAATCATGCCGCCCATGGAGTGCCCGACCAGCAATGCCGCCGGCTCCGGTTCCGACTGCAGGAAGGCGCTGAGGCGCTCAGCCTGTGCGGTGGGGCCGTAATCGGCTCCGGCAACCGGAACGCTCTCGCCCCAGCCGGGCAAATCGACTGCAATGACCCGGTGATCGGCCGCCAGTTGCCGGATGACTGGCAACCAGTTTTCCTTGCTGCCGGTATAGCCGTGCACCAATACGATGAGCGGCCCCTGGCCGGCCTGCAGATAATGCCAGCGTTCACCGGCCACGGTTTTCTGTTGGACCACGGCTCCAGCCAGCAGGCGCTGGCGGGCGAACTCGGCACGTAGCATCTGATCTGGAAACAGTATCACGCCCGCAATCGCCATGACCGTTAGAACCAGGATGGCGATCAACAGTTTCTTCATGGCTGTTTGGCTTCGGGTTCCGGCACTTTCAAGGCCTCGGTTACCGAGCCACTGGTGATCGGATGATAGCCCGGACGGGCTTTCTCGAATACCGCCATGGCGAATGCTCGACCCTCATCGGTTTTTGCCAATTCAACATAGATCGGCATGATCAGCTTACGACGACCGATGGTGGTCAGGAAGCTTTCAATCTCCGGACGGGCGTCAGTGTATCCGCTACGGACCGTCAAGGGATACCAGCGCTGAGCGATTTCGGGATTGGCCGTTCCGGTGAAACGGAAAGTAGCATCGAGCTGGTCCAACTGCGTTTTGGCAAGTGTTGCCGGCATGCGTTCAAGGAAACGTACCCACTCCTGGGTGCCCCAGGTAGTGCCGGTGAGCCCACTTGCCGGAACGTCGCCGGCGAGCCATTGCGCCTGCGCCTTGTCGACGGCAACGAAACGCGAAGAAATGGCCGGCGTGGCCGAAGATGGAATACCCGGACGGTGCAACCACTCGCGGATTTCGCCGATACTGGCCTTTCCGGGATTTTTTTCCAGTAGCTCAACCGTCAGGAAACGCTCGAACTCGGCGCTGTGACTGCTGGTGAAGGCATGCGTGGTGAACCAGTGCCGCAGGAAGGCATCGAAGGTCTCGCGTCCGAAACGCTGCTCGAGGAACATCAGAAACCACTGGCCTTTGATATAAGCGACATCACTAAGCGCCTCGTCCGGATCGCGGCCGGTCAGGGGCGGCAGGGCCAGCACCTGATCAGCCGGCGGTGTGGATTTCAGCGCTTCGGCTAGGCTGGCCTGGCTGATGACATTCTCCATGTCGGCCAGTTCACGGCCGTAGAGCTGCTCGACGATGCGGTTCTCGACATAACTGGTAAACCCCTCGTTCAGCCAGATGTCCTTCCAGGAACTGTTGGTGACCAGATTGCCCGACCAGGAGTGCGCCAGTTCATGGGCGATCAAGCTGGTCAGGGATTTGTCGCCGACGATGACCGTAGGCGTGATAAAGCTCAGGCGCGGATTTTCCATGCCGCCGAACGGGAAACTGGCCGGCAGGATCAGCATGTCGTAGCGGCCCCACTGGTAAGGACCATACAGCTTTTCGGCCACCTGGATCATCTTCTCGGTGTCGGCGAACTCGGTAGCGGCGGCCTCGGCCACAGATGGTTCGGCCCAGACTCCGGAACGCGCCGAAATCGGCTTGAACACCACATCGCCGACCGCGATGGCCAGCAGATAAGACGGAATCTTCTGCGGCATGCTGAATCGGTAATCGCCGTCGCGCACCGCCCTCGGATCGTTGTCGGCACTCATCAATGCCATCAGGGAGGCGTCGGTGCGGATGCGGGCATCGTAGGTGAAGCGTACGCCCGGCGTATCCTGCAAGGGTACCCAGGAGCGGGCATGGATGGCCTGCGACTGGCTGAACATGAACGGCTGTTTGCTGGCGGTCATTTCCGGGGTCAGCCACTGCAGACCGGAAGCCTCCGGAACCGTGCTGTAAGCGACGCGCACCCGCGGCAGGGCGGACGGAAGTTTGATGCGCAGGGCCGAACCGAGTATCAGGTCAGCGGTATCGAGCCGGTAGGACAGATTCTTCCAGGCCTTTCCGTCGAAGCCCTGCACGCCGCGGATCTGCAGATCACGGGTATCCAGAACCAGCTCGCGGGCTTTGTCATCCTGCCATTTCAGATGCAGTTCAGCGCTGCCGGCCAGCGTACGCGCGGCCATGTCGGCCTGCAGATTGAGTACCAGATGTTCGATGCGGACCCGATTCGGCTGCGCATAGGAATTCGGATCAGGCACATCGCTGCTGTCTACGACATTGGCGGCAGGCGCTGCAATTTCGGCAGCGGGCTTGCAGGCCGCCAGAGCGAGCGCCATCAGTGCGGCAATCAGCAAACGGGACATGGCATTTCTCTCAGATTTTGAAACCGCTGTGGATGGCGACGATGCCGCCGGAAAGATTGCGCACCGCACAGCGCTCGAACCCGGCATCTTCCATGAGCGCCTTCAGGCCGGCCTGGTTGGGGTGTTTACGGATTGACTCGGCCAGATAACGGTAGCTGTGGGC
>NZ_JBIKSE010000068.1:0-3857 GCF_044348765.1 Arenimonas sp.
ACCAGAGAGGTGACAATCTTCCCGAAAGCGCCGCCGATGACCACGCCGACCGCAAGATCGATGACGTTGCCACGCAGGGCAAATTCCTTGAATTCCGAAAGTATGCTCATGATTGGTTTCTCCAGTAGGGGGATTAATGAATGATGCCGTGCAGTTCGGCAATGCCTTGCAATTCGGCCTGGAAGCGGTCGCCTTCTTTCAGCGCCGCCACGCCGGACGGGGTGCCCATGAAAACAAGATCGCCCGGTTGCAGGGTATACAGCTTGGACAATGCCAGCAGGACATCACAGACTGAAAAGATCATATCGCCTAGACAGGCTTTTTGCCGCTGAATGCCGTTGACCTGCAGGCTCAACAGGGTATCGGCAGTGATCTGCGCTTGATGAACCGGCACGATGTCGCTGACCGGCGCCGAGGCGTCAAAGCCTTTGGCGGTATCCCACGGCAGTCGTTTCTCCTTGGCAGCGGTCTGCAGGTCACGTCGGGTCAGATCCAGTCCGACGGCATAGCCATACACGGCCTGTAAGGCGTTCTCGGTAGTCCATTGCTCTGGTAACGAAGGTCCAAGCGCCACCACCAGTTCAACTTCATGATGGAGATCTTCGGTGCAGCCGGGGTAGGGAATCACATTATCTTGAATGACGGCATCGGCCGGTTTCATGAAAAACACGGGACTGCCTCTGGACGGTTCGGCGCCCATTTCGCGCGCATGCTCGGCGAAATTTCGGCCGACGCAGTAAATCCGGTGCACGGGGAAGCGCTTGCTGCTGCCGGCAATACCGATACTGGCCTGATCCGGCGGCGGAAATGCGTAGTCCATGATATGGGCTTCCTTAAAAGTCCAGTTTAGCGGTATTGGGCAGTTTTTAAAAGATTAGCGGGACAGACTAATCGTTGATTTCTCGATCACAGTGTATTCGGCATTGAGTACATCAGCATCGGAACGTGCGGTGGCGGGTTTCTTCCCGAGACGCTTCAGGAGGAAGCTGGCAACCAGCATGAACACTCCGACAAAAATAGCGAACACGCATACACCGAACAGGAAAAATAGGCCAAGTACAGAAAATACGGCCTTCAATACCGGGTTGCGGGGCTTGTTGGGTCGAGTCAGCAAAAGACGATGGAAAATACTGCGCATGGATATGCTATAAAACTCAGGGAACCGACAGTATGCCGAGGCAAGGATTGGAAAGTGTAAATTGTTCGTTAATAGCAATCCCGGTTCTTGAAAATGAGACGCCGGTTACCATAACCCCCTTGATTCGCGGTCAATCCACGCCCTTGATTGTCATTCGCTGTGGTGAGTCGGTTCGGGTTTACGCCAATCGCTGCCCGCATCAGGGCCGTCCTCTGGATTATGCCCCGGATCGGTTTCTGACTAAGAATGCGACCTTGGTATGCGCGGCACATGGGGCGGTTTTCGGTATGGCCGATGGCCTGTGTCTACAAGGCCCGTGCCGTGGCGAGTCGCTGACGCCTTATGCCAGCCTGTGGCAGGACGGTGTTTTGAGGGTTGAGTGGCCGGATCCGCTTGACTAGAACAGCAGATTGACGCCGATCACCGAAACCACCAGAAACAGCAGGGTAATCGGTAATCCGCTGCGCCAGAGGTCGCGCGTGCTGTATCCGGCGGGACCGGCAATCATCGAAACCACCGGATTGGAATGGCTGATGAAGTTGTTGGAGGCGCACAGGGCAGCCAGGAAGGCATAGGCCATCGGATTGCCATCGGCGGCCAGGGCGATGTTGATGGCCATCGGGACCATGACCACGGTGGCACCGACATTGCCGATGACCAATGCCAGACAGGTGGTGAAAATCGCCAGAGCCGTCTGGATCAGCCAATCCGGCACCCCGGTACCCAAACGTTCGATGCTGTGCTGGGCAAGCCAGTTGGCAGCGCCGGTGGAGTCCATAGCGATGCCAAGGGGAATCAGACAGGCCATGGTGAACACCGTTTTCCAGCTGATCGAGGCATAGGCTTCCTCCATATCGAGGACGCCGGTGACGACCATGAGTACAGCACCTGCCATGAGCGCGATCGGCAGCGGTACCACATTGCTTAATGCCAGCAGCATGCTGCCGGTGAAAATGCCGAGAGCCACGCGCAGTTTGTGCGGTCGCTGTTCCTGCTTCGGATAATCGGTGATGACCACGAATTCCTTATTGGCATTGGCCTGAGCCAAATCATTCCAGTTCGAATGGAACACCAGGATGTCGCCGGCACGGATCGGCAGATTGCGGATGTTGCGGCGCAGGACTTTTTTATCGCGGTTGATGGCAAGCAGGCTGATGCCATAGCGTTTGCGCAGACGCAGCTCGGCCTGTGCCTTGCCGATGAACGGCGAATTGCTGGGAATGACCGCCTCGGAAATGCCGGACTGTGATGGGTTAAACAGATCTCCGAGCACGCGTAGGCGCTGGGTGAATTTCAGTTGCTTGCTTTCGGCATAGGTACTGACCATTTCTGGCGTACCCATGACACCGATGACGCTACCGGCGGTCAGGCGCTCATCGGCCGGTGGTGCCATGCGTGATTCGGTGCCGCTATGCAGGGCAAGATAGAGCGGCGCACCGATTTCAGCCTCGGCATCTCCGATACTCATACCGATGAGCGGACTTTCGGAGGTGAGCACCAGTTCGTGTACATCGCCTTCGATGCCATAAGCTTCCGCGAAGTAATGTTCTGGCGTATTCGGATTGACGTTGCTGCCGGTTTCTGGAAGGAATCCGAGATGCTTGCGGAAGCGGAAGTAAATCAGCCCTAGGCCGAGTAATACCAGGCCGATCGGCAAGGGCCGGAACATCGGCAGATCTTCCAGGGTCGCGACACCCGATGGAAGGTTCTGATTGGCCGAGCGCAGCAGATCATTTAGCAGCATCAGCGGTGAGTTGCCGATCATCGTCAGTTGCGCGCCCAGAATGATGCAGGCGGCGATGGGTAACAGCAGTTGTCCCAGTCCGATGCCGGTCCGGCGGGATAGGCGTGCGGCGACGGGAAGAAACAGTGAAGTGACCGCCGGATTCTGCATGAACCCGGACATGCCGCCGGCCGCAGCCGAGGTAATCAGCACCAATCGCTGTTCTTTGCCATTGGCCCGGCGCAGCAACCAGCCAGCCAGGCGGTTGAGCGCGCCGGTCCGGTCGAGTGCGGTACTCAGGATCATCGATGCCATGACGCTGATGACGGCATTACCGGCGAAGCCTTTGAACAGGTCGGTTTCGGAAACGACACCGGTGAGCCCGAGCACGACCAGTGCCAGCAGCGAGGCCGCATCGGCACGTATGCGTTCGAACATCAGCATGGCGATGATGAAGGCGGTCAGACCCAGCACAATCAGCATGTCTTGTGTCAGAACCAGACCGCTATGCATGCGTGTTTCGACTCCTATCGACGGGTGTAAAGCAGGTCCCAGACGCCATGACCGAGCTTCCGGCCGCGGCTCTCGAAATGCGTCTGCCGGCGCCAGACCGGACGTTCAACGCAGTGGCGTGCTCCGGCAGTGGCCAGTAATTCCGGTTCATTGTCACAGACTTCCCACATGTGCTCAACATATTCCTGCCAGTCGCTGGCCAGATGCAGCTGGCCGCCGGATCTGAGTTTGCGGCACAGCAGGGCGACGAAATCCGGTTGGATCAGGCGACGCTTGTGGTGCCGCTTCTTATGCCAGGGGTCCGGAAAGTAAATGCGCACTTCCGAAAGACTCCCGTCCATGATGTCATCGCGCATAACCTCCACGGCATCATGACGATAGATGCGGACGTTATCGAGACCGGCCTCAGCCACGGCATTGAGTGCGCGCCCTACGCCGGGTGAGTGCACCTCGATGCCGATGAAGTTGCGATCTGGTTCGTTC
>NZ_JBIKSE010000011.1:0-40503 GCF_044348765.1 Arenimonas sp.
GCCGAAAACGGCATTGCCATCGATGAAGTGGGCGATGGTGGCGGTCATGGCGAATTCCCAGTCAGGCGTTCAGTGCTTTAGCGGCAGATACGTAGGCATAACCCAAATCATCGGCAACCGCCTTGTGGGTGATTATTCCGGCGTGTACGTTCAGGCCATTGATCAGATGCTCATCGGCGAGCAGTGCTGCTTTGGCGCCTTTGTTCGCAATCTGTACAGCGAAAGGCAGGGTGGCGTTGGTCAGTGCGAAGGTCGAGGTGCGCGCCACGCCGCCCGGCATGTTAGCCACGCAGTAGTGAATGATGCCATCGATTTCATAGGTTGGATTCTGGTGGGTGGTGGCTTTCGAGGTTTCAAAGCAGCCGCCCTGATCGATAGCGACATCGACCAGTACCGATCCGGGACGCATCAATTTGAGCTGTTCGCGCGACACCAGTTTCGGCGCGGCTGCACCGGGGATCAGCACGGCGCCGATGACCAGATCGGTGTCCGGCAGACGCTCTTCAATGGCGTCATGGGTGGAGTAGATGGTGGTGATGCGGTCCCCGTAGAGCTCATCGAGGTATTTCAGGCGATCGAGTGAGCGGTCCAGAATGGTGACATGGGCGCCCATGCCCATCGCCATACGCGCGGCGTTAATGCCGACCACGCCGCCGCCGATGACCAGCACTTCCGCCGGTTTTACCCCCGGAACGCCACCGAGCAGCACGCCTGAACCGCCCTGGGCTTTTTCCAGAGCATGTGCACCGGCCTGGATTGACATGCGGCCGGCCACTTCCGACATCGGCGCCAGCAGGGGTAGGCCGCCCTTGCGGTCGGTCACTGTTTCATAGGCAATGGCGGTACAGCCCGAGGCGACTAAGGCTTTGGTCTGGTCCGGATCGGGTGCCAGATGCAAGTAGGTATACAGAATCTGGCCCGGACGCAGCATCGCGCATTCGGCCGGCTGCGGTTCCTTGACCTTGATGATCATCTCGGCGCGCTGGAAGATTTCGTCGGCGCTATCGACGATTTCCGCACCGGCTTTTTCGTAGTGTTCGTTGCTCAGTCCGATAGACTTGCCGCCGTCGCGCTGGAGCATGACTTTGTGGCCGTTGGCGATCAGTTCGCGTGCGCCGGACGGGGTCAGGCCGATGCGGTATTCGTGGTTTTTGATTTCTTTCGGGACGCCGATAAGCATGGGGAACTCCGGGTTACTTGAAGTGGGGTGATTTTAAGCGGTTTCACGGATCGCGTCGGCGATTTTCGAGAACAGCAGGTCGATATGGGGTTTTTCCAGGATCAGTGGCGGCGACAGGGCGATGACATCGCCGGTGACACGGATCAGCACATCTTTTTCGTGGAAGCATTTGGTGAACACATCATAAGCACGGGTGCCGGGTTTGCCTTCGCGCGGCGCGAGCTCGATGGCGCCGATCAAGCCGAAGTTGCGGATGTCGATGACATTCGGCAGACCTTTGATCTGGTGGATGGCGTCTTCCCAGTACTGCTCCAGGCTGATGGCCTTTTCGTACAGGTTTTCCTCGGCGTAGATATCGAGCGTAGCCAGAGCGGCGGCGCAGGCCAGCGGATGGCCGGAATAGGTGTAGCCATGGAACAGGTCGATCATGTGCTCCGGACCGGACATGAAGGCCTCATGGACCTTGTCGGCGATGAACACAGCACCCATGGGGACGCAGCCGTTGCTCAGGCCTTTGGCGGTGGTAATCAGGTCGGGCGTGACATGGAAACGTTGTGCGGCAAAAGCCTTGCCGACCCGACCGAATCCGGTAATGACTTCATCGAATATCAATAATATTCCATACTTATCGCATATTTCTCGAATTCGCTTCAAGTAACCGTCCGGCGGGATGATGACCCCTGCGGAACCGGCGATGGGCTCGATAATGACGGCAGCAATGGTGCTGGCATCATGCAGCGCGACCAGACGTTCGAGATCTTCGGCCAATTCCAGGCCATGCTGGGGTAGGCCGCGGTTGAACGCATTTCGGTCGATGTCCAGGGTATGCCGCAGGTGATCAACGCCGGACAGGCCGTTGCCATACCATTTGCGGTTGTTCGGGAGGCCGCCTACAGAGATGCCGCCGAAGCCGACTCCGTGATAGCCCTTTTCACGCCCGATCAGGCGCGTGCGCTGGCCCTCGCCACGGGCGCGGTGATAGGCCAGCGCGACTTTCAGGGCGGTGTCCACCGATTCCGACCCGGAGTTAGTGAAAAATACATGATTCAGCGTGTCCGGGGCGATGGCGGCCAGGCGCTCGGCCAACACAAAGGGCAGCGGGTGGCCCATCTGAAAGGTCGGGGCGAAATCGAGGGTGGCAATCTGCTGCTGGACCGCATCGATGATGCGCTGACGGCCATGGCCGGCGTTGCAGCACCAGAGTCCGCCGGTGCCATCGAGGATTTGCCGGCCATCGGTGCTTTGGTAGTACATGCCTTCAGCGCTGGCCAGAAGTCGGGGCTGATGTTTGAATTGACGATTGGCCGAGAAGGGCATCCAGAACGCGTCCATCTGCTCGGGAGCCCGCAGGGCTTGGTTCTTATAGTGTTGGTGATAGGAGCTTTTATCGTTCATGGCGGTCACGAATGAGGTGTTTAGCGATACTATACAATGTTGAATAAATTTTACAACCTGCACTTTTGTAAATTATTTTGATATATATATTGACCTCAAATCTGGAAAGTGTTAAATATTCAACATCATAATTGACACTCTCAAGCAGACCCCATGGATATCGGTTTACGCCTTCAGGAAGTCCGGAACAAGAAGGGCTTAAGCCAGCGTGAGCTGGCCAAACGGGTCGGTGTAACCAATAGCACCATCTCCTTGATTGAACAGAACAAAGTCAGTCCGTCCATCAGTTCTTTGAAAAAAGTGTTGGACGGCATTCCGATTTCGCTGGCGGACTTCTTTACCGTGGATCTCGATCGCGATGGCGACGACTCCCCCTTTTACGGCAAGGAGGAGCTCATCGATGTCGGGAATGGCGGCATACATTATTATCTGGTAGGCCAGAACAAACCTCAGCGTCAGATGTGCATCCTCCGCGAAGTGATGCCGGCTGGATCGGATACCGGCAAGGAGATGCTGTTGCACGAGGGCGAAGAAGGTGGTGTCATCATCCAAGGCGAAATCGAGCTGACGGTGGGAGATCAGATTCGTGTGCTCGGCCCGGGCGATGCCTACTATTTCGAGAGTAAAACCCCCCACCGCTTTCGCAATGTCGGTAAGCAAGATGCCATTCTGGTTAGTGCCAACACCCCGGCTACCTTCTAATCAGCCAGAGACGAGAATGTCCCATGTCTATTAAGTACAGTCGTGCCGAGTGGGAAGCCAAAGCCACTTCGCTGAGCTTCCGAACCCAGGCTTTCATCGATGGCGCCTATGTTAATGCCGCTTCTGGAAAGACATTCGGCTGCATCAGTCCGATCGACGGTCAATGCCGTGCACAGATTGCCGAATGCGACGCAGAAGATGTCGGCCGGGCAGTAAAAGCATCGCGCCGCGCATTCGAATCCGGCGTCTGGTCGGAAACATCTCCGGTGCATCGCAAGAAGACCCTGCTGAAATTCGCACAGCTTCTGGAAAAGCATGCGGAAGAACTGGCATTGCTGGAGTCCATTGACATGGGCAAGCCGGTAGCGGACGCACTGGCCATCGACGTCGCTGCCAGTGTCCGTTGCCTCAGTTGGACGGCAGAGGCTATTGACAAAGTGAATGGCGAAATCGCACCAACGCCACGGCACGAATTGGGCTTGATCACCCGTGAGCCGCTCGGCGTGGTTGCCGCCATCGTGCCTTGGAACTTTCCGTTGTTGATGGCCAGCTGGAAATTCGCCCCGGCCTTGGCAATGGGAAACTCGGTCATCCTGAAACCTTCCGAAAAATCTCCACTGTCGGCGATCCGTATTGCCGAGCTTGCCATTGAGGCTGGAATTCCGCCGGGGGTATTCAACGTCCTACCGGGTTTCGGCAAGGCAGCCGGCGAGCCACTTGCCTTGCATATGGATGTTGACGGACTGGTGTTTACCGGTTCGACCGGTGTTGGCAAACATCTGCTGCAGTGTGCCGGTCAATCCAATATGAAGCGCGCCTATATGGAGTGTGGTGGTAAAAGTCCGAATGTGGTGTTTGCTGACGCTCCCGATTTGCCAGCGGCTGCCGAAGCGGCGGCTATCGGTATTTTCTTCAATCAGGGCGAAGTGTGCACAGCCGCGTCGCGATTGCTGGTCGAGCGCTCGATTAAAGATGATTTCGTTAAGCTGGTGGTTGAAGCCGGTAAGAATCTCCATCCCAAACATCCGTTCGAGCCCGGGGCGCCGATGGGCGCCATCGTCGATGAAGGCCAAATGCTGCGGGTGCTGTCCTATATTGAGAAGGGTAAATCTGAGGGGGGGCGCTTGGTGCTTGGCGGCGAACGTGTCATGACCGAATCCGGGGGCTATTACGTGGCTCCAACGGTATTCGATGATGTTGCTCCTGAGATGACCATTTCCAAAGAGGAAATTTTCGGCCCAGTGTTGTCGGTCATCGCCTTCGATGACGAAAAAGAAGCCCTCCGCATCGCCAATGATACCGATTTCGGTTTGGCGGCCGGCGTCTGGACCTCGAACCTCAGCCGCGGGCATCGCATGGCCAAAAAACTGCGTGCCGGCAGCGTCTGGGTCAATTGCTGGGACGGCGGCGACATGACTGCGCCCTTTGGCGGCTTCAAGCAGTCCGGCAATGGCCGTGATAAATCCCTTCATGCCTTCGAGAAATACACTGAGCTCAAGGCCACTTGGATCAATTTGGAATCCTGATGGGCGCATCGGTGAAATTATTGATTCACGGGGCCTCCGGTCGCATGGGGCAGGCCTTGATCCGCCTGGCGCAGGCCAATCCCCTGGTGAAAGTGGTGGCCATGACCGGGCGGAGCAGTTTTCCACCCTTGGCTGAGCTGCCCGAATTCGATGTCGCCATCGATTTCAGTTCGCCGGAGGGTTTCGATGCCGTGTTGGCGCTTTGCCTGCAACGCAAGAAACCTTTGGTGAGCGGCACCACCGGCCTGAGTGCGGCACAATTTCTATCTCTGAAGCAGGCTGGGGCGCATATTCCGGCGCTCTGGGCCTCGAACTATTCGCTGGGTGTTGCGGTATTGAACCGTCTTGTGGCCCAGGCCGGGCAATGGCTCAAGCATTGGCAGCTCGATATCCTCGAAAGCCATCACATCCACAAGAAAGATGCGCCATCAGGAACGGCATTGAGCCTGGGTGAAACGGCACGTGTCGCCACCGGTGCCGAGCCCATTTATCACTCCTTGCGCTGCGGCGATGTCGTCGGAGAACACACAGTCCAGTTCACCGGGCAGGGCGAGCGCATCGAGCTCATTCATCGTGCCACCAACCGGGATATCTTTGCCCAAGGGGCGCTGTTTGCTGCCGAAAAGATCCATGGCAAGCTGAACGGACACTATCAATTTGCCGATCTGCTTTGAGCGAAAAAACCCCTTGGATGGGCGCGTAACTTGCTATAATTGCTTGCCGTGCGGGAGAGATTGGATTCCCAGCGCCGAAGGAGCAACCGCCCCGGAAACTCTCAGGCAAAAGAACCGCCGGTGTAGACACTCTGAAAAACGGTGCGGCTCATGCCGGCGCCTGCCGACGGGATAACACTCTCAGGCAAACAGACAGAGGGGGCGCCGCTACCGGGCAGGCTAATGTCCGGTTTCCGATGCGCACTCATCCAGAGATCTGTCATGACCGAACCTCACGCCTTGCCGCTTCCGCACGTTGCCCGCGATTTCGCCGCCCGTCACATCGGCCCTTCTCCCCAGGAAGTCCAGCAGATGCTGGATGCCGTCGGGGTCGACAGCATGGAAACTCTGATTGCGGAGACCTTGCCGGAGTCCATTCGGATTCTCAGGCCGCTGAGTAGCATGGGCCGTGCGCTGTCTGAAGTTGAAGCTTTGGCTAGGTTACGCGAGCTGGCTTCAAAAAATACCATATTCACTTCGCTGATCGGACAAGGTTATTCCGGTACCCTGACCCCATTGGTGATTCTGCGCAACATTCTCGAGAATCCGGCTTGGTACACGGCCTATACGCCCTATCAACCTGAGATTTCCCAGGGCCGTCTTGAAGCACTCTTGAATTTCCAGACCATGGTTTGTGAACTGACCGGGCTCGATGTGGCCAATGCTTCCCTGCTGGACGAGGGTACTGCGGCTGCCGAAGCTATGGCTGTCGCCGAACGCGTTTCAAAAACGAAAACCCGTAAATTCTTCGTTGATGAACAATGCCATCCGCAGACTATTGCGGTCCTGCGAACCCGCGCCGAACCGCTCGGTTGGCAGCTGGTCATCGGCAATCCAAACACCGATCTGGATGTGGCCGATGTGTTCGGCGCCATTTTCCAGTATCCGGGCAGCGACGGGGAAATCCGTGACTTCCGCCCGGCCATTGCCCGATTAAAAGCCGCTGGAGCGCTCAGCATCATGGCCGCAGATCCGCTGGCGCTGGCATTGCTGACATCCCCCGGCGAACTCGGTGCTGACATGGCCATCGGATCGACCCAACGCTTCGGCGTTCCGATGGGGTATGGCGGTCCACATGCCGCCTATATGGCCGTCCGTGATGCCTATAAACGTTCGATCCCGGGCCGTCTGATCGGCGTTTCCATCGATTCACGCGGTCAGCCGGCCTATCGTCTGACGCTGCAGACGCGCGAGCAACACATCCGCCGAGAAAAAGCGACCTCGAACATCTGCACGGCGCAGGTGCTACTGGCGGTGATTGCTTCGATGTACGCGGTTTATCATGGTCCTGAAGGACTTGCCGCCATCGCCGGTGATCTCCACGCCCGTACCAAAGTATTGACCGCTGGCCTTGCCAAGCTCGGTTTCGGCGTCCGTAACCGGCATTACTTCGATACCATTACGGTGGATGTGGGATCCCAGCGGGACGCCATTGTGGCCCGCGCAGCGGCCGAGAAGATCAATTTCCGGATTGTGGATGACAACACCTTGGGCATCGCATTGGATGAAGCCACCAGGCCGGAAATTGTCGAAGCGGTCTGGCGTGCCTTCGGTGGCCAACTCAACTATGCTGAAATCGCGGTGGCCGGTGATGCCGTACCGGTCGGTCTGCTGCGCAAGGAGCCCTGTCTCCAACATCCGATTTTCAGACGCTACCGCTCCGAAACCGAACTGCTGCGCTATCTGCGCAAGCTGTCTGACCGCGACCTGGCCCTTGATCGTGCCATGATTCCCCTGGGTTCCTGCACCATGAAACTCAACGCCACGGCCGAGATGATTCCGGTCACCTGGCCGGAATTCGGCGCCCTACATCCGTTCGCACCTGCAGAGCAGGGCAAGGGTTATTACGAACTGTTCGATGACCTGAAAAAATGGCTGATCGAAATTACCGGATACGATGCGGTCTCGCTGCAACCGAATTCTGGAGCGCAGGGGGAGTACGCCGGTCTACTGGCCATCCGCGGCTACCATCATGCTCGCGGTGAATTAAACCGTACAGTCTGCCTGATTCCGTCTTCGGCGCACGGGACCAATCCAGCCTCGGCCCAGATGGTCGGGATGGATGTAGTGGTAGTCAACTGCGATGCCGACGGCAATGTCGATGTCGACGATCTGCGCGCCAAAGCCGAACAAAACAGTGCCAATCTGGCGGCATTGATGGTGACCTATCCGTCCACCCATGGTGTGTTCGAGGAACGTATCCGTGAAATCTGTGACATCGTGCACCAGCACGGCGGCCAGGTCTACATGGACGGCGCCAACATGAATGCCCAAGTCGGGCTTTCGCGTCCTGGCGATTTCGGTGCAGATGTCTCGCATCTGAATCTGCACAAGACATTCTGCATTCCGCATGGCGGTGGCGGTCCAGGCATGGGTCCGATCGGTGTCAAAGCGCATCTGGCGCCGTATCTGCCCGGACATCCGGTTCTGGATGCTGGCAGCGCTCCGGTTGGTCCGGTTTCAGCAGCGCCTTTCGGTTCGTCCTCGATTCTGCCAATCAGCTATGCCTACATCCTGATGATGGGCGGCGAGGGTCTGAAATTGGCAACTGAAGTCGCCATCCTTAGTGCAAACTATATGGCGTCCCGTCTGCATCCGCATTTTCCGGTGCTGTTTCGCAACCACAACGGCCGTGTTGCTCATGAATGCATCATTGATCCACGTCCTCTGAAAGACGCCTGTGGCGTGACCGTCGATGATATTGCCAAGCGTCTAATCGATTTCGGTTTCCACGCTCCCACCATGAGTTTCCCGGTGCCAGGTACACTGATGATCGAACCGACCGAGTCGGAAGCGAAAGTGGAGCTGGATCGTTTCTGCGATGCCATGATCGCCATCCGCAAGGAAGTTTCCGATATTCAAAACGGTCGTTTCTTGGTCGAACAAAGTCCGCTCCGTAATGCACCGCATACTGTGTTTGACCTTGCCGAGGCCGAATGGAACCGGCCTTACAGCCGTGAAGAGGGGGTATTCCCGGCCGGCAGCGCCCGGCAGGACAAGTACTGGAGTCCGGTCGGCCGCGTCGACAACGTGTATGGCGACCGCAATCTGATTTGCATCTGTCCGACGCCGGACGATTACCGCTGAGTCTGGTTGCGCTTCAGGCATCGAGGGCGGCTCTTCAAGGCCGTCTTCGTGCCTGTAATCGTTGCTGTCATGCCATGTTTCCGGTAGCGGGCTTCGGCCGGTGTTTCAAGATGAATACCAGAGGATGATTTCCGAGCATGGCTGGACACTCGGGCCTGATTCCGCTATAATTCTCACTCGCCTAAACCGCCTTTTTACGGCCTTTGCGCAATGCAAAGCTTCGCCGTGGGAAGAACCTTAAACTATTGAAAAGGCGAGCTTTGTGACCCAATCAGCCATTCTCGCTCTCGAAGACGGTACCGTATTCGAGGGTCTTTCCGTAGGCGCAACCGGCATTTCGGTCGGTGAGGTGGTGTTCAATACCGCCATGACCGGTTACCAGGAAATCTTGACCGATCCCTCGTATTCCAGGCAATTGGTCACCCTGACCTATCCCCACATCGGCAACACCGGGATTACCGTTCAGGACAACGAATCCAATAAAGTCTATGCTGCCGGTCTGATCGTACGCGATGTGCCGCGCCGGGCCAGCAACTGGCGCAACCAGATCGACTTGCCGGAATGGCTGAAACAGCACGGCATTGTGGCCATTTCGGATATCGACACCCGCAAGCTGACCCGTATTCTGCGCAACAGCGGCGCCCAGAGCGGAACGCTCATGGCCGGCGTCGTGGATATCGACCATGCGCTCGAGGCCGCACGCAAGTTCGTTGGGCTGAAAGGCATGGATCTGGCCAAGGTCGTGTCCTGCAATGAACCCTATGCCTGGAAAGATGGCCAGCTCGACCTGAACAGCCAGACCTTCGTACAGGCACCCGAACGCCTGCATGTGGTTGCCTATGATTTCGGTGTCAAACACAATATCCTGCGCATGCTGGCCGAGCGCGGTTGCCGCATTACCGTGGTGCCGGCACAGACTCCGGCCGAGCAGGCCATGGCTCTGAATCCCGATGGCATCTTCCTGTCCAACGGCCCCGGCGATCCGGCGCCCTGCGATTATGCGATTACCGCCATCAAAACCTTCCTCGCCCGAAAAATCCCGACCTTCGGCATCTGCCTCGGCCATCAATTACTGGGTCTGGCCAGTGGCGCCAACACCCTGAAAATGAAATTCGGCCATCATGGCGCCAACCATCCGGTGCAGGATCTCGATTCAAAGCGGGTGATGATTACCTCGCAGAATCACGGATTTGCCATCGATGAGAGCAGCCTCCCGGTCAATGTAAGGGTGACGCACCGTTCCCTGTTCGATCAGTCCAATCAAGGCATCGCGCTGACCGATGCGCCGGCCTTCAGTTTCCAGGGGCACCCGGAGGCCAGCCCTGGACCGCATGACGTGGCCTACCTGTTCGACAAGTTCATTACGCTCATGGAGAAACGCTGATGCCCAAGCGTACTGACATACAGACCATCCTCATCATCGGTGCCGGTCCAATCGTCATCGGGCAAGCCTGCGAGTTCGACTACTCCGGCGCACAGGCTTGCAAGGCCTTACGCGAAGAAGGTTACCGAGTAGTCCTGGTCAATTCAAATCCAGCCACCATCATGACCGACCCGGAAATGGCCGATGCGGTTTACATCGAACCGATCAATCCAGCCACGGTCGAGCGCATCATCGCCAAGGAAAAACCGGATGCCTTGCTGCCGACCATGGGAGGCCAGACCGCGCTGAACTGTGCTCTGACCCTGGCCGATGAGGGTACGCTCGACAAATACGGTGTACAGCTGATCGGCGCTTCACGGGAAGCCATCCGCATGGCCGAAGACCGTGAACTGTTCCGCGTGGCCATGGCCGATATCGGCCTTGATTGTCCGAAAGCGGAGATCGCCCGCAGTCTCGAACAGGCACTCGATATCCAAACCCGTGTCGGTTACCCAACCATCATCCGGCCAAGTTTTACGCTGGGCGGCAGTGGCGGCGGCATCGCCTATAACCGCGAAGAGTTCGTGGAAATCACCAAGCGTGGACTTGATCTGTCGCCAACTAGCGAAGTGCTGATTGAAGAATCCGTGCTTGGTTGGAAAGAATATGAAATGGAAGTGGTGCGCGACACCTCCGACAACTGCATCATCGTCTGCTCCATCGAAAATCTAGATCCGATGGGTGTGCACACCGGCGACTCAATCACCGTAGCCCCTGCGCAGACCTTGACCGACAAGGAGTACCAACGCCTGCGCGATGCCTCTATTGCCGTCTTGCGTAAAATCGGTGTCGATACCGGTGGTTCCAACGTCCAATTCGGCATCAATTCCCAGAATGGCCGTGTGGTCGTGATCGAAATGAATCCACGCGTGTCTCGGTCTTCGGCATTGGCCTCGAAAGCCACCGGGTTTCCAATCGCCAAAATCGCTGCCAAACTGGCTGTCGGTTACACGCTTGACGAACTGCGCAATGAAATCACTGGCGGTGCTACTCCGGCATCTTTTGAGCCCACCATCGATTACGTCGTCACAAAGATCCCGCGCTTCGCTTTCGAGAAATTTCCAGCCGCTGATGCCCGTCTGACCACCCAGATGAAATCGGTCGGTGAAGTCATGGCGATGGGCAGGACATTCCAAGAATCCGTGCAGAAAGCATTGCGCGGTCTGGAAATCGGCAAGGTCGGTTTCGACCCCACCGGCGCCGCCACCCAGGGCGAAGAAGGCCTGCTACGCATCAAGCGCGAACTGAAAGAGCCGGGCCCGGAACGCTTGTTCCAGGTTGCTGAGGCCTTCCGTGCCGGGCTGAGCGTGGATGAAGTGTTCAAACTCAGCTTCATCGACCCTTGGTTTCTCGATCAAATTGAGGAATTGATTGCTATCGAAACGGAAATCGCCAACGGAGGCCTGAAGGCGCTAAATGCTATCCGTCTGCGACATCTCAAGCGCAAGGGTTTTTCCGATTCCCGCATCGCTCAGCTGACAGATACCGATGAGTCGGCTGTGCGTGTGCTTCGCCATGCCTTGAAAGTGCGGCCCACTTATAAACGTGTCGATTCCTGTGCCGCTGAATTCGCCACCGACACCGCCTACCTGTATTCCACCTATGAGGACGAATGCGAGGCGGCACCGTCCGACCGCAGGAAAATCATCATTCTCGGCGGCGGTCCGAACCGGATTGGGCAGGGCATCGAATTCGATTACTGCTGTGTGCATGCATCACTGGCGCTGCGTGAGGACGGTTTCGAGACCATCATGATCAACTGCAACCCGGAAACGGTTTCCACTGATTTTGATACATCCGATCGCCTGTACTTCGAACCGCTGACCTTCGAAGACGTAATGGAAATCGTCGAATTGGAAAAACCGGTCGGCGTCATCGTCCAGTACGGCGGCCAGACTCCGCTGAAGCTGGCGCGTGCACTCGAAGCCGCCGGCGCGCCAATTATCGGCACATCCCCAGATTCCATCGATTGGGCAGAAGACCGTGAACGCTTCCAGCGCCTGGTCGAGGAACTCGGGCTGCTGCAGCCGCCGAACCGAACGGCCCGCAACGCCGAACAGGCACTCGCCATGGCCAATGAAATCGGTTACCCGCTGGTGGTGCGTCCCAGTTATGTGCTCGGCGGTCGCGCCATGGAGGTGGTTTACTCCGATGAGGACCTGTCGCGCTATATCCGTGAAGCAGTCCAGGTGTCCAACGATTCGCCGGTTCTGCTCGACCGGTTCCTCGACCATGCCGTTGAAGTAGATGTCGACATCATTGCCGACATGGACGGCAATGTCCTGATTGGTGGCATCATGGAGCACATCGAAGAAGCTGGCGTGCATTCTGGGGATTCGTCCTGCTCACTGCCGCCTTATACGCTCAGTAGCGGCATCCAGGACCGTCTGCGTGAACAGGTCAGCAAAATGGCCAAAGCGCTCAAAGTAGTGGGCCTGATGAACACCCAGTTTGCCATTCAGGGCGACACCATCTTCGTGCTGGAAGTCAATCCACGCGCTTCACGCACGGTGCCCTTCGTTTCAAAAGCGATCGGCGTACCGCTGGCGAAAATCGCCGCCCGCTGCATGGCTGGCCGCAGTCTGGCGTCCCAGAATGCCGTGCGTGAAGTTATTCCGCCTTTTTATTCGATCAAGGAAGCGATTTTTCCGTTCGCCAAGTTCCAGAATGTCGATCCCATTCTGGGACCTGAAATGCGCTCGACCGGTGAAGTCATGGGCGTCGGCCGGACCTTCGGCGAAGCTTTCGGCCGGGCCGAAGAGGCAGCAGGAATCCGGGTGCCGCAGATCGGCAAGGCCTTCGTCTCCGTACGCGAAGTCGACAAGCCACGTTTGGTAGAAATCGCACAATCCCTGCTCAACAAGGGATTCAGTCTGGTCGCTACGCATGGTACAGCCGGCTATCTGCGCGGAAAGGGTCTGCCCTGTGAGGCTATCAACAAGGTGGCCGAGGGCCGCCCGCATATCGTTGATCTCATTAAAAACGGCGAAATCAACTACATCGTCAATACCACAGAGGGCAAGCAGGCTATCGCGGATTCATTCTCGATCAGGCGTGAAGCCCTGCAGCACCGGCTGGTTTATTCGACCACGATACCCGGCGCCAAGGCGCTGATTCAGTCGATGGATACCCGAGATAATCCACGGGTCTGGTCCTTGCAGGAGCTGCATCGGGAACTCAACAGATGAGCACTATCGTTCCTTTGACCCATGCTGGTGCCCTCCGGCTGCGGGCCGAACTGGAAAATCTGAAATCGGTAAAACGGCCGCAGATCATCGAAGCCATTGCAGAGGCACGCGCTCACGGAGATCTTAAGGAAAACGCCGAGTACCATGCCGCACGTGAACAGCAGAGTTTCATCGAGGGCCGTATCCAGGAACTGGAATTCACGCTTTCGCACTGTCAGATCATCGAGGTTGGCAAACTTAAGGCAGGCTCTAAGGTGGTCTTCGGAGCCACGGTCGAGCTTGTCGATATTGAGACCGATGCCACGGTAATCTACATGATTGTCGGTGATCTCGAGGCTGATCTGAAACAGCAACGCATTTCAATCTCATCGCCGATTGCGCGCGCTCTGATCGGAAAGCATGAAGGTGATGGCATCACCATTCTTGCGCCGGGCGGGAACCGTGAATACGAAATCACCGCAGTCCGTTACATCGACTGACTATGACTAGAACTGGCACGCGTATCCTTCTGCTGCCGGAAAAACGCCGATTCGTTGGTCAACAGCCTTCCGCGCCGTTCGTTAGACTTGGCCGGCGTTTCAACATGGAAGTGCACGAGCCCGGCGATACCCGGCAGTTGCAAAGGTATTTCCGCTGCCCCCTGCAGGCCGACTTGCCTATGGCGGCTTTGTGCAGGCAAAGCGAGATAGGCGATGCCGGCTCGGAGTTCTGGTTACGTGCCGACCCTGTTTTTATGCAGGTGGAAATGCGCGGTGTCCGTGTGATGGCTTGGGATGGTTTCAATCTGAGCGAATCCGAGATGCTCGCGATGACCGCAGCGCTCGAACCATCCTTCGCTGAACATGGCATCGATCTCCTGGCTGGCATTCAGAGCTCTTTTTATCTTCGCCTTAGCGAAGGCAAGAGTCTTTCTTCAGCAGCACCGGTAATGGATATGCTCGGATGTGATATCGCGGGTCATTTGCCATCCGATCGTCGATGGATGGCATTATTCAATGAATGCCAGGTTGTTTTACATAACCACTCAATGAACGTCATTCGTCAACAAAACCATCAATTACCTGTCAATGGTCTTTGGTTCTGGGGCGGCGGAATCATGCCCGCATCGGTCAGCCATGGCTTTGCAACAGTACAATCTAAAGACGCCATGATTCGAGCCCTGGCTTATCAGACGGGTGCCGAGCAGGGCAGTGACGCGTTATGCGATCTCAGGCATTCGCGGTCCTGGCCTGAAATCGAAACAAGCTTTGATCCGAACATTAAGACCATTTTCGATTTTGCCGATGGCACAATTTGGCATTGGCAACCGGAATGGCGCCGATATTTCTGGAAACGGAGATCAATTACCGTCTTCTGAAGAGTCTATTTTTTCCGGTTTGCCCTTATCGATGAATTCAGGCGCGAGCGGAATGAGGAATGAAGCCCCTTTTCCGACCGCATCCACCTTGCCGTAGCGGGTTTCGCAAAGGCGTTCATTGGACTGGATATCCATTTCTGCAAGTTTCTTCCGCTTTGCCTCACCACCTGCGCCTTGAAGTAGAAGCTGGCCGAATTCGCGTGTGAATGTTTCAATCAAAGTGTAGGCGTCAGCAATTGAAGAAATCTTGGCACTGTTGAATAAGGGATTAGCGCCTTTAGCCCATCGCATGAATGCCAGCGTGCCATCGGCGGCACTGGCACGTGCATCCAAAGCTATGGCACCCATACCGATTGGGATTCGAAAGGGACCCGGTACAAAGGTGTCCACTGCTGCGGAAATTCCGGCCATGGATTTGGATGTCGGGGTAATGCCGGTCAGGGATACTTCAACGCGCATCGCGTCACCAGAAGCGTCCGTGTCTGCCCACAGATATTGACCCAGCCGGGTGCATATCGATCGGTTCAGGGCATTGCTAATAATCGCGAGTTGTTCCGCACTGATATCCGGATGCTCTGCAGGCAGGGTCAACGTGATGTCAGGCATGACATAAGTCTTGATTTCAGACAGTTTGGCAGTATCCACATACCGCGACACGCTCCGCCCCTGCTCATCGGTGATGGGCTCAAGTGGCCTATCGGATACAAGCTGCACTCCGCTGGTCTGGGGTATGCTGGCGCAGGCATTCAAAAGAATGAGCAGTGTTATGATGCCGGTCTTAACCAACATATCTTATTCTCTGGGTAGCACATTCGCTACAGAATACACTGAAGTCCTGAACTTCGTGTCAAGATTGCTTCCAGGACCAATTCCTACGGGAAATGACATTTCATCCTTCTCCGAAACATTGTTGTGAGTGGATTACCCGTTTATGATGGGTGCATGACGCCAAACCGCAGCATCCAACAGCGAACATTCACACCTGAAGTCGCCCATGCGTATGATTCGGCCCTCATGGGTAGGATTTACGCCGCCCGGGGAATTTCCAGTCCAGAACAAACCGATCTAAGCCTGCAGCATCTTATTCCACCGGATTCATTACATGGATTGGGTGATGCCGTTGCCCTGATATTGGATGCGATTGATAAACAGATGCGTATTGTCATCGTAGGCGATTTTGACTGCGACGGCGCCACCGGAACTGCTGTTGCTGTCCGCGGCCTGCGAATGCTGGGGGCACGGAATGTTTTTTTCAAAGTTCCCCACCGTGTACGTCATGGCTATGGACTGACCCCGGGACTTGTCGAAGACCTGGCTGAATTGAAACCAGACCTTATCATCACCGTAGATAGCGGTATCGCCTGTAACGCTGGAGTGGCAGCAGCCAAAGCCCTCGGATACCGCGTACTGGTCACCGATCACCATCTTCCGGGCGATATCCTGCCATCGGCAGATGCTATTCTGAATCCGAACCAGCCGGGCTGTCCCTTCGCAAGCAAGGCTCTGGCCGGTGTCGGCGTTATTTTTTATTTACTTCTGGCCGTCCGTAGGGAGATGCGCAATACGGCAGGCGGTCAAGCTGATTTGTCCGGTCTGCTTGATCTAGTGGCCATCGGCACCATCGCCGACATGGTTAAACTGGATGCGAACAACCGACGTCTCATCCGCGCCGGATTGGCACGCATCAATGCAGGGCGCTGTCAGCCCGGAATCGCCGCTTTGGCGGCGATCGGCAGGCTGGAGCTGGGCAAAATCGACGCGCTGGATGTCGGGTTCCGGATTGGTCCGAAAATCAATGCGGCCGGCCGCCTGGAAGACATGTCCCTCGGCATCGAATGCCTGCTGGCCGATGAGCCCTCTCAGGCCATGGATATGGCACAAAGCTTGCATGCCATCAATCTCGAAAGACAACATCTGCAGCAGGACATGCTGGATGACGCGGAAAGAGTGCTGGGTACCCTCAATTTTGAAGCATTCACTGAGCAGAAATGTCTAGTCCTGCATCAGCAAGACTGGCATCCGGGCATCATTGGTCTGGTAGCGTCCCGCCTGAAAGATCGCCTGCATCGTCCAGTACTGGTTTTTGCGCCCAGTGAAGCGGGCAGCATGGAATTACGGGGGTCGTGTCGGTCGATTACTGGATTCCATATGCGGGATGCGCTTGCGCTGGTTGATGCCCGGTATCCGGGACTTATTGCTCGATTCGGGGGTCATGCTATGGCAGCAGGGCTGACACTAGCCCGCAAGCACCTCTGCGATTTCACCCAGGCGTTCCAAGCGGTGGCTTCGGAGATGCTCGACTCCGATCTTCTGCAGGAAGTCATCCTGACCGATGGCCCTCTAGCACCGGAACAGCTTGACTATGTTACTGCCGAAATGCTGGTTCACGCCGGACCGTGGGGCCAGGGCTTTCCGATTCCGGCATTCGACAATGTCTTTGATGTCATCGGCTGGCAGGTTCTCAAAGATAAGCACCTCAAGCTGCAGCTCAGATTACCAGAAGGCGCAGAGACCATCCAGGCGATCCATTTCAACGGCTACTCGGGACTTAATCCTCCGGCCCGTGTCCGTGCGGTTTATCAGCTTCAAACCAATGATTTCGGCAACAAGCGCAAAGTCCAGTGCCTTATTCGCCATTTGGAATCCGTTTACGATACAATATCAGTCTGATTATCATGAAGTTTTCACTGTATGGAACTGAATCCGATTCGCAACCGCATCGCCGATTTGCAAGAGCGTGTTACCTCGCTCAGGGGGTATCTTTGACTTCGATAACAAAGTCGAGCGTCTTGAAGAAGTAAATCGCGAGCTGGAAAGTCCACAAATCTGGAATGAGCCGGAAAAGGCTTTGGCGCTCGGTAAAGAACGGGCCGGCCTCGATAAAACCGTATCCGAAATCCGCGGCACCCTTGATGGCCTGGCTGAAGCCCTTGAATACCTCGAGCTGGCTGAAATGGAGAATGACGAGGGTATTGTCGAATCAGTCACCACCGATGTCGCCAAAATCGCCAGTCGCGTCGAAAAGCTTGAATTCCGGCGCATGTTCTCGGGTGAACAGGACCATACCAATTGCTTCATAGACATCCAGTCCGGTGCTGGTGGTACCGAAGCCCAGGATTGGGCCGAAATCGTGCTACGGATGTATCTGCGTTTCTGCGAAGCGCGTGGCTGGAAGACCGAACTGATGGAAGCCTCTGATGGCGATGTGGCCGGAATCAAGAGCGCGACGTTCCGGGTCGAGGGCGAATATGCCTATGGCTGGCTTAAAACGGAAATCGGAGTACATCGGCTGGTACGCAAATCGCCTTTCGATTCCGACAACCGACGGCACACGTCATTCTGCTCGGTATTCGTCAGCCCGGAAGTAGACGACAATATCGAAATCGAAATCAACCCAGCGGACTTGCGTACCGATGTCTACCGGTCTTCGGGCGCGGGTGGTCAGCACGTCAACAAAACCGAGTCAGCGGTGCGAATAACCCATATTCCGACGAATACCGTTGTCGCTTGTCAGATCGAACGATCGCAGCATGGAAACCGCGACCGTGCCATGAAAATGCTGAAAGCCAAGCTCTACGAACTTGAGCTGATGAAGCGCAACTCCGAAAAAGATGCATTGGAAGCCACCAAGTCCGATATCGGATGGGGCAGCCAGATCCGCAGCTATGTGCTGGATCAGAGTCGAATCAAGGATCTACGAACCGGCATCGAACGTACCGACACCCAGAAAGTCCTCGATGGCGACCTCGACGAATTCGTCGAAGCAAGCCTGAAAGCCGGTCTCACCGCCGGTGCCAGCCGCAATAACTGATTCAGGGAATCGCATGAACGAGAACAGCATCGAACAGCCGCAGGACGAAAACCAGCTCATTGCCGAACGCCGCGCGAAACTCCGAGCGCTGCGCGAGCAGGGCATTGCCTACCCAAATGATTTCATTCGTGCCGATTATGCTGCCGATCTCCAGGCGGAATATACCGACAAGGACCGCTGGAGCACCGAAGCCCTGCAGGAGCATGACCGCGCAGTCCAGATTGCCGGCCGGCTGATGGCCAAGCGCGTCATGGGTAAAGCCAGTTTCGCCCAGTTACAGGACATGACCGGCCGCATCCAGCTCTATCTCTCGGGCGCCGACTTAGGCGAGGTTTATGAATCCTTCAAGCACTGGGATGTCGGCGACATCATCGGTGTCGCCGGCGTACTCACCCGCACCAAGACCGGCGAACTGTCCGTCAAGGGCAAAAGTCTGAGATTGTTGACCAAGTCATTGCGCCCGTTGCCGGACAAATGGCATGGCCTGTCCGATGTCGAACAGCGTTACCGTCAGCGTTACGTCGACTTGATCGTCACCCCTGAAGCACGCGATGTCTTCATCAAAAGATCCCAGATCATTTCCGCACTGCGCAATTGGCTGGACGCAAGGCGATTCCTGGAAGTAGAGACGCCGATGATGCATTACATTCCGGGTGGCGCAACCGCCAAACCGTTCATGACCCATCACAATACGCTCGGTCTCGATCTGTATCTGCGCGTGGCACCTGAATTATATCTAAAACGCCTGACTGTTGGCGGTCTTGAGCGCATCTATGAGATCAATCGGAACTTCCGTAATGAAGGCGTGTCCACCCGCCATAATCCGGAATTCACCATGCTCGAGTTATACGAGGCCTATGCCACCTACAATGAGATCATGGATCTGACCGAGGGCATGATCCGAGCGGCAGCTGAAAAAGTACTACCAGCCATGCAAACACACTGGGACGGCGCCGACATCGACCTCTCGAAACCCTTCAGGCGCTGGACCATGACCGATGCCGTGCTCGAGCTTAATCCACAGATATCATCGGCGGATATCCGAGATATTGCTGCCATGCGCCGGCATTGCGAGGCGCTCGGGGTACGTTACAAGCCGTCCTACGGATGGGGCAAGTTACTGCTTGAGGTGTTCGAGAAAACCGTCGAGCACACGTTGGTCCAGCCGACCTTCATCACCCAGCACCCGACCGAAATCAGTCCACTGGCCCGTGCTAACGACAACGATTCCGGTCTGACCGACCGATTCGAGCTGTTCATCGGCGGCAAGGAAATCGCCAATGGCTTTTCCGAGCTGAACGACTCCGAAGATCAGGCTGCGCGTTTCGCCGAGCAGGTCAACCAGAAGGACGGCGGTGACGACGAAGCCATGCACTTCGATGCTGATTACATCCGCGCGCTGGAAGTCGGCCTGCCACCCACTGGCGGTCTCGGTGTCGGTATCGACAGGTTAGTTATGATGCTGACCGGATCCGCCTCCATCCGCGATGTATTGCTATTCCCGTATATGCGTCCGGTTAATGACTAAAAGAAAAGGGCGCAATAGCGCCCTTTTTTAATGCTCGGCATTGTTAGTATTAGGCACTATCACGTAGTTCGCGGCGGAGAATCTTGCCGACGTTAGTTTTCGGAAGCTCAGTACGGAACTCGACGACTTTCGGCTGTTTATAGCCGGTCAGGTATTCACGGCAATAGTGCTTAATATCATCAGCGGTAATCGACTGGTCTTTGCGGACTACCACGACTTTCACGGCTTCACCGGATTTCTCATCCGGCACACCTACTGCAGCCACCTCAAGAATGCCCGGCATGGCAGCAATAACGTCCTCGATTTCATTGGGGAACACATTGAAGCCGGACACTAAAATCATGTCTTTCTTGCGATCGACGATGTAAAAAAAGCCCTTATCGTCCATCTTGGCGATGTCACCGGTGTGCAACCAACCTTCGGCATCAATCACTTTTGCCGTCTCATCCGGGCGTTGCCAATAACCCTGCATGACCTGCGGGCCTATCACACAAAGCTCACCGATTTCACCCTGCGGCAGGATGTTGCCGTCATCATCCTTGATGCAGCAGTGCGTGCTTGAAATCGGCAGCCCGATGGCCCCGTTGAATTCCTTGAGATCAAGCGGATTCATGCAGCAGGCGGGTGAAGTCTCGGTAAGGCCATAGGCCTCAATCAGCGTGACTCCGGTGACATTCTTCCATTTCTCTGCTACGGCTTTCTGCACAGCCATGCCGCCGCCGAGAGCCAGATGCACGCGACTGAAATCGAGCTTTTCGAAGCCAGGCGTGTTGAGAAGGCCATTGAATAAGGTATTTACGCCGGTAATCGCGGTGAAATTGCTTTTTCTCAACTCTTTGACGAATCCGGGCATGTCGCGCGGATTGGTGATCAGGTAGTTGAGACCGCCGAATTTCATGAACACCAGACAGTTCGCGGTCAAAGCGAAGATATGGTAGAGCGGCAGGGCAGTGATGATGATTTCACTGCCTTCCTTGGCATTTGTTCCGATCCAGGACGAAGCCTGCTGCATGTTGGCAACCAGATTGCTGTGACTCAGCATAGCGCCCTTGGATACACCGGTCGTGCCTCCGGTGTACTGGAGGAACGCGATTTCAGAGGGTTGGATACTGACATGTGGCAGCTTGTGCTTGGCGCCTTTGGCAAGCGCCTTCCGGAACCGAATAGCGTCCGGTAGATCGTAATCAGGCACGGCCTGCTTAACATGGTTGAGTACGAAATCGATGATCAGACCCTTCGGACCCAGCATCTCCCCGACACTAGTGGTGATGACCTGCCGCACTTTAGTTTCATGAAGGACTTCTTCAGCGGTACAGGCGAAATTGTCCAAAACCAGCAATGCGGCTGCTCCGGAATCGTTAAGCTGGTGCTTCAATTCGCGGGCGGTATACATCGGATTTGTGTTTACCACGGTCAGGCCTGCACGGAGAACGCCGAAAATGGCGATGGGATATTGCAGTATGTTCGGCAGCATAATGGCGACACGTTCGCCCTTTTTCAGCCTCAGCTCGTGTATGAGGTAGTTGGCAAAATGCGCGCTGAGTTCATCGACTTCGCGGTAGCTGATCGTCTTACCGAAGTTGCTAAAGGCGGGTCGATCGGCAAATTTTGAAATCGCCTTTTCGAGCACGGAAACAATTGATGGGAACTCGCTGATGTCGATGTCATGGGGAACATCAGGGGCGTAGCTGTCAAGCCAAGGACGATTCATGCTCATGGGTTTAATCTTTAGCGGTGGGTCAGCTCATTTGAGCATAAGCTCTAAATGCTGACAAGCCCGCTCACATGAAAAAAGCGGCATTGGCCGCTTTTTTCATCATGATTTCACATGGATTAAACAGCCTTGCGCGAGGCCAGCTGACGCAGTACATAATGCAAAATGCCGCCATGGCGGAAGTATTCGACCTCTTTCGGGGTCAACAACAGTACTTTGGCCCGGAAGCGCTTGACGCAACCATCGGTTGCGGTAGCGACCACATCGGCAATTTTACCGGCACCGTCTCTGAGACCAGTGATGTCGAAGCTTTCATCACCGTTAAGTCCATGGCTGGCGGCATTCTCACCTTCCAGAAACTGCAGCGGCAATACACCCATACCGACCAAATTCGATCGGTGGATGCGCTCGAAGCTTTCGGCGATCACGGCTTTAATACCTAGAAGAGTGGTGCCCTTGGCAGCCCAGTCGCGGGAGGACCCGGTACCGTATTCCTTGCCAGCGATGACCACAAGCGGAACACCTTCGGTCTTGTAACGCATGGCGGCATCATAAATCGCCAACTTTTGATTGGACGGGTAATGAATAGTATTTCCGCCCTCTTCACCACCAAGCATCAGGTTCTTGATGCGGATATTGGCGAAAGTGCCGCGCACCATGACATCATCGTTTCCGCGACGCGAGCCATAGGAGTTAAAGTCGGCCGGTGTGACACCACGGCTTTGCAGGAATTGGCCTGCCGGCGAGCTGGCCTTGATGTTGCCGGCGGGTGAGATATGGTCGGTAGTGATCGAATCGCCGAACAGTCCGAGTAAGCGCGCGCCATGGATGTCCTCGATGCTGCCGATGGCCATGCTCATACCATCGAAGTAGGGCGGATTCTTGATGTAGGTTGAATCACCGCTCCAGGCAAATATCTCGCCCTCGGGCGAAGCAATCTGGTTCCAGCGGGAATCGCCCTTGAACACATCGGCGTAGTTCTTCTTGAACATATCAGGACCGATCGAGGTGGCGATGGCATCGCTGATTTCCTGGTTGCTGGGCCAGATATCCTTAAGATAGACGTCATTGCCGGCAGCATCCCTGCCGAGCGGCTCGCGGCTCAGGTCGATATTGACCGTTCCGGCGAGCGCATAGGCGACTACCAGCGGCGGCGAAGCCAGGTAATTCATCTTCACTTCGGCGTGCACGCGGCCTTCGAAATTGCGGTTACCCGAAAGTACCGAAGCAACCGTGAGGTCACCGGCGGCAATAGCAGCGCTGACCTCGACCGGCAGCGGACCGGAGTTACCGATACAGGTAGTACAGCCGTAGCCGACGACGAAAAAACCCATGGCTTCAAGATCTTTCAGGACATCGGCTTTTTTCAGGTAATCGGTGACCACCAAGGAACCCGGTCCGAGTGAGGTTTTCACCCAGGGTGCAGGCTTCAGGCCACGGGCCGCGGCTTTGCGAGCAAGCAAGCCGGCTCCCAACATCACTGCCGGATTCGAGGTGTTGGTACAGGAGGTGATGGCGGCAATGACTACGGCGCCGTCCTTCATTTCCACCGACTGACCGTTGATTTGGGTCTGGACCGTACCCAGCGCTGCAGTGACATCGCCACCCTCGTTCTCGAACTTCGCGACATCGCCGTTTTTCGGTTTGCGGTTGGCGGTCAGGGCGACCAGATTATCGCTGTAGTTCTGTTTCATCTCGGTCAGCAGCACACGGTCCTGCGGACGTTTCGGGCCGGCCAGGGACGGTTTGACTTCGCCCATGTCCAGATGTAGAACCGCGCTGTATTCGGCTTCGGCATCGGTTCGCCACAAGCCTTGGGCCTTGGCATAGGCCTCAACCAGATTGATCAGTGTTTCTTCTCGGCCGGACAGGCGCAGGTAATTCAGGGCTTCGGCATCAATCGGAAAGATGCCGCAGGTCGCACCGTACTCTGGCGCCATGTTGGCGATGGTGGCGCGGTCGGCCAAGGGCAGATGGTTCAGGCCGTCGCCGAAGAATTCGACAAACTTGCCGACCACGCCATGCTTGCGCAGCATCTGGGTTACCGTCAATACCAAATCGGTGGCGGTCGCGCCTTCCGGCAGTTTTCCGGTCAGTTTGAAACCGACCACCTGCGGAATCAGCATCGAGCTCGGCTGACCGAGCATCGCAGCCTCGGCTTCGATACCACCGACACCCCAGCCGAGAACGCCGATACCGTTGATCATGGTGGTGTGTGAATCGGTACCGAATACGCTGTCCGGAAAGGCATACAGGGTGCCGTCGATGTCACGTTCCATCACCACACGTGCGAGATTTTCGAGATTGACTTGATGCACGATACCAGTATTCGGTGGCACCACTTTGAAATTATTGAAGGCTTTCTGGCCCCAGCGCAGGAAGCTGTAGCGTTCCCCATTGCGGGAGAATTCAATCCGGCCGTTTTCATCCAGCGAACTGGCCTTACCGAAGGAGTCGACTTGTACTGAATGATCAATAACCAGTTCAGAGGGAATCAAGGGATTGATGTTGGATGCGGAACCGCCGAGCTTGACCACGGCATCGCGCATGGCGGCAAGATCCACCACGCAAGGCACTCCGGTGAAATCCTGGAGCACCACTCGTGCCGGCATGAAAGCGATTTCGGTATCTGGTTCCTGCTTGGCATCCCACTGGGCGACGGCTTCAATCGAGGCTTTGGTTACCGAAACCCCGTCTTCGCACCGCAAAAGATTCTCAAGAAGGATCTTCATCGAGTAGGGAAGCTTGCTGATGTCGTAGCGCTGGCCAAGCTTATCCAGGCTGAAAATGGTATAAGTCTGGCCGTTGACGGTCAGGTGATCGCGCGTGGCGAAGGAGTCGGACATGGGAGGCTCCTGAATAGGGGGAAAGGCAGACGGAATGGGACTTCGTCAGCCCAATATTATGCCCGATTACGGCCTGTTTTTGGTGCTTATTTCTCGACGAAGGCGCGTTCGAACACGTAATGGCCGGCCTGTCCTATCTTGCTGGAAGCGACGAATCCTCGGGCGTCCAGGATTCGGCGGAAATCAGCCAGCATGCCGGGGCTGCCGCAGATCATCGCTCGGTCGGTTTCCGGATTGAGCTCGGGCAGACCGAGGAAACGCGGAATCTCTCCGTTCTCGAGCAAGGTAGTGGCACGGCCGTGCAAGGCAAATGGTTCACGCGAGACCACCGGGACGTAATGAAACTGATGGCTGATTTGCTCGCCGAGGTATTCATGGCGCGGCAATTCATTCTTGAAATAATCGGCATAGGCAAGATCCTTGACGTGACGCACACCATGCACGACCACCACGTGTTCGAAACGCTCATAAGTTTCTGGATCTTTGACGATGGCCAGAAAAGGAGCGAGGCCGGTTCCGGTTGAAAGCAAATAAAGCACTTTTCCGGGATGCACGTCGCTGATTAAAAGCGTTCCTGTCGGTTTTCGGCTGATCAACAGGCCGTCGCCCGGCTGAATATGCTGCAGTCGGGAGGTCAATGGACCATTCGGTACTTTGATACTGAAGAACTCCAGATGTTCTTCCCAATTGGCGCTGGCGATCGAATAGGCACGGACCAGAGGCTTGCCATCGACTTCCAGCCCGATCATCACGAATTGCCCGTTATCGAAGCGGAAGCCGTCGTCGCGCGCAACCGTGAAGCTGAAGTACTGTTCAGTCCAATGCCGGACGTCAAGCACCGCTTCCTTGATGTAGGGTAAATTCATTAAAGATATTCCAATCAATAAGATAGCGTTAAAAACCGGAGAAAATTCCAAGCCATCTATGCGCATATGATACGACTTTTGCTGAACCCACGGTCTTGATTCGGATCAACTCCAAAGAAAATCAGATATTTATTGGAATTTGCTTGCGTCTTGCTGTATAGTGCCTTTACTGATTTTGCTTAGGGCCAACATGGCTTGTGGCCCGGTGCGGTAGATTTTGTGGTCCGCTTCATCGTTACATTGCGGTATTCCTAGCAAAACAGTCCTACTTTCGGGTGGGTTTTTCTCGTTTTATCTAGGAGTAATACTATGTCAGATCGTCAAATCGGTACCGTCAAGTGGTTCAATGACGCCAAAGGCTTCGGCTTCATCACCCCGGAAAGCGGCGAAGATGTGTTCGTGCACTTCCGCTCGATCCAGGGCAATGGCTTCAAATCGCTGAAAGAAGGCCAAAAAGTGAGCTTCAAGCTCGTGAAAGGCCAAAAAGGCATGCAAGCCGACGAAGTGAATCCTGAGTAATAAAAGACGCCCGCGTCTTACTGAAAACCCCGACACGTCGGGGTTTTTTTTCAATCGTTCTAGGAATTTTTATTTATGCAAATCAGCGAAAACAGCGTGGTCAGCTTCCATTACACCCTGACTGACAAAGACGGCCAGGTCATCGACAGCTCGGCAGGCCAGTCGCCGCTGACTTATCTGCACGGTCTCGGACAGATTGTTCCGGGCCTGGAAAATGCCCTTGTCGGCAAGCAGGCCGGCGACAAGCTCGATGTCGAAGTCGCCGCTGCCGAAGGCTATGGTGAACACCATGACTTCATGGTGCAGCAGGTGCCGCGTGAAGCTTTCCAAGGTGTCGAGGACATCGAGACGGGCATGCAGTTCCAGGCGCAGACCCCGCAGGGCGGCATGACCGTCACCGTCACCGCTGTTGATGCAACGACCGTGACCGTGGATGGCAATCATCCGCTGGCCGGAAAGAAGCTTTTTTTTGCGGTTGAAATCGTGAACGTGCGTGATGCCACTGAGGAAGAAAAGGCACACGGACATGTGCACGGCGAGGGCGGTCATCATCATTGATCGTATCGTTCCCAGCAGAAAAAAAACACCGCTAAGCGGTGTTTTTTTTTGAATTTCCGAGTGTACTTACAGGGACTCGAAAATCCCTGCCGCACCCATGCCGGTACCGATACACATGGTAACCATGCCGTATTTGGCTTTGGTGCGCTGCATGCCGTGCACGATGGTGGCGGTACGAATGGCACCGGTGGCACCCAAGGGGTGGCCGAGCGCAATGGCACCGCCACAGGGGTTGACCTTGGATGCATCCAGTTTGCAGTCACGGATGACGGCGAGTGCTTGAGCGGCAAAGGCCTCATTCAATTCGATCCAATCCAATTGATCCGGATTCAGACCGGCCTGTTTGAGTGCTTTTGGAATCGCGGCAATCGGGCCGATTCCCATGATTTCCGGTGCGACGCCAGCAACCGAAAAGCTGACAAAACGGGCAATGGGGGTCAATCCATAATCCTTGACGGCCCGGGCAGATGCCAGGAGCACGGCACCGGCACCGTCCGACATCTGCGAGCTGTTGCCTGCCGTGACCGAACCGCGTACTTTGAATACCGGCTTGAGTTTGGCGAGTCCTTCAAGGCTGGTGTCGGCACGCGGACCCTCATCATTGACCAAGATTTGATTACGGGTAATGATGCGGGATCCAGCCAGATCAGCCGATTTTCCGAGCACATCATAAGGCGATATTTCAGTATTGAAATAACCTGCCTGCATGGCAGCCATGGCTTTCTGGTGGGATGCGAATGCGAAAGCATCCTGGTCTTCGCGCGAGACATTCCACTGTGCGGCCACGTTTTCGGCGGTAATACCCATGCCGTAGGCGATGGCGATATGGTCGTTCTCGAAAACCGAGGGCGCCATGGCGATCTTATTGCCCATCATCGGCACCATGCTCATCGATTCGGTGCCGGCGGCAATCATCAGATCGGCTTCGCCCAATCGAATTCGGTCAGCAGCCAATGCCACTGCCTGCAATCCCGAGGAGCAGAAGCGGTTGATAGTCTGTGCCGAAACTGACTGTGGCAAGCCGGCCAGTAGCGCGCCGATACGAGCGACGTTCATGCCTTGCTCGCCCTCGGGCATGGCGCAACCGACAATGACGTCATCGATGCGCTCCGGATCGATGCTCGGAGCCTGGGCCACGAGCTGGCGGAGGCAGTGAGCCAGCATGTCTGCGGGGTGTACGTTTTTGAATGCGCCGCGCGGAGCTTTGGCCACCGGGGTTCGGGTCGCGGCGACGATATAGGCTTCTTGGATATTTTTCATGGAGGGGTCCTGATTAGTTGCGCAGCGGTTTACCGTTTTTAAGCATATAAGCAATGCGTTCCTGGGTTTTCGGCATGAGCGCCAGCGCAACGAAATGTTCGCGTTCGAGATCCAGCAGCCACTGTTCGTTGACAAGAGTGCCACGATCGACGTCGCCACCGCACAGGACGGTTGCAATGCGGGTAGACACTTCCAAATCATGGTCGGAGATGAACCCGCCGGCATGCATATTGGTCAGCATCATTCTGAATGTGGCGATACCTATGGATCCTGCAACAGGTATGGATTTCGGAGCCACCGGCGGACGGTAAGCGGATTCAGCCATCGCACGGGCTTGGGCCTTGGCCACATGCAGGAGTTCATAGGCGTTGAATACGACGACATCGCCTTCGCGCGCCAATTTAAGCTCTTTGGCTTCCAGCGCGGATCCGGAAACCTTGCCCAGAGCGACTGCTTCGAAATAGGGCTTCAGACCGGCATGGACGTCGCCATTCGGTGGATTCAGCCCCACACGTGTTGCGATTTCCTTAAGACCGCCGCCGGCCGGCAAGAGGCCGACACCGGCCTCAACTAGACCGATGTAGCTTTCCAGGGCGAAGACCGAACGGGCAGCGTGCATCTGGAACTCGCATCCACCGCCGAGCGCCATGCCGCGCACCGCAGCAACGACCGGGATCTGCGCGTATTTGATGCGCATGCTGGTAGCCTGGAACTGGCCAATCATGGCGCTGAAATCTGCAATGCGACCTTCCTGCAGGGAGGCCAAAACACCTGACAAATCGGCGCCGGCGGAAAACGGCTCCTTGGTCTGCCAAACCACAAGTCCCTGGAACTGCTGTTCAGCGATATCGATAGCTTTTTGAATGCCGGCCAGCACACCATCGCCGACAGTATTCATCTTAGATTTGAAGCTGAGTACGCCGATGCCGTCACCGTCGTGCCACAGACGGACCGAATCGTCTTCGAATACCGTTTCGCCCGGGGCGAAGGTTTCAGCCAACAACGGATCCGGGAAACGTTGACGGGCATATACCGGATTTGCAGAGCGGGGCAGGGCGCGGCCTTGGGCGGCGCTGAAGCTGCCGTCGCCTCCATGTACGCCATCGATGGCAGCTACCCAAGCAGGAAGCGGAGCCTGACTCATGCTCTTGCCGGCGGCAATATCTTCGTTAATCCAGATCGCGACCTGTTTCCAGTCAGCAGCCTGCCAAAGTTCAAGCGGGCCCAGATTCCAGCCGTAGCCCCAGCGGATGGCGAAATCCAGTTCTCGGGCAGTAGCGGCGATATCGGCCAGATGAAAAGCGCAGTAGTGGAAGAGATCGCGGAAACAGGACCACAGAAATTGTGCCTGAGGGTGCGCGCAGGCGCGAAGTGCTTTGAATTTGGTTTTCGGATTGCGATCTTTGAGGATGGCGAGAACTTCCGAAGCGACTTGTCCTGCGCTCGGGCGGTACTGCGAGCTGGCCAAATCCAGCACATGGATTTCCTTGCCGACTTTTTTGAAAATACCCGCTCCGGTTTTCTGTCCCAGGGCCTTGGCGTCAATCAGCATCTGCAGGAAATCGGGTATGGTGAAGTGGGGGTGCCACGGGTCCGTAGGTAGTGTATCGGCCATGGTTTTGATGGTGAGCGCCATGGTGTCGAGCCCAACGACATCACAGGTCCGGTAAGTCGCTGATTTCGGGCGGCCAATCAGCGGGCCGGTCAAGGCATCCACCTCGTCGAAACCCATGTTGAATTGACTGGTGTGATACAGGGTCGAGAGAATTGAAAAAACGCCGATACGGTTGGCAATGAAATTCGGGGTGTCTTTGGCGGTGACCACGCCTTTGCCGAGCGTACTGACCAGGAAGGCTTCCAGCGCGGTCAGAACCGCAGAATCGGTTTTGGCACAGGGAATGAGCTCCACCAGATGCATGTAGCGAGGCGGATTGAAGAAATGAACGCCGCAGAAGCGGTGATGCAGCGATTCGTCCAGTACTTCAGACAGCGCATTGATGGAGAGCCCGGAAGTATTGGAGGCCAAAATGGCATGCGGACCGACATTGGCTAGGATCTTGGCGTAGAGCGACTTCTTCCAGTCAATGCGCTCGGCAATCGCCTCTATAATCAAATCACAGCCCGTCAATTTATCCAGATGTTGATCATAGTTGGCGGGCTCAATCTGCTGCGCCAATGATTTACTGGCCAACGGAGCGGGCGAGAGCTTGCCCAGATTGGCCAAGGCTTTGCCAACCACGGCATTTTTATCCGGGCCCTCGGCGGGAAGATCGAACAGGATGACCGGTACACCGGCGTTGGCCAGATGGGCGGCAATCTGGGCACCCATGACACCGGCACCGAGTACGGCGACTTTCTTGAAGCGGTAATTCGACATCGGAATACTCCAGTTTTCAGGCTCGAAGGCCGGCTTGTGCAAAGGCTATAAGGTGTTGTGCGGCTTTCTCGCAGTGGGCTTTTTCGGTCATGCCGGGCTGGCGCCGGATCAGACCGAAGTCGGCCATGGCATAGGTCAGGGCACCTGCGGTGAAGTCCATGCGCCAGTAAAGTTCTTCCTTGCTCAGTTGCGGCAGACAGACGGCCATGGCTTTGGCGAACTCCCGCAGGACCTGGCCGTAGTTCTCGGAGAGGAAGTTCCTTAATCCGTCGTTTTTCTCGGCATAGGCCCGTGCAAGTACCCGCACGAATGACGCACCGTGACGGTCCAGAGTCAATGCCAGTGCGGGCTGGATAAATGCCAGAAGAATGCCATGCAGATCGGCTGGGTCTCTGGCAACGGTTTCGGAAAGCGCGCTCAGCCGTTTTTCACTCATTTCATCCATGCGGTGCTTGAACACTTCATGCACCAAGTTTTCCTTGGATCCGAAGTGGTAATTGACGGCCGCAATATTGACATCCGCCCTCGATGTCACCTGACGCAGTGAGGTTCCGGCAAAACCGTGCTGCGCGAAAAGGTCTTCAGCCGCATGCAGGATGCGTTCTTTGGTATTGAAATGGTTCGTCATGCCTTTCCCGTAATCGAATTAAACGATTGTTTCAATCGTATGCTTGTACGACTCATGGGTCAAGTCTGTGCGGTAGATGCTTGAATTTCCATTGAAAGATGTCTGGATTAAGCGGCGCTCAAGGCTAAAAAATGCTAAAATAGACGCTTTCCCAATCCCCTAAACTCGGAGTACCTCCATGGCCATCCAACGTACCATTTCCATTATCAAACCCGACGCGGTCGCCAAAAACGTCATCGGCCAGATTTACAGCCGTTTTGAAGGCAATGGTCTGAAAGTCGTCGCCGCCAAAATGAAGCACCTTTCCCGCCGAGAAGCCGAAGGCTTTTATGCCGTTCACCGCGAGCGTCCATTCTTCAACGCATTGGTTGAATTCATGATTTCGGGACCGGTCATGATCCAGGTTCTGGAAGGCGAGAATGCCGTTCTCAAGAACCGCGAACTGATGGGCGCCACCAATCCAAAAGACGCCGCCCCGGGTACCATCCGTGCCGATTTCGCAGAGTCAATCGATGCCAATGCCGTGCATGGCTCCGATAGCCTCGAGAACGCCGCCATTGAAATCGCCTATTTCTTCGCGGCTACGGAAGTCAGCGCGCGCTGAATCATGGGCGACGTGACCAAAGTCAATCTGCTCGACCTTGACCGTGACGGTCTGGAGCGCTTTTTTGCTGATGATCTCGGCGAGAAGCGTTTCCGCGCACATCAGGTGATGAAGTGGATTTATCATCGTCATGTCTGCGATTTTGCCGAAATGAGCGATCTCGGCAAAGAACTTCGGGCAAAACTGGAAGCACGTGCGGTGGTCATGCCGCCGCCCGTGATCCTAGATAAACCCTCCGCCGACGGTACCCACAAGTGGCTGCTCGGCATGGATCAGGCTAATGCCATCGAAGCGGTGTTCATACCCGACAAGGGCAGAGGTACGCTGTGCGTATCCAGCCAGGTCGGCTGCGGCCTTAACTGCCAGTTCTGCTCAACGGCGACCCAGGGATTCAACCGCAACCTCAGCACGGCTGAAATCATCGGTCAGGTCTGGGTTGCCGCCAAGCATCTGGGTAATGTGCCCCACAAGCAACGCAAACTCACCAACGTGGTCATGATGGGTATGGGCGAGCCGCTGCTGAACTTCGAGAATGTGGTCCGGGCGATGAATATCATGCGTGATGATTACGGCTTTGGTCTGGCCAATAAGCGGGTGACCCTGTCGACCGCAGGACTGGTTCCGATGATCGACCGCCTGTCTGAGGTCAGTGATGTTTCGCTGGCAGTTTCACTGCATGCGCCTACGAATGAGCTGCGGACCGAGCTGGTTCCACTGAACAAGAAATATCCGATTGATGAATTACTGGATGCCTGCGTTCGTTATGCCATGCGCAAGCCCAGAACATCGATTACTTTCGAGTACACCATGATGCAGGGTGTGAACGATCTCCCCGAACACGCGCGCGCGCTGGCAAAGCTGATGCGGCGGATTGATGCCAAGGTCCAACGCACCAACACTGCAAAGGTCAATCTCATTCCATTCAACCCCTTCGCGGGAACCCGATTCGAACGCTCGGAGGAGGCTCGTATCCGCGATTTCCAGAAACTTTTGCTTGACGCCGGGGTCCTAACCATGGTCAGGAGAACACGAGGTGACGACATCGACGCTGCCTGCGGCCAGCTTAAAGGGCAGGTGATGGATAAAACCCGTCGCCAGGCCGAATTCAAACAGAAATCGCACATCGACAGCATCACTCGGATAAACTGAGCCCATGAATCCCATTCAAAACCCACTGTTCCGAGAGCCGATCGGTATGACCTTCCGGGCTAAACGCGAGCTCATGGAGCTGACTGTCGAAGATGCTGCAAAGGCGCTTAAGTTCGGAACCCATCTGATTGAAGCCATAGAGCACGAAGAGTGGCAGAAGCTCGGCGCACCTATTTATGCCAAGAGTTACATCACTAGCTACATCAAGCTTCTGAGATTGAGCGAGGACATCCGCAATGAAATCCCGGGGATGAACAGCGCTCCTCCTCTCAAAGCCATTACTTCGGAAAAAATTAAGCCGGCACGGCGTTCACCAAAATGGTTGTTGGCTGCTATCAGCCTGATAGCACTAGGATCGCTTGTCGCTTACCTGGGCCTACGACAGCCTGCTTCCGAGCCCCTGTCTTTGAACTCCCTGGTCGATAATGCCGTAACTTCCGATAATCAGGCAATTCAAGCTGCCGTTTCGATTGATGGACAAAGCGCGAGCGAAATAGCTGTGCCGAATGCCGAACCAATACTGGCAGCTGTCCCTGCACAAATCGCGGAGATACTGATACGCAGCAACAAGGAGAGCTGGGTGGAAGTGCGGGGCAGGGATGACTCGATTCTTTTCAGCGGGACACTCACTGGAAGCGCTGAATTCCGTCAGGATTCTGCCAGGATCGGTAAAATCACCGTGGGCAATGCCAGTAGCGCGGAAATCAGCCTTGATGGCACCAAGCTCGACATTTCGCCATTGATCCGCGACGAAGTGGCTCGCTTCACTCTCTCCGAAGATGGAAAACCAACTGCTACTGTTTCCATTTCGACCCCGAACACCTCAAACGAATAATCAATCTTATGTCCGACCAATACGACGAACACGAACAGAGCGAGCGCGTCAAACAATGGCTTGTTCAGAACGGCTCAAATCTGCTCACCGGAATTCTTTTGATCATCGCTGCTATCAGCGGCTGGCACTGGTGGCAGGGCCGTCAGGCTCAGCAGTCCCAGGAAGCCGGAAGTCAATACCATACTTTCGTTCAGGCCATCAATAAGCCTGATTATGCCAAAGCCCTGGTGTTGGGCGAAGCCATCATCGCCAATTATGCTGATTCAGACTTCGCTTTTCTGGCCGCCTTGCGTCTATCAAGAATCAACGCTGATCTCGGCAAATACGATTTAGCCGCAGGGGCTTTGGACAAAGCCGCCTCCGTGGCTCTGAATGATCAAAACCGCGAATTAGTTGAAATCCGTAAAGCCCAACTTCTTCTCTCGCAGGGCAAGACGGCAGAAGCCGGAAAAGCCGCAGACGCCATCAATGCTGTGGCCTACCCGGCATCATTGGCAGAGCTTAAAGGCGACCTGGCTATGTCTTCCGGAAAGCCCGAGACTGCCGCGGATTACTACCGGGAGGCATTGCAGAAACTCAGTGCCGATGCCGGATCGCGTGGACTGATTGAATTGAAACTGACTGATGCCGGTGGAAACGCCGATAAACCCAAGGAGATCCGCTGATGCTTCGCAAACTGATCGTACTCTGCGCCGCATTGCTACTGCTGCAGGCCTGTTCGACTGTCACCGGAATCTTCAAGTCAGACAAGGAAAAGGCAACCGCTCCTGCTGCGCTGACCGATATCGAAAATCCGATTGCAATCCGTAAACTTTGGTCCATTTCGGTCGGACAGGGCGAAGCCGAACTAGCCATCCGCCAGAAACCGATCGTGGATGGGGATACTGTTTATGCCGCCGACTCCGCAAATCAGCTGGTTGCGGTCGATAAAGTCACCGGAAAAATTAAATGGAAAGCGTCTCCGAACAAAGAAGCCGCATCCGGAGGCTGGAAATTCTGGCAGAAACCCACACAGCCATTTGCATTGACCGGAGGCCCTGCGGTGTATTCCGGACTGGTGGCTTTGGGCGGGCGTAACGGCGAAGTTTTCGCATTCAATGCCGCGGATGGCTCGATACTGTGGAAAACAATGGTCAGCTCGTCTGTCATCAGCGCACCGCTAATCACTTTCGATACCGTAATCGTGCGCGCCAATGACGGCAAGGTGTTCGGTCTGGATTTATCAACGGGTGAAAAACGCTGGCAATTCGACCGCGGGCTGCCTTCGCTGAGCGTGCGCGGGAACAGTTCGCCGGTTCTCGGGCCCGGCCTGATTTTCATAGGTTATGAAGATGGCACCCTGATCGCCTTGCGTCAACAGGATGGCCAGCGCGTCTGGGAACAATTGATTGCCAAACCCGATGGCCGTACCGAACTGGACCGGATGTCCGATATTGATGGGGAAATCCAGGTCGGTGATCGTGAAGTTTTCGCCAGTTCTTACCATAATTCCACGATGGCAATCGCCATCAACAATGGCCAGCCCATTTGGGTCCGTGAAATCGGCGGATATGCCGGCGTTGCGATGCTTTCTGACCGTATCATCGTTGGTGACCGTGACAGTAACCTGTGGGCGCTCGACCGCAATAGCGGTTCCGACCTGTGGAAACAAAGTTCTCTCTTGCGCCGCAGCGTTACCACGCCGGTCGTGCAGGGTGCCTATGTTGTCGTTGCCGATGCCGAAGGATATGTGCACTGGCTGGATTCGGCAAGCGGCGACATCAAGGGCAGAGTAAAAGTTGGTGGCGCCGTACGCGGCAGTCCGGTTGTTTCCGACGATGGCATCCTGTTCATTCAGAACGTCGACGGTCAATTGTCCGCGTTCAGTCTGGCCCAATAAGCATGCTGGATATGGTGGCACTGGTTGGGCGCCCAAATGTGGGGAAGTCCACTTTGTTCAATGGTCTGACACGCACTCGTGATGCGCTTGTGCATGATGAGCCGGGTGTCACCCGTGACCGTCACTACGGCATCTGCCGCCTGAATCCCGAGCATCCATTCATTGTCTGTGATACCGGCGGTTTATCCGGTGATGACCAAGGCCTGGCCGGTGCAACGGCAAAGCAAAGCTGGATGGCCGCAGCCGAAGCGGCGGTCATCGTTTTCGTCGTGGATGCCAAATCAGGCCCAGAAGTTCTGGACTTTGATATTCTCGCCGGCTTGCGGAAGCTCGGCAAACCGATGGTATTAGGTATCAATAAGACCGACGGCAAGAATACCGAAGACGCCATCCATGATTTCGCCAAATTCGGGTTCAGCCATGTTCTGCCGATGTCCGCTGCCCATCAGCGCGGCGTACCTGAGCTGCTAGAGTTGCTCGGCAAGTTGCTGCCGGTACATCAGCCTGAGGTCCCGCTGGAGGACGACGGGGCATTGCGTCTGGCCTTTATTGGGCGCCCCAATGTCGGTAAGTCCACCTTGGTCAACCGTCTGCTCGGCGAAGAACGGGTGATCGCTTCGGATGTTCCGGGCACGACCCGGGATTCCATTTCGGTCAATCTGGAGCGCGATGGCCGGGATTACCGTCTGATCGATACTGCCGGTTTGCGCCGTCGTGGCAAAATCGAGGAGGCGGTCGAGAAATTCTCCGTATTCAAGACACTACAGTCCATCCAAGACTGCCAGGTTGCTGTAGTGATGCTGGATGCCGGCGAAGGCGTTACCGAACAGGACGCAACGGTGCTTGGCCATGTTCTTGAAGCGGGAAGGGCATTGGTGATTGCCGTAAACAAGTGGGATAACCAGAGCAACTACCAGCGTGAGCAAACCAAGTCCCTGCTCGAACGTAAACTCTCGTTCTGTACCTGGGCCCCGATTGTGACCATATCCGCTAAACATGGTACCGGTATGGCTGAGCTGTTCAAAGCCATTCACAAGGCCTATGACAGCGCAACCCGCCAATTCAGCACGGCGGAAGTCACCAAAGCCATCGAAATCGCCTATGCGGCATTCCCGCCACCCGTCGTACGCGGCCACGTTGCCAAAATGAAATACGGCCATCCCGGCGATACCAATCCACCGACCTTCATCGTTCACGGCAACCGCCTGAAAACCCTTCCAGACAGTTACCGCCGCTATCTTGAAAACTTCTTCCGGAAACGTTTCAAACTGGTCGGAACCCCCATCCGTTTTGTTTTCAAGGATGGCGACAACCCCTATGAAGGCAAGAAAAACGTATTGACCGACCGTCAGCTCGAAAAACGCAAGCGGCTAATTCGGCACCATAAACGGAATAAATAAGGCTATGCCGGTTACCATCATTTCACCGGCGCAGGCTTGCGACATGAACGTCGATGGACGTCTTCTCATTGACATCCGAGAGCCCCATGAATGGGCCGCTGGCATCGCGCAGGGCGCTAAACCCGTAACCATGGCTGAGCTGCAGGCCCAAGCTTGCCATCATCTCGTATCGTTTGATGAGCCTGTCATTTTGATCTGTGCCGGGGGTAAACGTTCGGAATCCTGTGCGGCCGAGCTCGGCCGGCAAGGCTACACGAATCTTTTCTCGGTTTCGGGCGGCTCCCAGGCCTGGATTGCGGCTGGTTTGCCAGTAAGTGCATATCAAGCATCGGATTTCGACCGCCGGTACGCCCGACAGATGATTCTTCCCAATGTCGGGCGGGAAGGGCAGCAGAAACTGAGTCATGCCCGCGTTTTGCTCGTCGGGGCAGGTGGTCTGGGCTCAGCTTGTGCGTTCTATCTTGCGGCAGCCGGTGTTGGGCATCTGGTCATTGTGGACGATGATCGGGTTGATTTAAGTAATCTACAGCGGCAAATTTTGCATAAAAACGGAAATATCGGTGAGTTCAAGGTTAAATCGGCAAAAAATGCATTAGATGATTTAAATCCTTCAATTAACGTTGAAATCCATATTGATCGTATCTCCGCAGAAAACATCAGTACTTACATTAATAATGTTGATTTAGTCATTGATGGATCTGATAATTTCGATACAAGATATGCCATCTCGGATGCTTGCACACGGCAGGGAATCCCATGGGTCTATGGTGCCGTCCATCGATTCGAAGGACAGGTCAGCGTATTCAACGCCTCGGCGCCTGATTCCAGAGGCCTCTGTTATCGCTGCCTGTTCCCTCAACCAGCGGATGCTGTTGATGCACCGAACTGCACCGAGGCAGGCGTTCTTGGCGTGGCACCGGGGGTCATTGGTATTTTGCAAGCTACGGAAGCCCTAAAGTACATTCTCGGCATCGGCGATTCGCTTTCTGGGCGCTTGTTGCATTTAAATCTGCTCACTATGTCGATTCATGAAACGCGCATGCAGGCAGATCCAGCATGCCGCATGTGCGGATCCCTAGTCGGGGCAGGCAGCCCGTAAGTTCCTGATGCGGATCATATGCCAGCGATAAAGCCACTCATTACTTCGCATAATGTATATTATGTAAGATAGGATCGGTCTGCCAGTAATGTTTCCTGAGATAACCCCTAAACTGTATCTATGCAAACACCTGCTCCAAACTTCACCCTGCTCATTCTCGGCGCGACCGGTCTGGTCGGTTCACAGTCCTTGAAACTGGCGCTGTGCGATTCACGAATATCCCGGGTTATCGCGCCGACACGACGTCCTATAGCCACGCATCCCAAGCTGTTCAATCCTGTCGTTGATTTCGAACACTTGACTGCAGCCGATTGGTGGGCTGTTGATACCGCTGTTTGTGCGCTGGGAACGACCATCAATCTGGCGGGCAGCAAAAAAGCTTTCAGAAAGGTCGATGCGGGTTATGTTTTGACTAGCGCACGATTGTTACGGGATGCCGGTTGCGCGCGTTTCGTGCTGAACTCCTCGCTGGGCGCGGACGAACGATCCCGGAACTTCTATCTGAAAGTCAAAGGCCAAGCCGAAGCAGGTCTGATGTCTATGAATTTCGAGGCCTTAACCCTTGTTCGCCCGTCCTTGTTGGATGGCGGACCACGCCCGGAACGTCGCTATGGCGAGGAAATCGGATTATGGCTTGCCAGGCATCTGGGGCGCCTGATTCCGGCGAAATACCGGCCGGTGCAGACGAGCGCCGTTGCCGCTGTGATGCATGAGGCCGTCTTATCGGACCGTCAAGGCCTGTACCTCATCGAATCCGACGAGCTGCAGCATTACTCGACCGGAAAATCATAGGCCTCATCCGGCAGAGGACCAGCCTTCCAGGTGTAATGCCACCACTCCAGCGGATAATTGACAAAGCCGTGTGCAGCCATCACCTGCAAGAGTTGTTGGCGCGCCTGCCTTTGCTCCGGGCTGGCACCGGCCCAATCGGTGTTGGCCTGCGTTCCGAAAAAGTCGAAGGGTACTCCCATGTCCAGCGGCCGGCATGGTGCCGAACGGCAATCCAGCAAGCCGACATCCGCCGTGGCGCCCTTGCTGTGGCCCGACTTCTCAGCGATGTAATTCGGTACCAGGCTCGATTTATCGAGATCCGGATAATAGATGGCTTTGCTGATCGGATCATCGGGCGCTTTGGACCAGGCCATGAATTCAGCGACGGCGCGCTGAGGTCGGTAACAATCATAAACAATCAGGCCGAGCCCCCTACCCCGCAAATCGACTTCGGCGGCAGCCAATGCCCGCGCTGCTGGTTCATGCAACAGGCACTTCGCCGACTGATATCCAGCGACCGGTTTTCCGGTGAAGTTCATTGCCGTGGCATAGCGGATATCCAATGCGATGACCGGAGAGTACGACCGGATATCGACCAAGGGGCCGGCCCCGAAAGCGTCGGTTGCGGCTAGAAGGTACCACAAGCAAATGCCGGGAGCGGATTTCATCAGTTGGACCTTTGTGGGATGGCTTTCTGATTATACTGTTAGCTATGCAATGCAAAAGCGCCAATGGGCCGATCCGATGATACAAAATGCTTGGGCCTACGTCGGCCTGCTTCTGATCTGTGCTGGCATTTTCCCGTTCTTCGAAAAACGTATGGGTTGGCGAATTTTCAGCGTTCTGCCGCCCATCGTCCTGACCTATCTAGCAGTGACCGCGTTGTCCGTTGCGGGTTTCTGGCAGATGGATACCGAAATGACCGTGGCACGCAAACAGATTCTTGATTGGCTGCTACCGGCATTGATGTTCCTGCTGCTGGTCAACTGCGACATCAAAGCGATACTCGCACTGGGACCGCGGATTCTGCTGGGCTTCATGTGCGCCACGATTTCCATCCTGTTGGCTTTTCTCGCGGCATTTGTCCTGCTCCGCAATTGGCTGCCCTCGGATTCGTGGCAGGTACTGTCCTCGGTTTCCGGCGGGTGGATCGGCGGTACCGCCAATATGGTGGCGGTATCCCAGGCTGTCGGTATCCGTCCGGAGTCGATGGCCAATGCGCTGATGACCGATGCCATCTGCTATGCCGTCTGGGTATTGATTCTTTTTGCCAGTGTGCCCTTGCAATCCCATTTCAACCAATGGAACCGTTCCGTGGTCATGGCAGATCGTCTAGATGCACACAATCCAAGGCGAATTGCGGATGCTAAGCCGCTGGATAGCGGTCTTATTCTGCTCTGGCTCGGTCTTGGACTTGTTGTGGGCAACCTTGCCAAGAGCCTTGCCGCCCTACTCCCGGCCTCTGAAGTGCTCAGTACCAGCTCCTGGACCATGTTGTTGGCCACGGCCTTGGGGCTGGCTGCTTCGTTCACCCCTTTGCGACGACTGGCAGGATCAATGGTGGTTTCCAACGCATTGCTTGCCATAGTCGTGGCCGCTTTGGCTTCCGGTGCCGATTTTTCCGGTATGAGCCAAGCCCCCTTTTACCTCTTCTGTGGATTCTTGGTTCTGGCGATTCACGCCCTGCTGATGCTTGCGGCGGCCCGACTGTTTAAATTCGACCTAGCCCTGTGCGGTATCGCCTCCCTGGCCAATATCGGTGGCGTAGCTTCAGCACCATTACTTGCAGCAAGCTATGCGCCCGTTTTGGCACCGGTCGGCGTGCTGCTGGCCATGCTCGGTTATCTTCTGGGAACCGGCGGAGGCCTGCTGTTGGCGCGTATTTTCCAAATGATGGGGGCTTGATGATATCTATGCTGCGATCTATCCTTGCTGCTAGCCTGATGGTCATCACGTCATTGGCATGGGCATACATGCCACTGGAGCCGGATTGGAATTCGGTGGGTATAAGCGCCGAAAAGCAATCAAGCACCTATTGGCTGCAGCGCATCCCGGATGCCGATTCAGTACTGCTGCAAAATCCAGCAA
>NZ_JBIKSE010000107.1:0-3806 GCF_044348765.1 Arenimonas sp.
TAGATGCTGCATAGTAAACCGTAGAGTCTACACTACCATCTGCTTTTAAGAACTGAGAAGAAGTTCCTCCACTTTTAATAAAGGAAGTGGCTTTAATGTTTCCATTAACCTCTAGTTTTTCTGTTGGAGTAGTAGTTCCTATACCTACCCTACCATTAACAGTGTCGGTATATATAAGATTGGTATTTACTGTAAGCCCACCAACAGTAATAGCATTTGTAGTTGTATTGCCTGCTGTGGTTACTTGTGCTAGGGTAGGAACTGTGATGAGGGGAGTACCTCCGAAGATGGTAGCTATGCTTTTGTTCTTCCACAAAGCGGTAGCTGATTCGTAAACTACAAGATCGTTATTTGCTTCAGAAGTTAAAAGAACTCCGTGTAACTCATCAAACTCATATCCGTTTTGAATATGAAGAACTATCCTACCTTGCGTAGGGTGAGAACGAGCAATATATCCAATAAATACTGCGTGATTGGGTTCGGCAGGAACTGTACTTGTAAATGCTCCTGCTGTGGTAGCAGACAACCAAACAGCATCTCCAGCCGTAAATGCTGAAGTATCTAAGTCGTGAAGAGTTCCGTTTGTTGCAATATATCCGTCAGAGTTATTCGCAATATTTGCTTCAACCATACCTATGGTTCTTGAAGAAGTAGCCTCAGTATGTGCTTGTGCTCTTAAAGCATTTGGTCTGTTTCCAGTTGCTCCACTTAAATAAACAACAGTACCTTTAGTTAAAGTAGAACCAGTAGAGTTTCTTACTATAATTTCGGTTCTTTCTGCTGAGTCTACTACTCCGTCATTATCGACATCGTAAGTAGCTTTGTACATGTCACCTCCGCCTCCTCCTCCGCCTACAGCTTTCCAAGTACCATCGTCAGCTAAGTAAAGATTACCTGCTCCTGCAGATCCTGTTCCCAATCTATTGGGATCTATAATACCTGTAGAAATATACGCGGCATCAAATAGACGGTATGTAGGAAAACCATAGCCACTAACAGGTGTAGCTAAGATATATTTTTCTGGAAGATTTAACCCTGATAACTTTTGTTCAGCAGATGCTTGAGCTAAAGTAAGAAGGTCTTGATTAGTTAACGGATTGCCAAACATGGTCAGTACTTAGTAGTAATATACAAATATAAGTCAATAAGAAAAAAAATAAAGGGGAACCGAAGTCCCCCTTTGCCCTAAATAAAATATGAAAACAGAAAACGGATAGTTTAAGTAACTTATTCTGCGCTTTCCGAAAGACCTTCTGGTCCTCCTGTAGCGTGTAAGAAAGCGTCAATCTCTCTTGGGTCTTTGATTACCGCAACGATTGGTTCGCTTGTTACTTCAAATTTACTAACTTTAATTGGCTCTTTCTGTTTTGTTTGTGGATTTATCTTGTACTGATAGTCCGTCGGGGTTAATTTGTCCGCATTTCTGTTCAATACAACAGATAGTCCTTCTCTATCAGGATAAGTTAGGATAACTGAATCCAAGTCAAAACTGTGTCCGTTCTTACGGATAGTTTGTGTTGTTCCGTCTTCGAGGTTTTTTACCTCAATTTCGGTGTAATAAAATAGTTTCATAATGGGTTGTTTTCTTTTTTAGTTGTTTTTCTTTCTGTACTTTTTTTCTTAGTACGACTCTCAAGGTCTTTTATCATAATTTCATTATTTTCTCCTAAAACTTTTGCAAGATGAAGGATACTCATAACAATTAATATAGAACTAAAAAGTATAACTATACAGATTAATGCTACTAGGCCACTCATAACTTACCAAATTATAGCGATATCCATCTCACGCAACATAAACTTTTCTTTACCATCTACAGTAACTAGTTCAGAATGCATAATAGTGCTAGGGGATACATAAACACGATCTCCAACTTGGATGTCTTCTACTTTGTCGCCAATAGCAAAAACTTCTAGTTCTTTCATGTTCTTTAGTTCTTCGATTAAAACTTCTTGTTGAGCTTCAGCACTTAGGTGTAATCCTGAGTCTTTACGGGGAGGACAGTTTAACAAAACTCTTGAGCCTCTTAGGTTGATTTTAGTCATATAGGTTTTATAATATTAGTTCTACTTACGTCAATGTCGCAATCTTGTAATAGTTTTATTCCATTTAAGTCTCTATACTCTTTAATGTAGTATACTTTCTTGATTCCGCTTTGTACAATTAACTTAGCGCATTCTACACAGCATGAGTGCGTCATGTATATAGTTGCTCCCTCAGTACTGATAGGAGACTTACAAGCTTTTGTAATAGCATTTGACTCTGCATGCAGTACCGTGGGAAGAGTTACATTTTTTTCTTCACACACATTAGGTAATCCACTAGGAGTTCCATTATAACCAAAGGAGATTATATTTCCATCTTTAACAATTAATGCTCCTACTTGTAGTCTTTTACAGTAAGACTCTTTAGATATCCTAACTGCTAAGTCTAAGTATAAATTGTGTTTTTTCTCGGAATGATGCAATGACCTTGTCATATTAAATTGCTTGTATAATTTGCAAAGTTATAAGAAATATCCTATTTTTGAACGTATAAAATTAATTTTATGAGCACAGAAAACAGCCAACCAAACGCACAAGAAAGTACAGTTTACTGGAGACCTGATGAACAAATCACAGTTACAGGAACTGAACTTGCCGCATTATTGCACTTAGTTGATTTACAAACAGTTGCAATCAATCAAGTTCCTCTAAACACTCTAATGGAGTTATTTTCAACAGCAAATGCTGCTAAGACTGACATTATGCAAAGACTTTCCAACGAAGGTAAGTTAAGCAATGCTCCGTTAGAATATACTCCAAGTACTCCAACTGAAGAACCTTCTAATGTAATTCAATTTGAAACCGAGCAAGAAGAAGTAATTATCCCAGAAGGACAAGTGACTTTAGAAGACTTAAAAAATATTACTGACATTGAAGAAGTTTCAGATGAAATTCTTTAAGTTTGCATAACTACTTATTGTTTTCGTATATCTGATTATAACAAAGGAGGACTACAAGTCCTCCTTTATTATTTCTAGAGATGGAAAAAATCGATAAATCTCCTCACAGACGTTTAGTTTAACTTGAGTAAAGTCAATTTCGTCTGCTATATTTAAGAAATGATTAGACAACTCATCAAAACGACTGTGTCTAAAACTAAATAAGTCTCTTCTATAGACATCGTGAATCTTAAATACAAACATTCTTAGGCTACCATTTAAAGTTTGCATGTCGTAGTAGTCATAGAAAGAATTAAAGTCAGCTATCTTATGTTGAAATTCTTGAAACTCTTTAGTGTCTATAATCTTAAAGAGAAAGAAAAGACAGTCTTTATATTTCTTACTACTTCCGTAATCGTCTAGATAAACATTAAGTAGTCCGTAAGTTCTAAGCACAGCTAATGCATCCTTGTTAAATATCATAGGAGTTAAGTGAAGGGCTGTCTTAGTAGGATTTTCCAATAATACAAATTTAACTGATTCCATAAATTAGTCAACTATTGTCCAATTATTCTTACACCTTTGTTTACGTAGTCTTGCATAGGATACTGCCACAAATCATTCTTTGTGTGCCATTCGTACCTAGTAATAGCTTGATCGAAGCCTTCAAATTGACGACCATTAAAGTCTCCTCCAAATTGTCCTTGAGCCAAAATCAAATCTGTTACCTCATAGATAAGAGGGCTACCTGGACGGTCTTGATTCTCGACAATAAATCTAAATGGATGCAATGAAATGCCACCTAAACTTTCAACTAGTCCTGAAGCTATAATTCCGTAGGTATAAAAAGCTGCTTGAATATCATATCTAAACTTCCAGAACA
>NZ_JBIKSE010000012.1:0-40491 GCF_044348765.1 Arenimonas sp.
CCCGCACAAATTTCCTGCGCACATTTACAAAGATCATTCTGCTTACCCCGAAGGGTTCGCGCCTCGGACATTTCGTCTCGAAGTGGTCGCACAGTATGGCAGACCTTTTAAACCACGTCAACATTCGAGGTTCATTTCGAAGCGTTCACGCGATTCCTGATTCAGGCATGAGATATCAACCCGGTCGGCTAGTATAGCAACGGACACTGTGCGTTGGGAAGCCTTGTCCGCACTTTCTATCAGACCCCTAGCGGAATCTGACGCTCAGGGCATTGCCTGCAACTGGATCCGGGCGAAATTGCGCTTACCGACCTGGACAACAGCCTCGAAGCCCGGCTTGAGAACCATCTGCGCATCTTCAACGATGACGTTATCGATGCGGACGGCACGCTCTTGGATCTTGCGATTGGCCTCCGTGTTACTGGCTGCAAGCCCAGCCTGGCGGAGCACGGCAGCCAGCCTCAGGCCCTCCGCAGGAACTATCAGGATGTTGATTTTCAAGAGATTTTTGTCCGCCTCGCCGCGCACGGCGGCCTGCCAGCCCTGAATGGCGGCCTCGGCATCTGCCGGGCTATGAAAACGGGCGGCCAACTCCTGCGCCAGACGCAGCTTGGCCTCACGCGGATGCAAGTGGCCAGCAGTGGCATCGGCTTTCATGCGCACCAGCTCGGCCAACGAAACCTCGAAGCTGAGCAGCTCGAACCAGCGCCACATCAGGTCATCACCGATTCTCATGGTTTTGTTCACGATGTCGATGGCCGGCTCGTTGATGCCGATGTAATTGCCCAAGGACTTGCCCATTTTGTTGACACCGTCCAGACCTTCCAGCAAGGGCATGGTCAACACGATTTGCGGCGTCTGCCCAAAGTGCTCCTGCAGGCCACGGCCCATCAGCAGGTTGAACTTCTGGTCGGTGCCGCCGAGCTCGATATCGGCCTTGAGCGCGACCGAGTCGTAGCCCTGTACCAACGGATACAGGAATTCATGGATGGCAATCGGCAGTTGGCCCGCGAAACGCTTGGAAAAATCGTCACGCTCGAGCATGCGTGCCACAGTGATTTGCCCTGCCAGCTTGATCATATCGGCGGCGCTCATGGCATCGAACCATTCGGAATTGAAACGCAGCTCGGTCTTTTCGCGATCCAGCACCTTGAATACCTGATCGGCATAGGTTTCGGCATTAGCCAGCACATCGCCGCGCGATAACGGCTTGCGGGTCACGTTCTTGCCGGTCGGATCGCCGATCATGCCGGTGAAATCGCCGATCAGGAAAATCACCTGATGACCAAGGTCCTGAAACTGGCGCATCTTGTTGAGTAACACGGTATGTCCGAGATGCAGATCCGGGGCGGTCGGATCGAAGCCGGCCTTGACCCGCAACGGACGCCCCAGCTTCAAACGGGCCTCCAGCTCTTCGGGCTTGAGAATTTCCTGTGCGCCGCGTCCAATCAGTTCAAGTACATCCTGCATCTGCATGGTGGCAAGGCTCCGAAAATACGTTTAGGAACAGCCGCATGCGTACGCATGCGTTAATACCGTGTTAAATGCGTTAATTATGCCTGAATGCGGTGCGTGGGGGTTTGACGCGCGGCATCCGGACTGGTTATTTTAGCCTATTGCCTGAACGCTGTCCCCGAAGGACGTCCATTGCGATTGCCCAAACACCTGAACACACTCCGCAGCTGGGACCGATCCCGTTGGCAATCCACCGGACTGATGCTGTTGACCGGAATTTTCGTAGCCTCGCTGATACCGGCCCTGCAGTCGCCGCATAACTTGGCACTGGCGCCGGCGCTCGTGCACAGCCCCGATTTTTCGCGCAAAGCGCTGAATCTCGGCGCGTTCCAGTGGCAAAGCATTACGGTGGAAAAAGGCCAGACCGTCAGTGAGATTTTTGAACACATGGGACTCTCGGGCAAGTCGCTGCAACAGGTGATGACCAGCACTGCCGCCCGGGACAGCTTCCGCCGCATCCGCGACGGTGACATCCTGGAATTCGAAATCAACGGTTACGACCAGCTGCGCGCGATGCGCTTCGACCGTAGCGACCTGGAGCAGGTCAACCTGACTCTTGAAAATGGCACGGTCCGGGAGCAGATCACCCTGCGCCCACTGGAGAACCGGTTGATGGTGGCCAGCGTTGAAATCACCAGCTCGCTGTATGCCGATGCCAAGCGCGCGGGCCTGGACGGCAATGTCGTCAACCAGATCGCCAATGTGTTCAAGTACGACATCGATTTCGTCGACGATCTGCGTGATGGCGACCGATTCCAGGTCGTCTATGAACAAAGCTTCCTCGAGGGCAAGCCCTACCGTCAGGGCCATATCCGGGCCGCCCGCTTCATCAACCGCGGCAAGGAATACACAGCATTGCGCTACAACCACAATGGCCGCGAAGAATACTTCGATGCCAGCGGCCGGCCCTTGAAAAAAGTCTTGATGCGGATTCCGATTGAATTCGCACGCCTGAGCTCAACGTTCGGTATGCGCAAGCATCCCGTGCTCGGCCGCATGCGTGCCCACAAGGGTGTCGATTATGCGGCACGCACCGGTACGCCGATCATGGCCGCGGGTGATGGCCGTATTGAGCTTGCCGGCTGGAAGAACGGCTTTGGCAAGACCATCATCATCAATCATGGCCAGGGCCGCAGCACGCTGTATGGCCACATGTCGGCGTTTGGCAAATACAAACGCGGCCAGTTTGTGCCGCAGGGTGCGATCATCGGCCGTGTCGGCAGTACAGGTCTAGCCACTGGTCCGCATCTACATTATGAGTTCCGCGTCAACGGCCGACAGGTCAATCCGCTGAAGGTCACCATGCCGAAACCAGAACCGCTGCGCGGCGCGGCGCTGGCGGCATTTCGTCGCGCTACCGCACCTGCTGTGGCGATGATGGAACAATCCGCCACTACCGAGCTGCGCTGAACATGTCCTCGTCCCTGTATATCGGCCTGATGTCGGGTACCAGTCTTGATGGCATCGATGTCGCCCTGGTCGATTTCAACAATGGTGCGGAACTGCTCGCACACGGACACTGCCGGCTGCCGGCGGAGCTGACCGATAGGCTGCTGGCGCTCTCGCAATCGAATGCACCGGTCAGTCTGGAACAGGTCGGGCAGCTGGAAACCCTGCTCGGTGAAGCGTTTGCCGAAGCGGTCATGGCTTTCTGCGCCGAGCACCGTCTGTCACCGGAATCAATACGCGCCATCGGCAGCCATGGACAGACTCTGCGCCACGATCCAAAAGGTGACATTCCCTACACCCTGCAATTGGGCGATGCCAACATCCTCGCCGAGCGTACCGGTATCACTACTGTGGCTGATTTCCGGCGGCGCGACGTTGCCGCCGGTGGCCAAGGTGCGCCGCTGGTGCCCGCCTTCCACGCCGCGCTGTTCAGTGAAGCCGGGCAGAATCGCGCGGTGGTCAATATTGGCGGCATCGCCAATGTCACCCTGTTATCGGGTGATGGCCGTCTCAGCGGTTTTGATTGCGGTCCCGGCAATGGCCTGATGGACGCCTGGTGCCGCAAACACTGGGGCATCGCTTTCGATGCCGAGGGTCGCAAGGCCGCTCTTGGTGCCGCTGATGCCGAACTGCTCGAACGCCTGCTGTCGGATCCCTGGCTGCAGCTAGCGCCACCGAAAAGCACCGGGCGCGACTATTTCCAGCTCGATTGGCTCGACTATCATCTGCGGGGCTTGCAGCTGTCGCCGGAAAGCGTGCTGTGCACGCTGAACGTGTTTACCGCACGCGCCATCGCGGAGGCAATTCAGCTTTATGACCGCACACCGGAATTGGTATTTGTATGCGGCGGCGGCGTGCACAACACCCTACTAATGCAACATCTGCAGGCACTGCTGACCTGCCCGGTCCAATCAACAGCAGCATTGGGCGTTAACCCGGATTACGTGGAAGCAATGGCTTTCGCTTGGCTGGCCAAACAATGCCTCGAAAGCCTGTCCGGCAATGTCGTAGAGGTCACTGGTGCCGCCGGGCCGCGCATTCTCGGAGCTATTTATCAGGCCTGATTGGTTCCGAGGCCAATCCGCTTCCAGAGCCAGGCCAGCAGCAGCAAGGCGGGAATCACCGATACGGCGCTGATCAGGAAAAACGCCGAATAGCTGCTGTGCTCGACGATGTAACCCGAGAAGCCGCCGACGAACTTGCCCGGAAGATTGGCCAGCGAAACCAACAACGCATATTGCGTGGCGGTGAAATTCTGGTGGGTCAAGCTGGACATGAATGCCACCAATACGGTCCCGGCAAAACCCTGCGCTAGATTGTCGGCGGTGATGGCAGCGAAAAATGCCCAAATCTCCGATGGATTCTGCGCCATCAACAGAAACACAAGATTCGACAATGCCACGCCGACTGCCGCTACTGCCAGTAGTTTACGGATATCGAACGCCGCCACGCATACACCACCGAGGAACGCGCCGCCGATACCCAGCCAGACCCCATAAAGTTTCGAAACGTTCGCAATATCAGCTTTGGTGTAGCCTGAGTCGAGATAGAATGGACCGGCCAACACGCCGATCATCTGATCCGGAAATTTGTAAAGCCCGACGAACACCAGAAAAGCTAGTGCTAACATTACTCCGTTGCGCGAGAAAAATTCGCGGAACGGTTCGATGAATGCTTCCGTCAGACTGACCTTGCGGATCGCAACGCGGGCTTCGGGCTCGCGCGCGAGCAGCGTGGCTGCCAATGGTAACAGCATAAGCAGCGCCATCACGGCATAGGTAATCTGCCACCCGAACAGCTCGGCAAAATAAAGTGCCATAGCCCCGCCAAGAATCAAGCCGATGCGGTAACCCAGCGTGTAAGTTGCGGCCAATGCGCCTTGCGCATGCGGTTCAACGATTTCGATGCGGTAGGCATCCACCAGGATGTCCTGTGTAGCCCCCGCAAATGCCGCCAATGCCACGAATGCGATCAGCGTTGACAGCTGCGCTGCTGGATTGGTGTAGGCCATTGCCAGCAGAGACAACATCAGCAACAGCTGAGAGGTGAACAACCAGCCGCGCCGGCGCCCGAGAAACGGCAAGGCGTATCGGTCAAGAATCGGTGCCCAAAGGAATTTCAGGACATAGAAAAAACTCGCGAAGCTGAGTAGACCAATCAGACTGAGCCCCAGTCCGATATCTCGCAACCAGGTCGATAGCGTACCGCCGACGATCAGCAGGAACGGCAGGCCGCAACCGAATCCGAAGAACAGCAGGGTCGCCGCTGATGGTGTGCCGAAGGCGCGCTTGATGCCCTGCCAGCCTTTATAAGATTGCGTTTCACTCATCAGTCGTAGTCCACGGTAAAGGGGGCATGATCAGAGAACTTCGGTTCGGCGGTAATAGTGCATTCGCGTAGCATCGGCTTGAGGTTGGGGCTGACCATCTGGTAATCAATGCGCCAGCCGACATTCTTGGCGCGTGCCGCACCGCGCTGGCTCCACCAGGTGTAGTCTTGGCCACTCGGCCGGAGCGTGCGGTAACTGTCAACCCAGCCATCCTGCACGGTCAATGCCGTCATCCATTCGCGCTCCTCGGGCAGAAATCCGGAATTCTTGGCATTCGACTTGGCATTGCGGATATCCATCGCGGTGTGCGCGATGTTCCAGTCGCCACAGAGCACGACTTTTCGGCCGCCGGTGAGCATCGCCTTGAACTTCGGACGGATCCAGTCCATGACTTCGAATTTGAAATGCTGGCGCACTTCCGCGGATGAGCCCGAAGGCAGGTACAACGAAACCACCGACAGCTCGCCGAAGTGTGCTTCGATGTAGCGCCCCTCCTCATCGAAAGGCGCCCAACCCAATCCGGTAATCACGGCATCCGGAGTATTCCGGCAATAAATGGCGACACCGGAATAGCCTTTCTTGGTGCTGGCGTCACGAAAGAAGGCATGATAGCCCGCAGGGCGGAACAGGCCGTCGCCGAGCTGGTGCTCCTGCGCCTTGGTTTCCTGAACGCAGAGGATATCGGCACCCTGCCCGGCAAGCCAGCCGAAGAATCCTTTGCTGGCTGCGGAGCGGATGCCATTGGCATTGAAGCTGATGATTCGCATGCGGGTCAACTGCTGATAAACTTGCCTCAAGATTAGCCGAATGCACGAGTGAAGTGGGGAAAATGCAAATTTACCAGCAGCAGTTCCTGGAGTTGGCCGTGCGCAGACAGGTGCTGCGATTCGGGGAGTTCACTCTGAAATCGGGCCGTATCAGTCCTTATTTCTTCAATGCTGGCTTGTTCGACGATGGCGACAGCCTGAATCAGGTCAGCGAAGCCTATGCCGCCCGTATCCTCGATTGCGGCGTGGCTTTCGACATGCTGTTCGGTCCAGCCTATAAAGGGCTGCCGCTGGCGACCGGCGCTGCCATCGCCCTGGCGCGCCAGGGCTGCAACGTCCCAGTGGCGTTCAACCGTAAGGAAGCCAAAAACCATGGTGAGGGTGGTAGCCTGATCGGCGCGCCGGTTCGCGGCAGAGTTCTGATCATCGATGATGTCATTACCGCCGGCACCGCCATCCGGGAATCCATTGACATCATCCACGCCCAAGGCGCGGACGTAGCAGGCATCATCATTGCCCTGGACCGCCAGGAGAAAGGTAAAGATACGGAGTTTTCAGCCAGCCAGGAAATCCAACAGCAGTTCGGATTTCCGGTATTCAGTATCATCGGACTCAATGAACTACTGTCCTTCGTTGAAGACCGGGCTGAGCTTGCACAATACCGACAGGCATTGCAGAATTACCGCAACCACTACGGAATCTGAAATGTCGAATGTCAAACTGCTAGTATCAGTTTTCTTAGGTGCCACACTGATTGCCGGCGTTGCCGCACAGGAAAAGAAGATATACCGCTGGGTTGATAAAGACGGCAAAGTCCAGATCAGTGACCAGCTACCGCCGGATGCTGTCGACAAAGCACGCAAGGAATACAACGCAAAAACCGGCTCGCTCAAGAATGACGTGCAGAGCCAACTCTCGCCCGCCGAGAAGGCGGCAGCCGAGCATCAGGCGCAGGCGGAAGCGGCCGTCATGGCAGAAGCCGAAAAGGCCAAACGCATCGAGCAAAGCATGCTGATTAACTATGCAACCGAACAGGACCTGCAGCGCTTTTTCGATGAGCGTACCGATTTGCTCAAACAGACCATTATCTCGCTGAAAGCAAGCATCCAATCGCGGCGCGCGTTCCTAATTAGCAGCTTGAATGAAATGAGCGAGGCCGAGATCAATGGCCAGACCCTGGATGCCGGAAAACTCAAGATGCTGGCCGAAACGCAGGCGCTGGTCGCGGAACAGACTGCTCAGATGGACCGGCTCAATGTCAGCTACCGCGCCTTGCAGGCCGAGTTTGCAAAGACCCTGGATAAATACCGTAGCATGAAGGCGGAGGCCGATAGCCGGCGTATAGTACTGCCGGTTGATGCCGGCGCCGCGCCGGCACAACCCTGAGTCAGAACGGCAAAACCATATCCGGCTTCAAGGCTAGCAATTGCAGACGGAAAGCCTCTTGGATGCGTACCAGAGTCGCATCGTCATTGGCTTCGAAACGCAGCACCAGCACCGGCGTGGTGTTGGACGCCCGCACCAAGCCCCAGCCGTCCGGCCAGTCGGCACGCACGCCATCGATCAAGCTGATGCGCGCACCCTCGAAGCGGGCCTGTTCCACAAAACGGGTGATGAAGACATGCTGCTCGCCTTCGGTGACTTCCGCCTTCAATTCCGGTGTCGATACCAACTTGGGCAGTTCTTCGAACTTGGCTTGAATACCCTCCGGCGCGGCTGCAAGAATCTCAAGCAGACGTGCGGCGGCATAAATACCGTCATCGAACCCGAACCAGCGCTCGCTGAAGAAAAAATGCCCGCTCATCTCGCCGGCCAGCTCGGCATGGGTTTCCTTCATCTTGGCTTTGATCAGGGAGTGGCCGGTTTTCCACATCAAAGGACTACCGCCGTTGCGCAGGATATGGCCCTGCAGTGCACCGGTACATTTGACATCATAGATGATGGCCGCGCCCGGATTGCGGCTGAGCACGTCTTCGGCAAACAGCATCAAGAGGCGATCGGCGAAAATGACCTCGCCTGAGCGGGTGACCACGCCCAGGCGGTCGCCGTCGCCGTCAAAAGCCAGCCCGATATCGGCTCCACTGTGCTTCACCATGTCGATCAGATCGAGCAGGTTTTCCGGGTCGCTCGGATCGGGATGGTGATTGGGAAAATTACCATCGACTTCGCAGTACAGTTCCTCGACCTCGGCGCCGATGGCCCGCAGAACCTGTGGGGCAACCGCGCCCGGTACGCCGTTGCCGCAGTCAACCACCACTTTCAGCGGCTGCGCGATATGGACATCCTTGGCGATGCGGTTGATGTATTCCGGAATGATGTCTTTCTGGCGAACCTGTCCGGGGTTATCGGCACGGATGATTTTCTTGTCGATGATGCGGTTGAAGATGTCCATTATGGCATCGCCGGAAAGCGTGTGGCCGTCAATGACGATTTTCAGACCGTTGTAATCCGGTGGATTGTGCGAGCCGGTTACCGAGATGCCACTGGTGAACTCGCCAGTATTGGCGGCGAAATAGACCAGCGGTGTCGGCACCTGACCGATGTTGATGACTTCGATGCCGGTGGATGCGAGCCCTTCGCAGAGGCCGTCCGCCATCGCCGGCGAAGATAGCCTGCCATCGAAGCCGACGATGATGCCGCGCAGACCTTTTTCAACCAGAATGCTACCGACCGCCTCACCGACTTTGCACGCGATTCCAGCATCGAGATTGACGCCGATGATTCCGCGGATGTCATAAGCCCTGAAAATCGAGCGGTCCAACAGGACTTTCGACTGCACCGACTCCTTGATATTGAACTCCGGCACCGGCGGTGCCTGTGCCGCAATTACACCGGCTTGCTGCAGCTGCTCCAGGGTCATGTCCGTGCCATCATTTTCCGCGACGATGGTTTTCAGGCCATTACGCCGCTGCAAATATCCCGGCGCAAACCAACAACCGATACTGAGCAGCAAGAAAAATCCGCTGAAGGCCAGCTCGGCGATGCCGCCCGTGCTGAATAGACCTTTTTTCGCCAGCGGTGCCGACGCCACTACCCGCCAAGGGGTTTCGGCGATGGGGACCGCATTGATTTCCGCCGTGCTAGCCAGTGTCACATCGCCATGACTCAGTACATCGGTCTGACCCTGGCGCAGGCCGAGATAACTCTGCTTTTGTTGGGTTACGTCGAATACGCCAGTCATCGTGCTCATCGGAAGCTGCACGTAAACCAGACGTATGTCAGGCTCCGCGCCGACTGCTTTGGCCAAGCCCAATCGATGGCCACCATCTGCCTGGATAATGCGGACCGCAACCTGCTGGTCATTGGTGGCAGCTTCAAGCAGGGCCAAACGACCGGCACCGAATCGCGCAATATCATCATAAGCCATTGCCAGACCGGGAGCATATACCGCGACCACCTCTGCACTCTTGAATTCCTGCTTGAAGGCCTGCACGATTAACGCCTGATCAGTCAGTACGGTCACCGGTTCCACATTCTTCTGTGCCTGCATCATCCGGTTGATCAGCGTATTGCTGCGCGCGGCAACCGCAGCTGCACCGGCATCACGTGCGGTGACGATGTCACGCTCGTTCTTGTTCTGCATATACAGGTCGAAGCCTTTGAATCCGAACCAGAGGCCAAGCAGAATGAAAAGCAGCGTGGCGGTTTGCCAGGGATGCTGCTGCACCCAAGTGCGCATGCGTTCAACGCGGGAATTCATTGCGGTCATGTTCAAGCGACTCCTGTATGGCCGAATCCACCCTGGCCACGCGCACTCTCGGCGAACTGCTCGACGTGACGGAATTGCGCCCGCAACACGGGCATGAAAACCAGCTGGGCGATGCGATCGCCGGGTTGGATGGTCTGCGCCGCGCTACCACGGTTCCAGAGACTGACCATGAGCGGACCCTGGTAGTCGGCATCAATCAGCCCGACGCTGTTACCAAGCACCAGCCCCTGTTTATGGCCGAGTCCGGAGCGCGGCAGAATGTGCGCACAGACACCGGCATCGCCGATATGGATGGCCATGCCGGTGGGAATCAGGGAGCAATCGCCCGGCTGAAGCGTCAGCGCCTGGTCCAGCATCGCCCGCAGATCCAGACCCGCCGAATGCGCGGTCGCATATTCCGGCAACGGAAATTCAATGCCCAAACGGGCATCGAGGATGCGGAAGTCGACTTGCAGGGCATGGTTCATGGCAGTTTCTCCAACAGGATGTCCAGGAGCGCATCGGCAGCCTGGCGTTTGGTGGTAAGTGGAATGGCGTAACGACCGGAACGGGTGAACACAGTCAGTGCATTATGATTGCTCTCAAACCCCGATCCGGACAGGCCAACAACATTGGCAGCAATGGCATCGAGGCCCTTGTTCCGCATTTTTTCCTGTGCGTATTCATCAAGGTTCTCGGTTTCTGCGGCAAATCCAACCACATGCCTCGGGCGCATGGGGTTGCCTGAAACCGCGGCCAGAATATCCGGCGTGCGCTCAAGCACAAGCACGACGTCGGCGTCGAATTTCTTGATTTTAGCGGTACTGACGGTCTTCGGCCGGTAATCGGCCACTGCTGCAGTCGCAATGAAGGTATCGATTCCAGCAAGCCCAGCCATGACCGCATCATGCATCTGTGCGGCGCTGCGGACATCGATACGGTGCACGCCTGACGGCGTCGTGAGCATGACAGGACCGGCTACCAACGTCACCTTCGATCCCTTCGCCACGGCCGCTTCGGCAATGGCGAAGCCCATCTTTCCAGAACTGCGGTTGCCGATAAAACGCACTGGATCGAGATCTTCATAGGTCGGACCGGCCGTGATCAGCAAATGCCTTCCGTGCCAAGAGCCGACATTATCCGCCAGCGCGTCAATGAGCTGCTCCGGCTCGAGCATCCTACCCTGGCCGGTTTCGCCACAGGCCTGCTCGCCGCTGTCCGGCCCGTGGATGCGGAAACCGCGTCCACGCAGTGCCGCCACATTGGCCTGCGTCGCGGCATTGGCCCACATTACCCGGTTCATCGCCGGCGCCAGATGTACCGGCGCTTCGGTGGCCAGACAGAGCGTGCTCAGCAAATCATTGGCGTGCCCCCCGGCAAAGCGCGCCAAAGCATCGGCACTGGCGGGGGCCACCAGAATCAGATCAGCCCAACGCGCCAGCTCGATATGGCTCATGGCCGCCTCGGCGGCCTCGTCCCAAAGACTGGAACGCACCGGGTGGCCGGACAGCGCCTGCAGGGTGGTCGATGTCACGAAACGTTCGGCGGCAGCCGTCATCACCACACGCACCTCTGCCCCAGCCCTGCGCAGGCCGCGCACAAGCTCGGCGCATTTATAGGCGGCAATACCCCCGGTAATGCCCAATAAAACATGCTTACCGTTCAATACGGCCACCCAGTTTCCCCGACACGGTCTTACGTATCAGTTTAACCGAAAAGCCAGCGGATTCCGACAGATGCGGGTAACTGAACGCAGCAAACTGCCTGCATGGACAAACCCGCACAACCGGAATGGATAAGCCTTCAGAACAAGGCACTGGCGCATGGCATCGGCGCACTCAGCCAGCATGAACTGCTGCAGCTGATCGGCGCACCACAACGCGGTGCCGTGATTTTGCCTGAAGAGGCTTCCGGCATCGATGCCCTCAGGGCGTTGAAGCAAAACGCCATTGGCGAATTCAGCCGTGACTACCATATCGGCATTGGAACAGCCTGTAAATTGGCCGCTAGCCTGGAGCTCGGCACACGCTATTGGTGCCAGCCCCTGCGGCCGGGGCAGGCGCTGAACGATCCCGAACAGGTCCGCCATTGGCTGAGGACCGAGCTGCGCGACCGTCCGCGGGAAATTTTCGGTTGTCTGTTCCTAGATGCGCGCCATCGTCTGATCCGTTACGAGGAGCTTTTTGCAGGAAGTCTGGACGGTGCCGAAGTCCATCCACGGGTAGTCGTACAGCAAGCCCTCCGGAATCAGGCGGCGGCGGTGCTGCTGGTGCACAATCACCCCAGTGGGCATCCGGAACCGAGCGCGGCCGACCACGCACTGACCGTGAGAATGAAACAGGCGCTGATGCTGGTGGATATTCGGGTACTCGATCATTTCATCGTTGCCGGAAATACGGTAACCTCCTTCGCTGAACGCGGCTGGCTCTAAATTCCACACGGATGCGCCCGCCCGCCGGTTCGGGCTACAATAACGGACTCCCATGGAATCCGAATCCCTCCCGTGAAAGACCATCTCCGTGAACTGGTGGCGCAAGCCCTTCTCGATCTGCGCCGCGAGGGCAAAATTCCCGCCGACCTGGAATTGCCCGAGTACGTCATCGAGCGCACCAAATCGCGTGAACATGGGGATTACGCCACCAACATTGCCCTGCTGCTGGCTAAACGCATCGGCATGAACCCGATGGCACTGGCTGAAACCCTGATCGGGAGCATGGATGCCAATGATGAATCCAAGCACATCGAAAAAGTGGCCGTGGCCAAACCGGGCTTCATCAATTTCACCATTTCACGGCGCTGCCTGCTGTCTACCGTCCGCCGCGTCTTCGAGGCCGGCGCCGAATTCGGCCGGCAACCGGCCAACTCGCGGGAATCGGTCACCGTGGAATTCGTTTCTGCCAATCCGAACGGTCCCCTACATGTCGGACACGGACGTGGCGCCGCCTACGGAGCGACCGTCGCCAATCTGCTGGAAGCCGCCGGCCACAGCGTCCAGCGCGAATACTACGTCAATGACGCCGGCCGCCAGATGGACATCCTCGCTATCAGCGTCTGGCTCCGCTACCACGAACTGTGCGGCGTGGCCGTGCGTTTCCCCGACAACGGCTACAAGGGCGACTACGTCATTGATATCGCCCGTGCGCTGCGCGCCCAGGAAGGCGACCGTCTGCGCTTCGGAGCCATCGACATCTTCGACGGCGTGCCCGATGACGAAGGCCAGGGCGGCGACAAGGAAAAACACGTCGATGCCCTGATTGCCAATGCCCGTCGTCTACTCGGCGACAGTGACTACCGGCTTGTGTTCAATGCCGGCCTGGATTTCTGCCTGACCGACATCCGAAACGACCTGCATGGCTTCGGTGTTGACCACAACAGTTTCTTTTCCGAACGCTCACTCAGCATCGACGGCTATGTACAACGGGCGATCGACATTCTGCGGGCGAATGGCCATCTGTACGAGCAGGAGGGGGCCCTGTGGTTCCGTGCCACCGATTTTGGCGACGACAAGGATCGCGTAGTCATCCGCGACAATGGCATATCCACCTACTTCGCCTCCGATATCGGCTACCTGCTGTCGAAATTCGAACGCGGCTTCGAACGTGCGCTATACATCTTTGGTGCCGACCACCATGGTTATATCGTGCGCCTGAAAGCAGCTGCCAAAGGCCTGGGTCTGGATGAATCCAAGATCGAAATTCAGCTGGTGCAGTTTGCCATCCTTTACCGCGGCGGCGAGCGTGTACAGATGTCGACCCGCGCAGGCAGCTTCGTGACCTTGCGTGAACTGCGCGAGGAAGTCGGCAATGATGCCGCACGCTTTTTCTACGTAATGCGCAGCAACGACCAGCATCTGGATTTCGACCTCGATCTGGCCAAAAGCCATTCGAAAGAAAATCCGGTGTATTACATCCAATACGCGATCACCCGCTCCGCCGGCCTGTTCCGCAAGCTCCATGAAAAACAGCGGAGCTATAACGACAGCATGGCCGTAGCCAACCGCGAGCTGATGGACAGCGACGCCGAAACGGTGCTGCTCGGCGAACTGATGCGCTTCCCAGAAGTCATCGAATCGGCGGCCGCCAACCGCGCCCCGCAGATTCTGGCGAATTATCTGCGCGAAACCGCTAATGCCTTCCATTCGTTCTACGAGAACTGTGACATTCTGAGTGAAGACGAAGCCATCCGCAGCGCCCGTCTCGGACTGTGTAAAGCAAGCGCGCAAGTGCTCGGCAACGGCCTGGCCTTGCTGGGCGTGTCCGCACCGGAGCGTATGTAATGGCGAAGAAAGTGCAGGCGCGTCGACAGGGCCGTAAAGGTACACCGGCCTTGGCCTGGCTGCTGGCCGGATTGCTGATTGGCGCCTTGGCTTACTTCGGCTACCTGCAATTCAAGCGGATGAGCACACCGCCAGCGGGAGATGTGCCTGTACCCCAGGCAGGTAAAACCATGGATGATGAAGCTGAACCCGGCCTTGAGCCACCGGCCAGCGGCACAGACGATGGCGTACTCGACACCGATTACAGCTTTTATGATGTCCTGCCGTCACAGGAAACGGTCGATGTACCGGAGGCCGAAGCTCCGGATCCGACAGCACCTGTGGCGGATAGCGCCGAGACGAACCCGGAGAGCACGCTAACCATACAGACGCCGGCTGAAGTAGCGAAACCTGCCGAGGAAGCACGTTATCTGCTGCAAGCGGGTGCTTTCGAGAGCAGTGCCGATGCCGATGACTTGAAAGCACGGATCGCCATGGCCGGGGAAACAGCGCGCGTGGAAAGCGCGGAAGTGAATGATAAAAGGGTGTATCGTGTCCGGCTTGGGCCGTATCCCAACGCAAGGGCGGCGGATGCCGCCAAAGCCAATCTCGCCGGAATCGGCATCTCTGCCGTCAGCATCAGAATCAAATAATTCCGGATCAGTTTCCGCGCTTGAGGCGGATTAGGGCCGAGGTATCTTCCTCACCATAACCGGCTTCAACCAGTGTCGCGTAATCATCCAGACTCCGCTCGACCACGCTGTACTGACGGCCGAGCGCCTCGGCCATGGCCTGCACGATGCGAAGATCTTTCAACAGCAGCGCCGATTTGAATCCGGGGGTATAGTTACCGGCCATCATGGTCGCACCGCGTTTATCGAGGAACCAATTACCAGCGGCGCCGGCGGCCAAAGTCGGCACCAGCGATTCCGGCTTCAGGCCGAGCGCTTCGCCAAAGGCCAATCCTTCGCAAACAGCCTGCGCGATGCCGGCCACCAGCACTTGGTTGACTGCCTTAGTGGCCTGCCCGGCGCCGGTCGGCCCCATATGCGTGACACGTAGCGCGTAAGCCGACAGCAACTCCTGAGCATGCGTCAGGACATCGGCATCGCCACCAACCATCACCGACAACTTGCCGTTGCGCGCACCCTCGACACCGCCGGACACCGGCGCATCCAGAAAGGCGATTCCGGATTCCGCCAACAGTGCGGCGGCGGCCAGTGCGGTTTCGCGGGCCACGGTGGAATGGTCGATGACCAAGGATCCGGGCGTCAGAACACCGGCAAGATCCCGGCAGCATTGCATCACGTCCGCATCCATCGACACGCACAACACCACCGCATCGCATCCGGTGAAATCGGAAGGCGCAATCGCGGCCGTGACGCCGAGCTGGGTAGCCAATGCTTCAGCCTTCTGCGGTGTGCGGTTGCCGACTGCGGCGAGCAACCCCTTGGCCTGCAGATGGCCGGCCATGGGACCGCCCATGGCACCGAGACCGATGAATCCGACGCGGGTGATGCGACTCATGTTCAGACTCCGTGCGGGGTTTCTTCAAGATAGGTGTAGCCGGTCAGGCCCGCTTCAAGTGCCGCCAAAGCAGCGGATGCGGCACCGGCTTGCAAACCGGCATGCTCGACCAGATGCCGATAGCGTGCGCGCAATTCATCCAGCCGATAGCCGACGTAATCCAGCATGACATCGGTGGTATCGCCTTTGCGCTGACGTTCGATGCGGTAGCCACCGAGCGCATCCAGACTGACGTTGGCGGTGTCGGTATCGCCGAACAGATTGTGGATGTCGCCCAGGGTTTCCTGATAGGCCCCGACCATGAATACGCCCAGGCGGTAGCTCTCCCCCTGTTTCAGGGCATGAACCGGCAGCGAATGGCCGAGCGTCTGCGACTGCACATAGATATCGACCCGGCCGTCGGAGTCGCAGGTCAGGTCGGCGATGACGCCATGCCGCTCCGGGCGTTCGTCGAGACGTGCGATCGGCATGATCGGGAACACCTGGTCGATGGCCCAGACATCGGGAATGGATTCGAACACGGAAAAATTGACGAAGTATTTATCCACCAGCCGCTCGTCGAGCTCGTCGAGCACCTCGCGATGGCTTTTGTCGTCCGGATTCAACTGCCGACGTACCGCATGCGCGATGGCATAGAACAGATCGTCGAGCAGGGCGCGGTCGTCCAGACCGAGCTGGCCATGTGCGAACAGAGCCTGCCCCTCGGCAAGGTAATGCTGGGCTTCGAGGTAGACCTCCAGCGCAGTACGGCTGTCGATGCAGCGCACCAAATCGCGCAGATGTTTGATGACTAGCGGCTCACCTGTGCGCGCGTCCGGCACGGCACCGTCTGGCGCCTGCTCCACTTCCGAAACATTCACCACCATCATCGCATGGTGGGCGGTCATCGCGCGGCCGGCTTCGGTAATCATCCGCGGTTCCGGAATGCCGTGTTCTGCGCAGGCTTCCTGCAGAGGTTGGATGAGCGTCTGGGCGAACTGCTCGAGACGGTAATTGATCGAGCAGGCACCGCGTGAACGCGTGCCTTCGTAATCGACACCCAGGCCGCCACCGGAATCCATGAAACGGATCATGCAGCCGGCTTTGCTGAGCTCGACGAAATAGCGCACGGCCTCACGCATCCCGGCGGCGATGTCGCGCAGATTGGAGATCTGCGAACCCATATGAAAATGCAGGAGCTGCAGACACTCGAGCTGGCCGGCGGCGCGCAGGCGCGCGACCAGATCAAGCACCTGCCGGGGCGACAAACCAAACTTGGCTTTGTCGCCGCCGGAATTTTGCCATTTGCCGGCACCCAGCGTGGACAGACGCAGTCGCACGCCGATACCCGGCATGACACCGAGCTTGGCCGCTTCCTGCAGGATCATGTCGAGCTCGGAGGGCTTCTCGACCACGATGGTGGTGTCGAAACCGAGCTGCTTGCCAAGCAGCGCCAGATGGATGAACTCGCGGTCTTTATAGCCGTTGCAGACGATGACACTGCCGGGCTTGGCCAGTCCGAGTACCGCCATCAACTCGGGCTTCGATCCAGCTTCTAGACCGAATTGCTCGCTGCCGGCGGCAGCCAGCACCCCGGCTACGCCGAAATGCTGGTTGACCTTGATCGGATAGACCGCGGTGTAGCCACCCTTGTAGCCCAGATGGCCCATCCCGGCATTGAAGGCGCGCTGCATGGCCTGCAGCCGGTGCGGCAGAATATCGGAAAAGCGCAGCAACAGCGGCAGCTTGACCCCATCGGCGCAGGCCTTCTCGATCAGTTCGGGAATCGGCAGACGCGGCCCCTCCGGACCGAGTGGCTGCGCACAGACACGCCCGCGGTCATCGACATCGAAATAGCCCTCCGACCAGAACGGCATGGAATATAGCTGTTTGGCGTCGTTGACCGACCAAGCGTTCATGGGCAGGAATCCTCTTTTGGGATGCGTATTGTACCCCCCGAGGCCGGTTATCGGATACAATGCGCCTCACTTTTTACCGCCTTCAGGACACCTCCGCCATGGCAGACTCCACCTGGTTTTACGAGAACTTCGAGCATACCGGATCGGCCATCGGTTTCCGTACCGTGCGCAAACTTGACGAGGTGCAGTCACCCTTCCAGAAGATTGAGATTTTCGAAACCACTGATTTCGGCAATCTAATGGTGATTGACGGCGCGATGATGGTGAGTACGCGTGAGAATTTCTTTTATCACGAGATGATGTCGCACGCCGCGATCTTCACGCATGCCGCGCCTAAAGACATTGTCATCATCGGTGGCGGCGATTGCGGTACTCTGCGCGAGTGCCTGAAACATGCCGAGGTCGAAACCGTCGTCCAATGCGACATCGATGAGCAGGTCACCCGTATGGCCGAGAAATACTTTCCAGAGCTGTGCGAAAGCAACAACGATCCGCGTGCCACCGTGATGTTCGATGACGGCATCGCCTACATGGCCGCTGCCGAACCGGAAAGCATCGACATCATCATCGTCGACTCGACCGACCCGGTCGGCCCGGCCGAAGGCCTGTTCAATCGGGCTTTTTATGAAACCTGTTTCAAGGCATTACGCCCCGAAGGCCTGCTGGTGCAGCAGAGCGAATCTCCGTTGGCGCTGATGAATCTGATCCAGGACATGATTGCGGCAATGGCCGATGCCGGCTTCCGCGGCTTCAGGACTTTGCCGTTTCCTCAGCCGTGCTATCCGACAGGGTGGTGGAGCTGCACCATCGCCGCCAAAAACGGCCGCGATCTCACCACTTTCCGCAATGATGCCGCCGCGGGCAAGACTTTCCGTACCGAGTACTACAATGCCGGCATCCATCACGGCGCACTGCTGCAGCCGGAACTGCTCAAGCGCGCCTTGAAACAGAGCTGAAAAAAGCCCCACATGCCAGGGGAAGCATGCGGGGCCAGGGTTTAAAGAAGGTGGCCGGGGAAAGCCAATCTTCTTTGATTGCCTCGGGGGGAGACAACCAACAAGCCTTGCGCTTGTTATGTGTAGTTAATCACACTCAGGGTAAATGAGTGGTGAGCCAGACCCCAGAAACTGTAAACTCTTTGTAAACTCTGCAGCCGCCGGCTAATGCGACTCATTCCAGTTGTCGCCAGTGCCGGCTTCGACGAGGAGCGGCACCTTCAAATCGGCTGCAGCTTCCATGCGGGTCTTGATCTCCGCCAGCATGCGCGGTACGAATTCTACATCGGCTTCGAACACCAATTCATCATGCACCTGCATCAGCATCAGCGCCTGCCGGCGATGGCCCTTGATCCAGCCGGCAACGTCGATCATGGCGCGCTTGATGATATCGGCTGCCGTCCCCTGCATCGGGGCATTAATCGCGGCGCGTTCGGCGCCGGCACGCTGTGCGGCATTCCTGCCATTGATTTCATTCAGATACAGGCGGCGTCCAAACACGGTTTCAACATAACCGTCAGACTTGGCTTGGGCACGGGTTTCATCCATGTAAGCACGCACGCCGGGATAACGGCTGAAATAAAGACTGATGTATTCGGCGGCCTCGTTACGGCCGATGCCCAACTGGCGCGCCAAGCCGAATGCACTCATGCCGTACATCAACCCGAAATTAATGGCTTTCGCGGCTCGGCGTTGTTCGGAGCTCACCTGCGCCAGAGGCACAGCAAAGACTTCCGCAGCCGTGGCCCGGTGCACATCCTGTCCTGAACCGAACGCCGCCAGCAGACCCGCATCATCGGACAGATGGGCCATGATGCGCAGCTCGATTTGTGAGTAGTCGAAAGACAGGATTTTGCGGCCCAGCGGCGCAATGAACGCCTCACGGATCTTGCGGCCGTCTTCGGTACGTACCGGAATGTTCTGCAGATTGGGATCACTCGAGCTCAACCGTCCGGTGGCGGCGCCGGCCATGTGATAGCTGGTATGCACACGTCCGGTGCGCGGATTGATCATCAGCGGCAGCTTATCGGTGTAAGTGCTACGCAGCTTAGCCATGCCGCGGTAGTCGAGGATCAAGCGCGGCAGTTCGTGATCATCGGCAATAGCTTCGAGCGCTTCTTCGTTGGTGGATGGCGCGCCGGTCGGTGTTTTGAGCTTGGCCTCAAGTCCGATTTCATCGAATAACAGGGCACCGAGCTGCTTTGGCGAATCCAGATTGAAATGACGCCCGGCAAGGGCATAGGCCTTGTTCTGCACCTGCAGCATTCGTGCCGACAGATCAGCACTCTGGCGCTGCAGCAGTGCTGAATCAACAAGCACACCATTTTCCTCGATATCGCAGAGCACCTGCTGCAGAGGGATTTCCATATTGCGGTACAGCAATTCGAGCGCAGGCACCTGCCGTAGCTGCGCATCGAAATGCCTTTGCAGGCGCAGGGTGATATCGGCATCTTCGGCGGCATAACGGGTGGCATCATCGACGGCGACCTGCGAAAACGGAATCTGCTTGGCGCCTTTGCCGGCAACATCGCTGTAGGCGATAGTCTGATAGCCGAGATAATTCAAAGCCATCGAGTCCATGTCATGCCGGGCGCGGCCGGCATTGAGCACGAACGAGGCCAACAGGGTGTCTTCGCACAATCCCTGGACCGCAATACCCTGGCGGTTCAAGACATGCAGGTCGTATTTTCCGTTTTGCGCGCACTTCCCCTTGCCGGCATCGGTCAACAGCGGCGTCAGGCGCAGCAAGACCTCGGCCAAGGGCAGCTGCGACGGCGCGCCTGGATAATCATGAGCCAGCGGAATATACCAGGCTGCACCGGGTTCGACCGCAAAACTCAGGCCGACCAGATTGGCCTGCATCGGATCGAGCGAATCGGTTTCGGTATCGAAGCAGACCAATTCGGCGGCGTTCAGTGCAGCCAGCATCGCGTCGAATACCGGCCAGTCCAGTACGGTGGTGTATTCGCCCGGCTTGGCCTCGGGCAGCAATGCGGGTTGTACATCGCCGAGTGCCGGCACGGCGGATGATTTCGGTGCTGATTGTGCGGTCGTCGAGCCATCCAGCTCCTTCAGTGCCTGCTTGAAGCCAAAGCGCGTATACAGGGCGGACAGATCTTCCTGATGCGGCGGCAACTGCAGAAGCTGGGTGTAGTCCCGATCCAGCGAAACATCGGTTTTTATGGTCACCAGCGTACGGTTCAAGGGCAGCACGGGCAGTGCCGCACGCAGATTGTCGCCGATTTTACCGCTGAATTTATCGGCACCGGCGATGATGGCATCCAGGGTTCCGTATTCGGCCAACCATTTCGCTGCGGTCTTCGGTCCACATTTTTCGACCCCTTTCACGTTATCGACGGCATCGCCCATCAGTGCCAGAAAATCGATGACCTGGTCGGCGCGCACGCCGAATTTTTCGGGCACTCGCTTTTCATCGGTCACGCTACCAGTCATGGTATTGGTCAGCGTGATCCGCGGCCCAACCAATTGCGCGAAATCCTTATCACCGGTGGAAATCACCACATTAATGCCGTCCTTGGCCGCCTGAACGGCATAGGTGCCGATGACGTCGTCGGCCTCCACGCCGGACACGCGGATGACCGGCAGACCCAGCGCCTGAACGATGGCGATCATCGGTTCGACCTGCGCACGCAGATCATCGGGCATGGCGGAGCGGTTGGCTTTGTACTCGGGATACAGCGCATCGCGGAAGGTCGGTCCGGGCGCATCCAGTACGAACGCGATGTATTCGGGATTTTCTTTCAGGCTGCTTTTCAGCATATTGACGATGCCGAATAACGCGCCCGTCGGTGTTCCGTCGGCGGCGGTCAGCGGCGGCAGCGCATGGAAGGCGCGGTACAGATAGGACGAGCCGTCGATGAGGACGAGTTTGGGCATGACCGGAATCCTTCGTGATTCCGGTTATTATGCCACTTGAACGTCCATTTCCCGAGCATGCATGCCAATGGCGAATCCGAAACGAAACTCCGCCCAATCCGGCCTTGATCCGGTTGAACGCGCCTCGGAAGTGGTGTTCGGAACCCTGATGGCGATGAGCTTCACTGGAACTCTTTCCGTGGCTACTGCGGGGGAACAGGATATCCACACCATGATGCTGGCCGCCGTTGGCTGCAACCTGGCCTGGGGCCTGACCGATGCGTTCATGTACCTGATTGCGGAAATCACCGAACGGGAGCGCAAGATTTCATTTCTGCATCGCCTGCATCATGCCGAATCCGCGGAAGCGGCCGACCGTCTGATTGCCGACGAAATGCCCGAGCGGCTGCGCTCACATGCCAATCCGGCCGTGTTCGAAGCCTTCCGGAAAAGCCTGGTGGAACTGCCGGAGCCCCGCGTCCTGCTAGACCGGCGTCAATATCTCGATGGCCTGCTGGTCTTCCTGTTGGTCGCCTTGTCCACCTTTCCGATCGTGCTTCCGTTCCTGCTGGTCGACGATGCGCTTCATGCACTGCGATTGTCAAATGCACTCGGCGTAGTGACCCTGTTCGTTTCCGGCTATCTGCTCGGTCGGCGCGCCGGCGGCAAGGGTTGGCATTTCGGCTTGGCCATGGCCGCCATCGGCAGCATGCTGGTCGGCATCATCATCCTGCTGGGTGGCTGAATCAGGCCGCCTGCAGCTTCGCGTAGGCCAGCACCAACCACTTGCTGCCGGCTGCGCTGAAGTTCACCTGCACGCGCGCATGGGCGCCCGAGCCTTCGAACTGCATGATCACGCCTTCACCAAAGCTGGCGTGGCGCACGCTCTGGCCGAGGCGGAACACCCCGGTGTCCTCGCCCAACGAATGGGATGAGGCATATCCGGAGCTGTTGCCATAACGCGCGGTTTTCGGACGGATGGTATGAATCAGTTTTTCAGGAATCTCACGGATGAAACGCGAGGGAGACCCATACATCTCCATGCCATGCAGGCGGCGGGTTTCAGCATAGGTCAGCGTCAGTTTCTCGCGGGCCCGGGTGATCCCGACATAAGCCAGTCGGCGCTCTTCCTCAAGCCGGTTGGCTTCATCGAGTGAGCGCGCCGAAGGAAATAGACCTTCTTCCACACCGACCAGAAATACGAAGGGAAACTCCAGACCCTTGGCGCTGTGCAGGGTCATCAGCTGCACACCATCCACACCCTCTTCAACCTGACCTTCACCGGCCTCCAGAGCGGCATAAGCCAGAAACGCGCTGAGTTCACTGGTGGATTCTTCTTCGTCGGGTACAATCCGCCGTGAAAAACGGCTGGCCACCGAGACCCATTCGTCAAGGTTGTCCAAGCGTGAATCGAGCTCACCCTTCGATTCCTTGCCGTAATGCAGCCGCAGGCCGGATTGCTCCAGAATGATGTCAAACAGTTCGTACAGTTCGATGCCATCGCGGCTGTTGCGGATGCTGTCGACCAGCGCCTGAAAGCCAGCCAAGGCATTCTTGGCCCGTCCATTCAGCGCCGATGATTCACGAATCAGAGCTGAAGCGCGCCAGAGCGACAGCGCCGAATCGCGCGCCAGCCGACGCAATTCATCCAGCGTGCGGTCGCCGATGCCGCGCGGTGGTGTGTTGACCGCGCGTTCGAACGCGGCGTCGTCATCGGGATTGGATACCAGCCGTAGATAGGCCATGGCATCCTTGATTTCCATGCGCTCGAAAAAGCGCTGGCCGCCATAGACCCGGTACGGCAGCGCGTTCGACAACAACTGTTCTTCGATGGCACGTGACTGGGCGTTGTTGCGGTACAGCACGGCACACTCGGAAGCACTGTGTCCGTGCTGGATCAGCTGCTGGATCTTGGCCACCACATATCGAGCCTCATCCACTTCATTGAACGCGGTATACAGTTCGATCAGCGCACCATCGCGGTCTTCCGTCCACAGTTTCTTGCCTAGGCGCTCCGGATTATGCGCGATCACCGCATTGGCAGCGGCAAGGATATTGCCGGTCGAGCGGTAATTCTGTTCCAGCCGGAGGGTACGGGCACCGGGATAGTCGTCGAGGAACTTCTGCATGTTGCTGACTTGTGCGCCGCGCCAACCGTAAATCGACTGGTCATCGTCACCGACCACGAACACCTGGCCGCGCTCGCCGGCAAGCAGACGAATGAAAGCGTACTGCACATTATTGGTGTCCTGGAATTCATCAACCAGAATCTGGCTGAAACGCTGGCGGTAGTGATCCAATAATGCCGGATTTTTCAATAATGTCTCATGTGCGCGCAACAGGATCTCGGCGAAATCGACCAGGCCTGAGCGTTGGCAACGGATTTCGTACTCTTCATACACTTGCAGCTGCGTCCGTGTGTAGGCATCGCCCATGGCAATCTGGATGGCCGCCGGCCGGCGACCGGCATCTTTCTGGGCATTGATCCACCAGACCAGTTGCTTCGGCGGAAAGCGGGTATCGTCCAGCTGCAGATCGGCAACCATGCGCTTGATCATGCGCAGCTGGTCATCAGCATCAAGTACCTGGAAGCTTTCTGGCAGCGCGGCATCTTGCCAGTGCAGACGCAACAACCGGTGTGCGACGCCATGGAAGGTGCCGACCCACATGCCACGCGCGCCGTCCGGCAACAACGCGGCGATGCGGGTGCGCATTTCGGCGGCGGCTTTGTTGGTGAAGGTGACCGCCAGAATGCGGTACAACGGAATATCGAAAACTTGGTTCAGCCAGCCGATGCGGTGGGTCAACACGCGGGTCTTTCCGGACCCGGCACCAGCCAGTACTAGATATGGACCCGGCTCGGCACAGACGGCGTCGCGTTGCGCCGGATTTAGGGCATCGATGAGACTGGAAACATCCATTACTTGCCGCTGACGCGCTTGACGCCGGGCAGTCGCAACACGTAATCGGCACCCATCAGACGTGAGGGCGTATAAAATCCGCCAATCGGACGCTGTGCCAACATCAACTTGGCGACGATACCGAGCGCGGCCAGAACTGTCAGCGTGTAGCCGTTCGGCATTTTCAGAATGGCGCTGACCTGACGGCCGGTGACATCGGTGGCTTCGCCCCAGACCCAGGTTTCGGCTTCCTTGCGCTTTTCTTCCGAAGGGCCGCGCACTTTCCGGCCGATCTGCGATTTCAGCAACCCCTGCACCGGCACCAATCCCAGCAAAGGACCGAGCCACCGGATACGACGTAGATTAGCGACCGTAGACGGCGGTACGCACATGTAGACTTCGATGTTCGGAATGCCGGTCGAGATGTTAGCGGTATAGACATCGCCCCAGGGAATGGTCATGGCCAGACGCGACTCGCCGTTCTTATCAAAACTGCGTGTTTTCCAAGCCAGCGGTACTTTGGTCATGACGCCGTCGATGCGGGCACGGCCGCCTTTACCCAGGCCCTCGACCGCAGTTTTAGCGGTACCCGGACTCGGGCCGCCCGGCGCATCGAAAGCCAGCACCAGAGTTTCGGCCGTCGGCAATTCCAGCTTGAGGATGGCGGCCAGGCAATCCGTCGGTACCACGTCGAAGCCGGCGCCAGGCATCACCACGATGCCGCGTTGCTGCGCTTCAGCATCCAGCGCATGGCAGGCCTCAAACACATCAATCTCTCCGGTGATGTCCAGGTAATGCGCACCCACCGCGAGACAACCGCGCACCATCGGCAAGGCCGTTTTGGAAAATGGTCCGGCGCAATGCAACACGAGATCGATACCGCGCAGGCCCATTTCGACCGCTGCCGGCTTCTCCAAGCCGAACACGCGCGCGGGCAAGCCGTACCGCGCCGCTATCGGTTCGATGGCTTCGCGCGAACGACCGGCAAGCACTGGGCGCAACCCGCGGCGTAGCGCTTCTTCCACCATCAGCCGGCCGGTGTAGCCGTTGGCGCCATAAATCATCCAATCCATTATTTCAGCCTCAACTGCATATCACCGGCACGTTCGATGAGCTTGCTGTAATACCAGTCAGGGAAAAAGCGCTTGATGCGCCAGAGCATTGGTTCGTTCTTGGTCGGAATGATCAGAAAGCGGCGTTTATTGATGTCGGCGAAAATCCGATCGGCGACCTGATCGAGACTGTCTGGGGATCGGTCCATCATTTTCTGACCGAGGTGTTTGATTTTCTCGGTGCCGACCGTGCTCTGCATCAGATTAGTTTTGAAAAAAGCCGGACAGATCACGCTGACGTCTATACCAGTGCCGTTGCACTCCGCGCGCAATTGTTCGGAAAACGCCACCACCGCGGCTTTCGACACGCCGTAGGTCATCAGGCCCGGTGCGCCGGCCAAACCGGCGAAACTGGCGGTGCTGACCACATGGCCGGAACCGCGTTGGAGCATCGCGGGCAAAAACAGTTTGGTGCCGCGCACCACGCTGAGCACATTGACCTCCCACAAATGCCGCCATTCGCTGATCGGCGCTTCCAGCACATCACCGCCGGAAGCAATGCCGGCATTGTTGATCAGCACATCGGGCACGCCCCAATTGGCCAACACCGATTCGGCCAAGGCATCCATCGCATCATCGCTGCCGACATCGGCGGCATAGGCGGCATGGCCTTCGCCGGTCAAGGTCGCCATCGTGGCCTGCACGCGGTCGAGGTTGATATCGACGCAGGCGACCTGCGCACCGGCGGCGGCGAAACGGTGTGCCAAGGCCTGACCCAGGCCGCTTCCGGCACCGGTAATGAGGACGCGTTGCGGAGACTTCACGGGCAACTCCTTCGGGTATGATAGGTTTTCTATTGTATGCGCTTGGCATACCGACGGAGTGAAAAACCATGGCTGATTTGTTCGACTTGACGGGAAAAACCGCCCTGATCACCGGCGCCTCGCGCGGTATCGGCGAGGCCATCGCGCATCTGCTCGCCCATTACGGCGCCCACGTGATCTGTACCAGCCGCAAGCTGGAGGGCTGCCAGAGCGTGTCCGATGCCATCCGCGCCAAGGGTCTTCAAGCCGAAGCCGGCGCCATGCACATCGGCGATACCGCCGCCATCGACGCCGTGTTCGACGGGCTGGCCGCACAGAGCCGCAAGGTGGACATTCTGGTCAATAACGCCGCCGCCAACCCGTATTACGGCCCGCTGCTGGACATGGACCTGCGCAGCTTCGAGAAAATCCTGGAAGTGAATCTGCGTGGCTATTTCTACAGCAGCCAGCGCGCCGCGCGGCAGATGGCCGGCGGTGGCGCCATCGTCAACATCGCCTCGGTCAACGCCGAACGTCCGGCGCCGGGTCAGGCCGCCTATTCGATGACTAAAGCCGGCATCGTCAACCTGACCCAGGGCTTTGCCAAGGAACTGGCGCCGCGCGGCATCCGCGTCAACGCCGTGTTGCCGGGTCTGACCGACACCCATTTCGCCTCGGCCATCACCCAGGATGCCAAGCTGATGAAATTGATGACGCAGCTGATTCCAATGGCACGTGCCGGCGAGCCGACCGAAATCGCTCCGGCCGTGTTGTATCTGGTCTCGCCAGCAAGCAGCTATGTGACCGGAACCACACTCACCGTCGACGGCGGCTATCTGGCCTGAGGATCGCATGCGTACTCTTTTTCTTGTTTTCGCCCTTCTTTCCGGCACCGCCATGGCCCAACAGCTCACGATCGACGCCCTGACCTCCGGCAAAAGCCTGTCCGGTAACGCCCTGACCCAAGCCAAATTCTCGCCCGACGGAAAACGCATCAGCTTTCTGAAAGGCAAGCCGGACAAAGCCGGGCAACTCGATCTATGGACCTTCGATGTCGCCACCGGCGAGTCGCGCATGCTGGTCGATTCGGCCACGCTGGCCGGAAGCAGCAAAGAACTTTCCGATGAAGAAAAAGCGCGGCGCGAACGCCAGCGTATCGCGGCGCTGACCGGCATCGTCGAATACCAGTGGGCCGCCGATGGCCAGCGCCTGCTGTTCCCGATGGGCGGCGAACTGTTCTGGTTCGATCTGGCCGCCGCCACGCCGGAACGCGCCCTGCGCCAGCTCACCAGCGGCACCGGCGACGTGACCGATGCCAAAATCTCGCCGAAGGGCGGCTTCGTCAGTTTCATCCGCGGCCGTAACCTGTGGATCATCGACATCGCCATCGGCAAAGAGCGCCAGCTCACGGTCGACGGCTCGGAAGCAATTGGCAACGGCGTGGCTGAATTCGTAGCCGACGAGGAAATGGACCGCCACACCGGGTATTGGTGGGCGCCGGATGATTCCGCCATCGCCTATGCGCGCATCGACGAAACCCCGGTGCCGATCAAGGAGCGTTTTGAAATCTACGCCGACCGCACCGAAGTGGTGAAGCAGCGTTATCCGGCCGCCGGCGATGCCAACGTGCTGATCCAGCTCGGTCTGCTCACGCTGGCGGACAGCAAAACCCGCTGGATGGATCTGGGCAAGGAAGCAGACATCTACCTGCCGCGCGTGCAATGGCAGGACGCCACGCGCCTGACCTGGCAGATCCAGGACCGCAAACAGCACCGTCTGGAACTGCACCGCTTCCAGCGTGACAGCGGCAAAGCCGAACGCCTGCGCACCGAAACCAGCAGCAGCTGGGTGCCGCTGCACAACAATCTGCGCTTCCTCGACGATGGCCGCATCCTGTGGTCGTCCGAGCAGTCCGGTTTCGAGCACCTGTATTGGCTGGGCAGTAAAGGCACGCTGAACCCCATCACTTCCGGGGAGTGGATGGTGGAGGATGTGCTGGCGATTGACAGCACCAAGCGCTGGATTTACTTCACCGGCACCAAAGACGGCCCGACCGAACGCCACCTGTACCGCGTCGGTTTCGACGGCGGCGCCATCACCCGCATCAGCACCGAAGCGGGCATGCACAGCGCGCAGTTCAATGCCGGCGCCAGCCACTACATCGGCACCTATGCCAACCCGGAAACGCCGCCGCAGACCCGGCTGCGTACCGCCGATGGTCGCGCCGTGCGCGCCTTGATCGACAACACGCTGGACGCCGACCATCCGTATACGCCGTACCTAAAAGCGCACCGTCTGCCGGAATTCGGCACGCTGAAGGCCATTGATGGCCAGGTGCTGCATTACAGCCTGATCAAACCCGCCGGTTTCGATGCCAACAAAAAATATCCGGTGGTGGTGATTGTGTATGGCGGCCCGGCAGCGCAGACCGTGACCCGCAACTGGGCCCCGGATTTCAATCAGGTGCTGGCGCAGCGCGGCTATCTGGTGTTCTCCATCGACAACCGCGGTACGCCGCGGCGCGGCCAGCGTTTCGGCGCCAGTCTTTACCGCAAGCAAGGCACGGTGGAAGTGACCGACCAGGTGCGCGGGGTGGACTTCCTGAAAACCCTGCCCTATGTCGATGCCCAACGCATCGGCGTGTACGGCTGGTCGAACGGCGGCTACATGACCCTGATGCTGCTGGCCAAACATTCCGAGGTGTACGCCTGCGGCGTGGCCGGCGCACCGGTGACCGACTGGGCGCTGTACGACACGCACTACACCGAACGCTACATGGATCTGCCGAAAGACAACGTCGAGGGCTACCGCGAGGGCTCGGTGCTGACGCACGCCAAGGGCATGACCTCGAAGCTGCTGCTGATTCACGGCATGGCCGATGACAATGTGCTGTTCAGCCACTCCACGGCGCTGATGTCGGCGCTGCAGAAACAGGGCACGCCGTTTGAACTGATGACCTACCCCGGCGCCAAGCACGGCCTTCGTGGTGCGGATTTGAAGCACCGCCTGCTATTGACACAGGATTTTTTTGATCGCTGTCTAAACCCGTAAGTTAAGGATGCGGATTCAGCCGATATCCACCCACACCGGCGCGTGATCGCTGGGCCGTTCCCAGGTACGCGGTTCGCGCTCGATGCCCGAAGCGGCGGCGCGTGACTTCAAGGCCTCGCTGATCAGCACCAGATCGATGCGTAGACCGAGGTTGCGGCGGAATCCACCCATCCGGTAATCCCACCAGGAAAACACCCCGGCCTCGTCGCTGTGCAGCCGGAAGCTGTCATGCAGGCCCAGCGCCAGCAGTTTGTTCAGCGCGGCGCGTTCGGCGGTCGAGGTCAGAATGCTGTCGTCGTTCCACACCACCGGATCGTGCACGTCGCGGTCGTCGGGCGCGATGTTGAAATCGCCGAGCACCACCAGCTGCGGGTAACGCTGCATCTCCTCGCGCACCCAGTCGGTCATCGCTTCCAGCCAACGCAGTTTGTAATCGTACTTCTCGCTGCCCACGGCCTGGCCGTTGACCACATACAGGTCGATGATGCGCACGCCGCCCACGGTGGCGGCCAGCACGCGCTTCTGCTCATCGGCAAAGCCGGGAATGCCGCGCTGCACTCCGGTGATTTCGGTTTTGCTGAGAATGGCCACGCCGTTGTAGGTTTTCTGGCCGTCGAACACCACGTGGTAGCCGGCGGCCTCGATCTCGGCCTGCGGGAATTTGTGGTCTTCCAGCTTGGTTTCCTGCAGCACCAGCACGTCGGGGTTGCCGATTTTGAGCCATTCCAGCAGATGCGGAAGGCGGACATTGAGCGAATTGACGTTCCAGCTGGCGATTTTCATAATGTGACTACTGTAGCAATTTGTGTCTATTATTCACAAAATAGCGCCATCGTGGTTACAATCAGAACATACGCTCTTGCCATTAGGTTATCCGGATGTTTGAAAAAGACCGTTTTGACATCAGCCTTCGCCGCCTGCATTGGTTGATGGCTATTCTGATCGTCCTTGCTTATATCGCCATCGAACAGCGCGATTTATTCGGACGCGGAACAACAGGCCGTTTTGTCATGATGCAATCGCATTTTTGGATTGGCATCGGCATTTTCATTCTGGCATGGGCACGTATCGTTCAGCGCCTAAAACACGGATCGCCGCGTATCGCTCCAAAGCTTCCGGGCTGGCAGCTGGGTATTTCGTATCTGTTCCATTCTGTCCTGTATGCATTTTTCATCATCATGCCGATTCTGGGCATGATGACGGTCTGGACTGAAGGCAAAGAATTGTTCATCCCGTTTACCGATATCGTTCTGCCGCCGCTAATGGCGGAAAACAAAGAGCTGGGTCACCAGCTTGAAGAGCTACACCACGATATCGGCGAAGCCTTTTACTGGGTCATTGGCCTGCACGTGCTGGCTGCGCTCTATCATCACTTCATCCGTCGTGACAATGCCTTGCAGCGCATGCTTTAAGGCTTGGTCAGAAAATCCACTAGGCGCGTAATGATCCGCCCGTATGGCGGATTGAATAGGTGCATGCCGTTCAGACGGGCCTGATGCATCACCGGCATGGCCTTACTGAAGGTCAGGAAGCCGTCACGGCCATGGTAGTGGCCCATACCGGAAGCACCGACACCACCAATGGGCAGATCATCCTGGCCAAACTGCACCAGCACATCGTTGATACACACCGAGCCGGCGCAGATGCGACCGAGTACGGCATCCACGCGTGCCGATTCGCGATCGAACAAGTAGAACGCTAACGGTTTGTCACGGGCCAGGACAAAATCCAGCGCCTGTTCAAGAGTTCGGTAGGTCAGTACCGGCAGCAGTGGCCCGAAGATTTCCTGCTGCATTACCGTCAAGTTGTCTGGTGGATTTACCAGCACCGTGGGCGGCATCAGATGCAGCCCCTCGGCAACATTGTGTTCTGGTCCGCAGGCGATGGTGCGAACGCCAGCAGCTTTGGCTTCGTCCAGCCATGCCTGTAAACGGGAGGACTGTCGCTCATTGATGATGCCGGTATATTCGGGATTAGCGGCCATATTCGGATAGCGACGTGCGATGCTTTCGGCGAATGCAGTAATGAAGGCCTCCAGCTGCGCCTCCGGCAATAACACATAATCCGGTGCCACGCAGGTCTGGCCGGCATTGAAGCATTTGCCGAACGCGATGCGATCGGCCGCTTGGGCAATCGGGTAATCGGCGGCAATCAATGCCGGCGATTTGCCGCCGAGCTCGAGCGTGACCGGAGTGAGGTTGGCGGCAGCGGCGGCCATCACATGCCGGCCGACAGCAGTGGATCCGGTGAAGATCAGATGGTCGAACGGCAGCCTGGTGAACTCCGCACCCACGCTGGCATCGCCTTGCACCACCACCACCTCGTCAGCGGAAAAGACTTCATGGATCAGCGTTTCGATCAGGGCGCTGACCGACGGGGTGAATTCGGACGGCTTGATCATGACCCGATTACCGGCAGCGATGGCATTGGCCAGCGGGATTATAGCGAGCTGGAACGGATAGTTCCAGGGTGCCACCACGCCGACTACGCCGAGCGGCGTGTAACGGATTTCACCACGTGCTGGCTTGAAGGTCAGGTTGATGGCACGGCGCTGTGGACGCATCCAGCGGCGCAAATTCTTGCGAGCATGTTTGATTTCATCCAGCGTGACCATGACATCGGCGGCCAGGGTCTCGATACGGGCGCGGCGACCGAAATCGCGGCTGCAGGCCTCGACCACCGCTTCCCGGTTCCGGCGCACGGCAGCATCCAGGCGGCTGAGCAGCTCGATGCGCTGTTGATAGGAGAACGCGCCGCGCAGGTGCGCCTGTTTCAAACGGTCGAAGTCGGTGCGAAGGGTCATGGCAGTCGGGTAGAATGGGAGGGAATAAGCAGATTGTACCCAGTTTCCGTCAGCAAAAGGTCAACTCATGCCGGCTCTGCGCCCCTTCAATCGTATCACCCCCCGCCTCGGCGAACGCGTGTTCATCGATCCGGCCTGCACGGTCATCGGCGACGTGCACATCGGCGACGACAGCTCGATCTGGCCAGGTACGGTCATCCGTGGCGACGTCAACCATATCCGCATCGGCGCCCGCACCAACATCCAGGACGGCAGCATCGTGCATGTCAGCCACGACGGGCCGGAAGGCCGACCGGTCGGTTATCCAACCCTGATTGGGGATGACGTCACCATCGGTCATGCTGCCATCGTGCATGCCTGCACCATTGGCAACGCCTGTTTGATCGGCATGGGCGCCACCGTACTGGACGGTGCCGTCATCGAGGACCACGGCTTCGTCGGCGCCGGCGCGGTGATTCCGCCGGGCAAAACCGTTCGCCGCGGCGAGCTCTGGCTCGGCAACCCGGCCAAATGCGTACGCACGCTCAGCGAACAGGATATCGCGCAACTGTATTATTCGGCGCAGCATTACGTGCGCCTGAAGGATATGTATCTGGCCGAAAGTTAAACCGGCCAGCGCAGTACGCGCTCGATACATTCCAGCGGAATGGGCGTGGTAATGTGTGGAAACAGTTCACTGCTAACGGGATGCGGATCCCAGCGCAGATAATCGACCAAGGCCGCCTCGTCTAGTTTCAACAGGAACACCTGCGCCGCATCGCTGAAACGGCGGGCGAAAACAGCGGGCACCTGCTCATGACTGGCGGCATGGATGAATCCCTCTTTTTCGAGTGAAGCGGTATGCCAGTAGCCGAGCTGCTGGGCGTTGTCCCAATCGGCGGCGCGCGCAAGAATAAAGACGCCGAACGGCAGTGCCTGCGGCGTCACTCGGCGGCACCTTCGCCATCGGCCAGGCGGCGCAGCTCGGCATATACGCCGTCGGTATCCGGGCGCAGGCCCTGCCAAATCCGAAAGCTTTCGGCGGCCTGTTCGACCAGCATGCCCAGGCCATCGAAGGCTTCGCCGCAGCCGGCGGCCTGGGCCCAGGCCAGAAAATCGATGGCAGCCATGCCGTAACTGAGATCGACCGCTACGGTGGATGCGCCGGCCAGACGAAACGGCAGCTGCAAGGGCTGCATGCCGCGCCCCGCGGAGGTGGCGTTGATGATCAGATCGAAATGACCGAGTTCGGATAGATCCTGCCAATAGCGGGCATGAGCGCGCGCCGGTTCCTGAAGGACATTCACCAGATCATCGGCACGCTCCGTGGTGCGATTGCACACCAGTAGCTCACCGATGCCGGCATCCAGCAGCGCCGGCGCCACCCCGAATGCAGCACCACCGGCCCCGAGCAGTAAAGTGCGACGGCCACGCAGATCGATGTTATGGCGCATACAGAGATCATTCACCAAACCAATGCCATCGGTATTATCGCCATGCCAAGCGCCGTCGATATAACTCAGCGTATTGACCGATTGTGCACGCCGCGCGCGCGGCATCAATTCGCTGCAGAGTGCCATCACGGCCCGTTTGTGCGGCAGAGTCACATTCATGCCGACACCGCCATCAGCCGCAAAACGTATCAAGCCCTGTGCCAGCGCTTCCGGTGCCAGTTCCAGACGTATGTAGTCCAAATCGATCGACCACTGGCGGGCGAAATGTTTATGGATATAGGGTGACAGCGAATGATCGACCGGCTGGCCGAGGACTGCGAAGCGTGCATGCGGCTGGCGCAGCGGCACGGCTCAGCCCTTCAGGTAACGGGCGGCGTCAAGCGCGTAATAGGTCAGGATGCCGTCGGCACCGGCGCGCTTGAACGCCAGCAGCGATTCCATTACGCAGGCCTGCTCCTCCAGCCAGCCATTCTGGGCAGCAGCCTTGATCATCGCGTACTCGCCGGACACCTGGTAAACGAAGGTCGGCATTTCGAACCGGTCCTTGACCCGACGCAGCACGTCCAGATAGGGCATGCCCGGCTTGACCATAATCATGTCGGCACCCTCCTCGATGTCCAGTGCCACTTCACGCAGGGCCTCATCGGCATTGGCCGGATCCATCTGGTAGGAATATTTGTTGCCGCCGCCGAGCGCCGATGCCGAGCCGACCGCATCGCGGAACGGGCCATAATACGCCGAAGCGTATTTTGCCGAGTAGGCCAGGATTCGGGTGTTGACGAAGTTCTGCTCTTCGAGTGCTTCGCGGATGGCGCCGATACGGCCATCCATCATGTCGCTCGGAGCCACTACATCGGCACCGGCGTGGGCATGCGACAGCGCCTGTGCAACCAACACTTCGACGGTATCGTCATTCACCACATATCCGCTTTCATCAACCAAGCCGTCCTGGCCATGGCTGGTGTAGGGATCAAGCGCGACATCGGTAATCACACCCATGTCCGGAAAGCGCGACTTGATGGCGCGGATGGCGCGCTGGGCCAAGCCGTTTTCATCATAGGCAGCGGCCGCATCCAGTGACTTGGCTTCCGGCGCGGTCACCGGAAACAGGACCATAGCCGGAATGCCGGCCAAAGCTGCCTGTTCGGCTTTGCGCACCAGCGCATCGATGGAAAGACGCTCCACGCCCGGCATCGAGGCAACGGGCGTTACCTGTTGCAACTCATGGACGAATACCGGCAAGATCAGATCGCTGACATCGAGGCGGTATTCGCGCATCAGACGACGGGAAAACTCGGATGCGCGCATCCGGCGTGGGCGTGACATGGGGAAGGACATGGGCGACTCCGAGATCGGTATGCGTATTTTAAGCCTATCATCTGATTCACGCCATCCATGCCCTCGGGCCGTCATTGGGACTGGTATTATTGCCATGAGCGCCGAAACCGAAGCGCGGTGGCAATGCCTGATGGCAATCGACTTCACGCCCTTAGTTTCACCGAGGGCGTCGGCCCAGTGCTGAAGATCGCTACGCCGTAACCATGCCTTCGGCACGCATCCACGCCAGCGTATCCGCCATTAACTGCGGCAACGGAGTTTCTCGGTAACCGAGCTGGGCAATCGCCTTGCCGGAATCGACTTTCAGGTGATGGCAGGTCATGGCAACCGCTGCCGGTGTGATCTGAGGCATTTTGCCGGTGACCGCAGCGGTCATTTCGCTCAATTGTCCCACGATGCGCAGCACCGCCTTCGGCATCGCCCGTCGGGCCAGCGGACGTCCGGACAACTGTGCGGCTAACTGCACGAACTCCAGAAAACTGGCATGACTGCCGCCGAGCAGAAAGGATTCATTGCGCAGCCCGCTCTGCCAGGCACGAACCTGGGCTTTGGCGATTTCACGGACATCGGCGAAAGCACCGGATCCCGGTGGAACGCCGGGCAGTGTGCCGTCGTGCACCATCTTGACCAACCGCGCCCAGTTGTTACGATCGCCGGGGCCCAGCACATGCGAGGGATTAAATACCAGATACGGCAGGGACGCCTGCCGAACCGCCTGCTCACCCAGATACTTGCTGCGTTCGTAATTGATCCAACTTTCGCCGCCGCGCTGTGGCAGGGTTTCGGTCAGGGTTTCTTCGACCAGATGCGAATAGGCCGAAACACTGGAGGTGTGGACGAAACAGGCGACACCGTTGGCTTCAGCAGCGGCCAGCAGACGTTGGGTCCCGGCGATATTTGTTTCGTTCTGTGTCTCGCGATCCCGTGACCAGGCGCTGGTATTGGCAGCGCAGTGAAAGACTGCGTCCATATTCTGGCATGCCGCGTTCAACGCACATTGGTCCTGCAAGCTGCCGCGTACCGGCTCGGCACCCGCATTCGCGAGCTGAGCATCGGAGACCGCGCTGCGCAAGAGTGCCCGCACCTTATGCCCGTTGACCAGAAGCTCATGCAGGAGATGACCGCCGACGAAACCGCTGGCACCTGTTAGCAATACATTGGCCATGGTGCCAATCTCCGAAGATTTGCATTAGTGTATGCGCATAAGTGCAGGTTTTGCGACAATAGGCAAATGAATCCGGAAAACCATCCACTGCATGCGGACCTCTGTCGGGGTCTGGATGCGCTTGCGCTCGACCGGCAACACGCCGGCAAGCTCCTGGACTATCTGGACCTGTTGGTGCGATGGAACAAAACCTACAACCTGACCGCAATCCGTGATCCCAACGACATGCTGGGTAAACATCTTCTGGACTCCCTGGCCATGCACCCGTATTTCACCCAGGCATCGCTGGCCGACCTCGGAACCGGTCCAGGCCTGCCCGGCATTCCACTGGCCATCATCCGGCCGGAGGCTTCCGTCAGCCTCGTTGAGAGTAACGGCAAAAAAGCACGCTTTCTGCGCGAGGCAGTACGCCAGCTCGGTCTCGAAAACGCCCGCGTCATCGAGTCCCGGGCCGAGGCGGTTGCCGAAGAGGGTTGTTATGCCGCCATCACCGCCCGAGCCATGGATCGCCTCGCCGGCATACTCGCCGTCGGCGGCCATCTATTGGCACCGGACGGCGTACTGTTGGCAATGAAAGGCCCCCGTATCGCGGATGAAATCGCAGAGTTGGATGCCCGCTGGCAGGTCAGGGCAGTTCACCCGTTGCACGTGCCGGGTCTGGATGCCGAACGCCAACTGGTGGTGGTCGGCCACGCCGCACGCCCATAAAAATTTACCGATGCAACGCCAAAGACCGCCGGCATTGGGCATAATGGAGGGCTGGAAGTCGCCGGTTACTGGAAGCTGAATGAGCCGCATCATCGCTATCGCCAATCAGAAAGGCGGGGTTGGCAAGACCACCTCCGCCGTGAATCTGGCTGCCGCCTTGGCCGCCACGCCGAAAAAAGTGCTGTTGGTCGATCTTGATCCCCAGGGTAACGCGACCATGGCCGCCGGCTTCGATAAACGCGAACTGGAACATTCCATCACCGAACTGCTGCTGGGTGAATCGGCCATCGAACAGGTGCTGCGCCGCAGCGAAGAAGGCTTCGACCTGATACCCGGCAACATCGACCTGACCGCTGCCGAAATCCAGCTGATGGACATGCCGGCGCGCGAAAGCCGCCTGAAGCAGGCCTTGGAGCCCATCCGGGACAATTACGACTTCATCATCATCGACTGCCCGCCCTCGCTGTCATTGCTGACCCTGAACGCGCTGGCCGCCGCCGATGGCATCATCGTTCCGATGCAATGCGAGTATTTTGCTCTGGAAGGATTGAGTTCGCTGATCAACACCATCAACGCCTTGAAGCAGAAGCTCAACCCGGCGCTGGAGATTGACGGCATCATCCGCACCATGTACGACGTCCGAAACAATCTGGCCAATGCGGTCAGCAACGAGCTGACCCAGCACTTCGGCGACACCGTGTTCCGTACCTTGGTGCCGCGCAATGTGCGTCTGGCCGAAGCGCCCAGTCACGGCATGAGCATCCTGCGTTACGACCGCAGCTCACGCGGCGCCCTGGCCTATATGGGTCTGGCCGGCGAAGTCATCCGACGCAATAACAAAACCAAGAACAAGGAGAGCGCATAATGGCGGCCAAGAAAACAGGACTCGGACGCGGCCTTGATGCGCTTCTCGGCGGCAATCTGAAGGCTGCTGCGGCGCCCGCTGATCTCAGCAAGGAAGGCTTGACCCGCTTGCCAATCACCAAATTGCAGCCCGGCAAATACCAGCCGCGCCGGGACATGAAAACCGAGAAATTGGCCGAGCTGGCCGATTCCATCCGCGCCCAAGGGGTCATTCAGCCGATCGTGGTCCGCGACATCGGCGGCGGCAAGTTCGAAATCATCGCCGGCGAACGCCGTTGGCGCGCGGCCCAACTGGCCGAACTGCGTGATGTGCCGGTCGTGGTCCGCGAGGTCGATGACCGTGCGGTCATCGCCATGGCGCTGATTGAAAACATCCAGCGCGAAGACCTTAACCCGCTGGAGGAAGCGACCTCCTTGCACCGCTTGATCGATGAATTCGATCTGACCCACCAGCAAGCCGCGGAAGCGGTCGGCCGCTCGCGTGCGGCGGTATCCAATCTGCTGCGTCTCCTGGAACTTCCAGAAGCGATCCGCAAACTGGTGGAAACCGGCCAGCTGGAAATGGGCCATGCCCGGGCATTGCTGACGCTGCCGGCCGATCTGGCCATCGCACTGGCGCAAACCGCTGCTACCGAACAGTTATCGGTGCGCGAAGTGGAACGGCGCGCGCAACAGGCCGGGAAAACCAAAGCCGCCGCTAAATCCGATGCGGCGCCGGCGCCCAGCAATGCCGACATCGAGATGCTCGAACGTGAAATTGCTGATCTGCTCGGGGCGAAAGTACAGCTCAATCATGGCCGCAAGGGCAGCGGTAAAATGGTCATCCACTACCACGGCCTCGATACGCTCGATGGCATCTTGGAAAAACTGCGGCGCTGACACGCTACAATAGCGGTAGTTCCCAAGCCGACAGAGGCCGCCCATGACACTGGACAACGCCGCATTGCCGCAGGTTTCCGTGGTCGTTCCGGTATTCAACGAACAGGACAACATCGCGCCGCTGGTGCATGAAATCACCGCCGCCCTGCGCGGCCTACTGCCGTTCGAGATCATCTACGTTGACGACTGCTCGAAGGATGCCTCGCGCGAGATCTTGAAACAACTGCGGGAAACCGTGCCAGAACTCCGTGTGTTCGGCCACACCCGGCAGAGCGGACAGAGCACCGCTATCCGTAACGGTGTCAAACAGGCACGCGGCGAATGGATTGCCACGCTGGACGGCGACGGCCAGAATGATCCGGCCGACATTCCAAAACTGCTGTCGGCCCGGGATGCCGCCGATCCGGCGGTGAAACTGTTCGCCGGCTGGCGCGTCGAACGCAAAGACGCCGGCTCAAAGCGCTGGGCCTCGAAAGCGGCTAACGCCATCCGTTCGCGTCTGCTACGCGATGAAACTCCGGATACCGGCTGCGGCATCAAACTGTTCGAACGCGCGCTGTTCCTCGACCTACCCTACTTCGACCACATGCACCGCTACCTCCCGGCTCTGGTCAAGCGCGCCGGCTGGCAATCGGTCAGCGTGCCGGTCAATCATCGCGAACGCAGCACCGGCGTGTCCAAATACAACAACCTGGGCCGCGCCTGGGTCGGCATCGCCGATCTGCGCGGCGTGAGTTGGCTGATCAAACGCAGCAAAATCACCGGAACCACCGAACTATGATGAATCTTCCGATCGAGTGGCTGGCCTGGACCGGACTGGTCATCACTCCCTGGAAGCTGATCGGCTACACCGGTGCGCTGATGTTCGGAGGCCGCTGGCTGGTGCAGTTCATCGCCTCCAAACGCGCCGGCAAACCGGTCATTCCACGGGTGTTCTGGTACATGAGCGTGGTCGGCAGCCTGATGACCCTGAGCTACTTTCTGTTCTCCTCCAAACAGGACTCGGTGGGGGTTCTGCAGAATCTGTTCCCGACCTTTACCGCTTTGTACAGCCTGTATCTGGACATCAAGCACCGCGGCTGGCACCGCGACAAGGCTGCGCACTAGGCCTTGGGCATCAAGGGCTTAGCGCGGCACTCCTTGCGGATTCAGCTAAGTATTTGCGCCACAAGGAAAACGTTGGCATAATAACCGGCTCGCCTGAAGCTCTGCTGGCTGTGCGGCCCACAATACGCACGCCGTCATCGGGCACCACCCCATTGTGTGCGGAATTTCCGCGGGGCCGAATTCACCCGGGCTACGGGGGATCCTTAATACTCCACGAGGTACGCCATGAGTCGTATTTGCCAAGTAACCGGCAAGGCCATGCAAAGCGGCAACAACGTTTCGCATGCCAACAACAAAACCCGCCGGCATTTCCATGCCAACATCCACGAGCGCCGTTTCTGGGTCGCCAGCGAAGACCGCTGGATCAAACTCAAGGTCTCGGCCCATGGCCTGCGTACCATCGACAAGCGCGGCATCGATTCCGTGCTGGCCGAACTGCGCGCCCGTGGCGAAAAAATTTAAGGAGCACCTGACATGGCATCGAAACGCGATAAAATCCGCCTGATCTCCACCGCCGGCACCGGTCACTTCTACACCACCGATAAGAACAAGAAGACCACGCCGAACAAGATGGAAATTTCCAAATACGATCCAGTCGTGCGCAAGCATGTGCCGTACAAGGAAGGCAAGATCAAGTAAGCCCCGGCTTGCTGCAACGAAAAAACCCGCCCTCCGGCGGGTTTTTTCATGGCCAAGACCACCACATTTCCATCACGGCGGCGGCCGGACAATGGTCTTTTGTTCGGGAGCCGCTCATGTCCGGAAGCATCCTCATTTTCGGCGCCAACGGCGGCATCGGTTCGGCCACGGCACGCCTGCTGGCAGCACGCGGTCATCGCCTGCATCTGGCCGGGCGCAATGCCGACGCCGTTACCGGCCTTGCCGCCGAACTCGGTGCCGGCTACAGCATCGGCGATGTGCTCGATGACGGCTTCATCGCCCAGGCCGCCAGCGAAGCGGGCGACCGACTCGACGGACTGGTCTATGCCGTCGGCAGCATCACTCTGAAAGCCCTGCCCCGGCTGAGCCGTGCCGACTTCCTGCGCGATTACGAACTCAACGCCCTGTCGGCGGCCTTGGCGGTACAG